>JAFXEX010000023.1 GCA_017520825.1 Clostridia bacterium | reverse complement strand
TCTGTTTGTTTTGGTGCGAGAGACGGGACTTGAACCCGTACGGATAACCACACGCCCCTCAAACGTGCGCGTCTGCCAATTTCGCCACTCTCGCATATTGCAGGGTATTCCCAGCAACGTTATCTATTATACTCATTTTTTTCGAAATGTCAATACAGAAATAAGAAATTTTTAAAAAAATATCGTATTATAAAGGGCAGACGGAAAACTTGTAAATATTGAGCTGAACTGTCGTAAGAAACAGTTAAAATCATTGTTTGGTATTTGCTTTTGCTCTGTACTCTGACGGAGTCAGATTATGGTGCGCCTTGAACAGCTTTGAAAAATACTGAGAGTCCATAATTCCACAATGAAGTGCAACCGTTTGAATTTGCAGTTTGGTTGTATCCAGCAAATGGGCAGCGTATTCCATTCGCTTTTTTCTAATGTAAGAAGAAAGAGTTTCCTTGGTTTCTTTTTTGAACACTGTTGAAAGGTAACCGAGGCTTATATTTTGCGCCTCTGCCAGCATACAAGGAGAGAGGTCGGCAGAAAGGTCTACGTCAATCATCAGCATTGTGTTTTGCACGATTGGGGAGAACGGCTGCAAGGAATGCTTTCTGACTAAAGAACAGTAGGTACGGAACATTTCACTCATCAGCGTCGATATCTCACCAAGAGACGATAGGTTTTCGATTTTAAACGCAAAGCTTGATGAAATCTGGTCAAGGTGGATTGGGTGCACACCACCCTGCTCGGCTGATTTACGAAGTAAAGTGTTCATTATAACGCCGTAATTCTTTGCGTTTCTTATGGGATCGGAATGCCGTTTTTCAAAAAACTGAGTTGAAAAGACAGATTGGAACTTTGATTCCATATGTATCTTTCCCGACAAAACGGCCCGTATCATTTCGTTTTCAAAAGCGTATCTGCGCTCGATTGCCTTTATGTTCACTAGGGTATCGTCAAGCTTTAAGCTATGCATAGACCGTTCTACAGGGGTACTGTCGTTGTTTGAAACCTTAGTAATATCATTAATATTAAAAAGAGAATTTTTCCATATGGTTTCACAAAAGGTATCAAACACACTCCAGAGCTGAGAATCGTTTGGAATTACGGGAATACTTGCGTAGTATTCAGAAAAATATCTTTGCTTTTGCGCAGAAATGCCGTGAGCCTCACCGATTTCCATGATTTTGTTGGGCGTAATTGCACTTGCCAGAAAAGGACCTGCGTAAAAGACCGTAGGCGTTTCGGTGTCGGGCAAAAGCAACAAACGGTAGCAGAATTCAAAGGTATCGGTAATTCGGTAGACTGTATGAGATTTTATCGGAAACAGAATTTCACGAAACACCTCAGGCGTATTGAATATATCCTGCTTTCCGTTATCAGTAAAGGATTTCTGCAGGGAAGACAGTTCAACGATATGTGTGTTGATATGACTCTTCTTGAAAACCTCGCATAAAAAAATCAATTCATTCTGATAAAACATAACTGTATCCTCGTTTAAACGTCACGTATTATTTCGGAATTGTGCGTTTTCTGTATTTTCTGAATCTATTATATCGTGAATTTTGTTGAAAAGCAACAGTGAAAATATGAAAATATTAAAAAAATACAAAAATATATAAAAAAATTACTCACTCCATTGCGTCGAAATATCGTATACTTTACGTGACGAAATCCTTCTGCGTGACTGTTGGAAGGAAAGCTATAAGATTTTATAGAAAAGAGGAAAAGTGTTATGAAAAAAGAACCTAAACTCGATGCCAACGGCAAGAGAACGTTTGGCATGAGGGACTGTCTTGCCTACGCGGCAGGTGACCTTGGCTGTAACATGAGCTTTGCGCTTAAAAGCACCATGTCTATTTTCTGGACTCAGTTTATGGGTATGGATTTGTGGTATGCGTTACTTCTTATTATCGTTCAGGTATGGGATGCTATCAACGACCCTTTGATTGGTTCTCTGGTGGATTCAGACAAGCACAAATATAAAAGAAATAAATTTCTTACTTACATATGGGCTGGTTCTATCGGCTTGATTGTAGGTGGTGCATGCTGCTTCCTTCCTTTCCCCGATGCACCCGTTTTTGCTAAGGCAATTATCTTCATTGCTGGTTACGTTATTTGGGATGCTTTCTACACAGTTGCAAACGTTCCTTACGGCTCATTGCTGGGCTTGATTTCAAATGACGTTAAAGACAGAGCTTCTCTCTCTGCATGGCGTTCTATTGGCTCAATTTTCGGAAATATGCTTCCTATGGTTATTCTTCCTTTCATTATTTATGACAGTGAAAACAACCTCATTGGTGAACGCGTATTTATTGCAGCTCTGATTATGGGTGTTCTCGGATTCATTTGTTTCCAGTTTATGATTCGCAATACCGAAATACGTGTAGAGCAGGAAGTTACACTCAGCGAAGAAAAGCCTAAGTTTAACGTATTCAGAGCATTTGGAAACTTTATCAAGAACCGTGCTGCAGTTGGTGCAACAGTAGCTGCTATGGGTATGTTTATCGGTATGCAGGGTGCTGCAACAGCTGTAACAGTAATCTTCCAGTCGTATTTCCAGAACGTAAAGATTTCCGGTATAGTTCAGCTTTTTGCTATGATTCCTATCGTATGCTTTACACCTTTAGCAAGAAAGATGGTTGCAAAGTATGGTAAGAAAGAACTGGCAACCTTCGGTGCAATTTGTTCTATCGTTGCATCATTAGCGCTCTTTATAATTACACCTAATAACACAGGACTTGATTTGATTATCTATATCATTTCACAGCTTGTTTTCTCCTTAGGTATGGGTATTTATTCTACCGTATCATGGGCAATGATGGGCGACGCTATTGACTACAACGAATGGAAAACAGGTAACCGTGAAGAAGGTACTGTTTACTCATTGCACTCGTTCTTCCGAAAGCTTGCTCAGGGAATTGGTCCTTCTCTCGTTCTTATAATTATGGTAGCTTTGGGTTACAAGGGCGAAAACGAAGGAAATCAGGTTTGGGAAGTTGCAGTACGTATGAGATACCTCGTAGCAGGCACATATCTCTTCTCAGCCATTATGCAGTACATCGGTTTGGGACTTATTTACAACCTTGACAAGAAGACTCTTGCGAAGATGAACGAAGAGCTTGGACGCAGTATCGAAGCTGACAGCGTTCCCGTTGGCGAGAGCAACAACTAAGAATAGTTAGTTT
Organism: Clostridia bacterium; assembly: GCA_017520825.1. Taxonomy (GTDB): domain Bacteria; phylum Bacillota; class Clostridia; order Oscillospirales; family SIG627; genus RGIG6353. Next base: position 99,430 of record JAFXEX010000023.1, on the reverse strand, counting down.
TTTATCAGGTGACCGGTGAACGATTCATCGGTCACCTATTAAAAAGGTGAAATTTATAGTAAGAAACGGAGAAATAACGTGAGAAATATTTTAAATATTAATAACGAATGGCTTTTTGTAAAAAATACGGCTGACATTACCGTTCGGGAAGGGGAGATAGTAAACCTCCCTCATACGTGGAACGCTATTGACGGTCACGACGGAGGAAACGATTATTTCAGAGGCTCATGCCTTTACGTTAAAACGATTCGTAAGTCAGAGCTTCCTGCCACCGATTGCTATTATTTAGAGTTCCGTGGTGCCAACTCCTCTGCAGACGTTTACGTAAACGGGGAGAAGCTTGCTCACCACGACGGAGGTTATTCTACGTGGCGTGTTAATATAACAGACGTGTTGACAGAGGAAACAGTGGTAGCCGTTGTAGTGGATAACTCACCCAACGAAACCGTATATCCTCAGATGGCAGACTTTACCTTCTACGGTGGCTTGTACCGTGACGTAAATCTGGTTGCAGTCAATAAGGCACACTTTGATTTGGATTATTACGGTGGAAACGGATTAAAAATTACTCCTGCCGTTGAAGGAAAAGATGCAAGTGTAGAAGTAGAGGTATTTACAACTCCTCTATCTGAAGGACAAAAGCTTGTTTACACCATTTACGATAAAGAAGAAAACGAGTTGCAGAAGATTGAAAGTACCGAGTCAAAGGTAATCTTTGAAATCAAGGACGTTCACCTCTGGCACGGACGCCGTGACCCCTATCTCTATTGCTGCGAGGTTGAAATCGTAGAAAACGGCGATGTGCTTGACAACGTTTGCAACAGATTTGGATGCCGTAGCTTCAAGATTGATGCAAACAACGGATTTATTCTCAACGGAGAGGAATACCCACTTAGAGGCGTATCACGCCATCAGGACAGATTGGGCGTAGGAAATGCATTACTTCCCGAGCATCACGCCGAGGATATCGACTTGATTATGGAGGTAGGTGCAAATACTATCCGTTTGGCACACTATCAGCACGACCAGTATTTCTATGACCTTTGCGACGAAAAGGGCTTGGTTATCTGGGCAGAAATTCCCTATATTTCAAAGCATATGCCCGGTGGTAGAGCAAATACCGTTTCTCAGATGACAGAGCTTGTTACACAGAATTACAATCACGCTTCAATCTGCGTATGGGGACTTTCCAATGAAATTTCAATCGGTGGCTCTGATGAGGATTTGTTGGAAAATCACCGTATCCTCAACGACCTTGTTCACGAAATGGACAAGACCCGTCTTACCACAATTGCAGCAGTGTCTATGTGCAAAATGGACGATCCCTATTTGCAGATTCCCGACGTTGTTTCCTACAACCATTATTTCGGTTGGTACGGTGGAGACGTGAGCATGAACGGCCCCTGGTTTGATAAATTCCACGAGGTCAATCCTACAATTCCCGTAGGTGTAAGCGAATACGGATGTGAAGCATTGAATTGGCACACAAGCGAGCCTAAGCAGGGCGATTATACTGAAGAGTATCAGGCATACTATCACGAAGAATTGATTAAGCAGCTCTTTACGAGAAAGTATATCTGGGCAACACACGTATGGAATATGTTTGACTTCGGCGCAGACGCAAGAGCAGAGGGCGGAGAAAACGGACAGAACCACAAGGGTCTTGTTACTATGGACAGAAAGTACAAGAAGGACGCTTTTTACGCTTATAAGGCATGGCTTTCTGACGAGCCCTTCGTACACCTTTGTGGCAAGAGATACGTTGATAGAGTGGAGGACGTAACAAAGGTGACCGTTTATTCCAATCAGCCTGAGGTTGAGCTTTTTGTAAACGGAGAAAGCATCGGTAAAAAGACTGCATCCGACCACTTCTTCTACTTTGACGTAAAGAATGAGGGCGAGACGACTATCGTTGCTAAGGCAGGCGATCTTTCTGATGAGGGTAAGATTCGCAAGGTTGCAGAAAGAAATATGGACTACGTGCTTAAAGAGGTAGGCGCAGTTCTTAATTGGTTTGACGTAGTAGAGATTGAGGGCAGATACTCTCTCAACGATAAGATTTCAGACATTATGAAATCAAAGCGTGGCAAGCTGTGGTTTGTATCACTTGGCTTAAAGCTTAAAAAGAAGATGAATGCCAACAAGAAGGATAAGGATACAGAAAAGAAATCAGGTGGATTTGACGTAGATCTTAAAGCAGACGGTGGCCTGATGGAAATGATGGGTGGATTTACCGTTCTTCGTTTATCAAGTATGATGGGAATGATGAATATCACTTTTACAAAAGAAGAGTTACTTAAAATCAACAAGCAACTCAACCGTATCAAAAAGCCTAAAGACTTAAAATAAGCACGAAAAAAAGGATTAGACTGTTTTGCAGTCTAATCCTTTTACTTTTTGGGGACAATATTTTGTATATAGGTTACAATGATAATCTGTGACTGTAAAAACGAAATTGCGTTATATTACTTTTTCTATTGACAAATTCAAAGAAAAGTGAGATAATTAATCCAAAGAAAAAACTTACTGAAAAAGGAGAACGTTTATGAGAATTATAGTTTGCAAGGATTATGAAAAAATGTCTGATGAAGCAGCAAAAATCGTTGCTGCACAGCTTACGCTTAAGCCCGATTCTATCCTCGGTCTTGCTACGGGTAGCACCCCTATCGGAATGTATCAAAGATTGATTGATATGAATAAAGCAGGTGAGATAGATTTTTCAAAGGTTAAGTCCTTTAACCTTGACGAGTATTATCCCATCAAGGCAGATAACAACCAGAGCTACAGATATTTTATGAATGAAAATCTGTTCAACCACGTGAATATTGATATAAACAACACAAGAGTTCCCAACGGTGAAGCATCAGACCCTGTTGAAGAGGGTAAGAGCTACGACGCTGCAATTGACGCTGCCGGAGGAATTGACCTTCAGATTCTCGGTATCGGACGAAACGGACACATCGGCTTTAATGAGCCTGACGAAAATCTTATAATGGGTACGCACCGTACGATGCTTACTCAGGACACCATTGAGGCTAACTCCCGTCTGTTCAATAGCATTGACGAGGTTCCCACACAGGCTATAACAATGGGAATGGTATCTATCTTAAAATCTAAAATGATTGTTCTTCTTGCTAACGGCAAGAACAAGCACGAGGCTGTTAAGAAGCTGCTTGACGATACCATTACAACCTCAAATCCGGCAACCTTCCTTAAAACTCATCCCAACGTGGTTATAATCTGCGACGAGGAATGCTACAACGGATAAAAATCAAGGCAAGAGGCTAAAACCTCTTGCCTTATTATTTTATCTGATATAATCGGTATACATATCTATCATATCGTAGATAGGACTATACTTGTTTTCACCGTATCCGGTTACTGCAATATAAGTTTTACCTTTTTTGGTTGCAAAGCTTACAAGGCAGTGATGAGCCTCGTAGGTATATCCCGTCTTACCACCCGTTATTTCCATACCCTCTATACTGTCACTTTTAACCTTGTTGAACATCGTGCTATAAAACTCAATTCCGTCAGGGTGTTGTTCCGTGGGTGTGGTAACGTATTTGTAGGTAGAAAGAATTCTTCTTGCCGTTTCGTTATGTATTGCATAGTCAAGGATTAAAGCCATATCGTAAGCCGTGGTGTAATGGTTGCTGTCGTGCAATCCACTGGTGTTTGTAAAGTGGGTGTCAAGCAGTCCCATTTCTTCTGCCTTTTCGTTCATCAGCTTTACAAATTCTTCCTCGCTACCACTGACGTACTGTGCAATAGCCACCGTGGCATCGGCACCGGACGGAAGAATAATGCCGTAAAGCAGGTCGATAAGGGGAACGGTTTCACCCGAAGAAAGTCCCGTAACCGTTGCGTTCTGCAGATACAGAGGATTGATAATCTCAAAGGTCATAGTAAAGGTGTCGTCAAGGTTTTCGATGTTCTCCAACGCTACGATCAAGGTCATAACCTTGGTCATTGAAGCAGGATACATTCTTTCCTGGGACGCCTTTCTCGCAAGTACCTTTCTGTCGTCAACTCGGTAAAGAATACCGTAACGGCTGTTTATAGAGCCCCCGAGCTGTGCGCTGTTATCATCGTAGATCAATGGGAGAAGCTTGTAGCTTTCCTGTGGCGTCGGCTCGGTTACCTCTATTGCCGGGAGAAGAGCGTTGTAGTCTTCTATGACTCTTATATCCTCAGGTACCTCACGTTCATTTGGGAAAAGTGAGTTTATTGCAAAAATGACAGCTTTAACCGAAAAGTATATCAGGAAAACAATGATAGCTAAAAGAGCAAGCAAAATAATCAGTCTGTCATATCTGAAATTTCTAATCTGTTTGTTCATTTATAACTCCGTGTTTTGTTTTATGCTTCCTACGTTTTGTCTTTTATACAGTTGCGAATTATAATAGCAATAATAAGAAATCCAACGTATCCGAAGATAGGGTATACCGTTCCTATCAGATTGCTGAAGCCGAAAAGACTTAAAGTAACTGTAATTGCCGATACGGCAAAGGCGAGTACAATCCGTTGAATTCGCATTTTGGGAAAGGTGACCTTAAACCATTCTGTAAGAGGGAAGAGTGAGGAAATTCCCGCACCAAGCATGGCAATCACCAAAAGAATTGCGTATATTACGCCGATTGTGCCGTTTAACGATTTAGAAACGCTCAGCATTGGCATTTCTGAAGAGTAGGTGTCGGTAGCAAATATTGAAAGAAGGATGGATAGCCCTAGAACAAGCAAAAAAGCCGTAGCCAACACAGAGGCTTTTATCAGGATTTTCTTGCTTTTGACTCTGTTTTGAAGAGAAGCAAAAATCCCAAGCCCTGCAAAAAAATTATAAGAAACGAACACTAGTGAGGACACCAACCAATTTGACACCAGAGAAGGGGAGCTTTCAATATTACTTTGAATTATTATTTCGTTTGATGGCAATACGAAAAATGCTACAGCTATTACTGCACATATTAAAATCGGGATAGTGGCAGAGAAAGCCACGACTATTCCGTCAATCCCTATAAGAGATATGACTGTAACGGTAATACAAAAAACAATGCCTGTAATAATAGGGCTTACGTCACAGTATTCACTGACGAGGGACTCAACCCCTGCAGTCATTATTATGTAAATACTGATGTAAAAAACTGTTTGAAATATAAGAAGCAGTTTTTTCAGTAGCTTGTTTCCACTTGGGTTGATAATTCGCTCAAAGGTATTGCTACCAGTTTTAGAAGCGTATTGAATGGTTATACTGCTTAATGCGATTATACATAATATTGCAACGGTAAATCCTGCAATACCACCAATTCCGTATGCTCCGAAAAACTGCCATAATTCCTGACCTGATACAAAGCCTGCACCAATGAAGGCACCGGCAATCGTTACGGCAATTGAAAAAGGGGAGAGCTTCACCTTTTATGCATTCTCCTTTTCATAAGCCTTTCTTACGGCTATTGCAAGCTGGTCAGAGCAGGAGGTATCCTTGTAACCACACTTTATCCCGCGTACCTTTTCTTCTATTTCTTCGACTGTAAGACCTTCAACGAGAGACGATATCGCCTTAAGATTTCCGTTGCATCCTCCGATGAATTCAACGTTTTTAATAACGTTTCCTTCAAGATCGAAGGATATTTGTCTCGAACAGGTTCCTTTTGTGGTATATGTGTATCTCATAAAATATTACCTCCACATTACTTTTAATGATACCATATTATATGCGTCTTGTCAATTAAATTTCTATTTCTTTCGACAGACAGAACGAATAGATAACGGCTTTCGAAACCTTTAATCCCTCTATCTCTTCAATGGCTTCTTTGTACATCTGTATCTGGTGAGAATGTCTTTCACGAAGCACCTTTTCACCACCGTTGACGCTTACGTTATCCGTCTTAAAATCAATTAGGGTAACGGTATTGTCTTCGTTTACAAAGTAGCAGTCGATAACGCCCTGAATAAGAGTTTTTTTGCCAAGCGCGTCAAGGCTCGCCTTTTTGTCTTCATCGGTATAAAACTTTGAGGAGGGCAAAAGAAGAGTGTATCTCTTTTCTCGCTCTATACGTTTTGCTTTACAAATGCTCTTGTAGGTTTTTGAATTAAAGAAAGCAGAAAGGGTCAAATGATTGAGCACGTTTTTTTGCTCTTCGGTAATAAAGCCGTATTTAACAAGACGCTCAGCCTCTGCCTCCGTTCCGTTCTCTACACAGGCTTTGAAATCACAGAACTGCATAAACACGTGCATTGCCGTTCCGGTGAAGGATGAAAGGTTACTACTGTCAAGGGAGGTAAAGTCGGGATATTTTTTAACACTTGCCACCGTTGCTTCAGCTCCTTCGTCAAGCAGTCCTTCTCTGATGCTTGATACGGAAATTTTGAACGGCGTTTCAGTAAGAAGGGGATTGCTTACGGGTTTCAGGGCAAAGCTTATATCCTCGGGCTTTATAGTTACAGGTCTTTCCTCTTCACTCTTTTCAACCTCCGTATTCGTCAGGAACAACGGCTCGTAATCGTTAAAAAGATTGACTGTAAGATTTTCACTTGATACAGTGGCGTTCTCTTCACAGAAAGAGTCAAGGACTTTTTTGAAAATAGGTTCGGTATATAATCCAAGCCCAATAATTTTAAACATGCTTGAAGCGTTTTTAACGGAATGTATAAACGCAGTTCTGTTAACCGTGGCAAGCTCAAGATATTTTCTTAACCCTGCTATGTCGGTGTCTGCAGTTATAAATAGCTTGTTTTTGGCTCTTGTAAGCGCAACGTAAAGAAGTCTTAACTCCTCGTCAACCGTTCCTTCACGGGTTTCAGCAATAGCGGCTTTTTCTGCATAGGTGTTAAGCTTTCCTCCAAGCTCTCCTACGGGTATTGCAAAGGTGGGTCCGAAAACCTCGCTCATAACTATTTTCTTTCTTTCGTCAGCACGGCTTATAAGTGAGCTTGACGAAACGTAAAAGCAAACGGGGAATTCAAGTCCCTTTGACTCGTGAATGGTCATGAGATGTACGGAATTATTTTCCTGAGTTCGTTTTCCAAGCTTGCTCTTTGAGTTTATAAAGGCGTCAAGATAGGAGAGAAACTTGGTTATTCCGTTAAATTCACGCTCCTCATACTTTGATGCAATATTGTAAAAAGCAAGTAGGTTTTCTTTTCTTTGCTCTCCGTTATCCATCTTTTTCACAAAGGTGGGGAGGTGAGTTTCCTTGTATAGCCACCATATGAAAGCGTCACTTGAAATAACTTTAGATTTGTTGTGCCAATACTTGAGCTTATTTATTACCCTTTGACATTTTTTCTGAAGCTCGGGATTGCCACCGTTATAATCTCTTATTGCAAAATATATGTCGCCGTAGGGCGCAAGTCGTCTGACCGTCAGAATATCTATCGGACTGAATGAAAATATGGGGCTTGTAAGCGCAGACAGAAGGGAAACGTCGTCGGTGGGATTGTCAATAGCCTTTAAAAGTGAATGAATGGTATGTATTTCAAAGCTTGTGAAGAATTTTTCGTTTGGAGTATAATCGGAAGGAATGCCTCTGCCCGAAAGTACCTTCTGCACGTTTTTTAAGCTGTCGTGCTTTCTTGCAAGAATACAAATATCTCCAAAATTAAAGCTCTGGTCACCGTTTACAGTTTCCAATATTTTGTCTGCAACGTATTCGTATTCGCTCTCCGTGTTAAATATTGAAATTTCGGTGGGAAGCTTCATATCCTCGGATTTAGAAAAGGTCAGATAATCGTCCTTGCGATATACGTCTTCACTTCGGTAATTCATTATTACCTCGAACAGAGAATTAACGAAGTCGATTACCGCGCTGTCAGAACGGAAGTTTCTTTGCAGAGCAATAAGCCTTGGCGTTTCGTCGGTTGAGGATATGGGCGAAAAGGTGTTTCGGTATTCAATAAAGATTTCAGGGGTAGCGCCTCTGAACTTATAAATACTTTGCTTCAGGTCTCCAACCATAAATCTGTTATGAGAATTTGATATAGCTCTGAATATGGCGTCCTGCAATTCGTTAACGTCCTGATATTCATCAATCAGGATTTCGTGGAATTTTTCACCAAGCTCCCTTGCATAGTCGGTCCTTTCGAACTGCCTTGTGGTCTTATCGTAGCTTCCGTCACGAATAAGAGCCTTATATGCAAGCTGAGCCACGTCGTCAAAGGAGAATGTTTTTTTCTCAACCTTTGCCTTCCACAGCCTTTGATAAAATTCGATTACTACCGAGAATAGCTCGTTTGCAATGGAAAAGGTTGTGGCAACCTGAAGAAAGAGCTTTTCTTCGTCGTATATTGGATATTTTTTCTTTAAGCTTGTAATCAGATCCTTTGCAGTGTCACGAAGTGACTTGAATTTCTCCTGGGCCCGCTTTTCTTCATCGTTTTTACTTCTGTAGGGCGCAAGCCTTGTTGCTGAATAGGTGGACAAAGCCTTGACCAATTCACTGCCGTCGTTTGCTGAAAGTCTGGTTGCAGCTGCAATGTCGTCCTGAATGGCAGGGGAGTATTTAGCGCACATTTCATCAAAGGGCGACAGAAGCGCTTCTGCTTCCTCAAAATATTTTATAGCAACGTGTAGACTTTCCTTTACGTCGTCAATTACAAATTTTCCAAGCCTTGTATCAAAAAAAGAAACCCCACTCTTTTGTACGTAGTGCTCTTGGAGCATACTGTCGTATTCCTGAAGATAGCTCTTTGCTCTGTTTATGGGATCAGGATACTTTACCAGCTTATTGTACATACCGATAACTGTATCGTTGAGTAAATCAAAGCTCTTTTGCGTAGTGAAAGCTTCTACAACGCTTAAAAAGCCTCGTTTAACGCTTGCCGGAAGATATGATGTATCAAAAAGATATTCGCCCTCGTATCCGTCAAAAAAGCTGTCAAGCACCTCGGAAATGACGCTTGAGGTTATCACGTTCAGCTCACTTTCATCACCAAGCTGAAAATCTGCCGGAATGTTCAATTGCTTCGAACACTCGTTGACGATGAATTTACAAAAAGAGTCTATTGTAAGTATTTTTGCCGAGGGCAAATTGAGTATCTGACGCTTTAAACGCTTTAAGGATTTATTTTCCTGGTAGGCGTTTCTTATGGCGCGAGACAGCTTTTCACGTACCTCGGTAGTGGCCGAAACGGTAAAGGTAACAATGAGAAAGTCGGTTATGTCTACGGGATTTTTTGTGTCAATAAGCTGGCGTATTATTCTTTCTGTAAGCACAGCGGTTTTACCGCTTCCTGCTGCTGCGCTGACAAGCAGATCGGTGCCTTTTTCTTCTATTGCAAGAAGCTGTTCGTCAGTCCAATTATATCCGCTCATTTTTACCTCCGTTTACGTCCGTTATCTTTTAAAATAAATTATACATCATAAAACCGATTTTTGCAAATACAAATACACGTAAATTTAAAAATAAATTTACTTGCTAATCGCAAAAAAATATGATATTATATATACGATAACAAATTTTGGAGATATATTATGAAAAAACACAGCATTGTATTTTTGCTTATTTCTCTCTCTTTGCTTTTAACCTCTTGCTCAGGAGTGGTAGAGAATAGCAATTTTAAAACAGACGGTTATATTTTGATTGACGGCGAGGAGACTGTTCCCGAATACGTTATGAAGATAGGACCGAACAGTATTTCCTTTGCAGAATTCAGATATTATTATCTCAACCAGAAATATGAGCTTGACGGTGGAGACAATAACGTTTGGAAGGATTATCCCGAATACGTTGACCTTCTCAAAGAATACGTTGAGGATATTCTTGTAGAGGTTTATTCTATCAGAGCTTTAGCCTCCGAAAACGGAATTGAGCCCGACTTTGAAAAGGTTTCAAACGAGATAAAGGAATATAAGGAAGGTATGTCCTCCGATGAGTACAAGGAGGGACTTGCTTCATATTACCTTACGGACCAGCTTTATGAGTACGTGCTTCAAGGATATGAGCTTTACGAAACCCTTTTTGACTATTACTTCGGTGAAAACGGAGAGCTTGCTATGACTGATGGGGAGATGGAATCCTATCTCAACGATAACTATACCCACGCAAAGCATATTCTCGTTTATCCCAATACGACCATGAGTGACGAGGATTATGAAGGCTACCTCAATGAAATTCTTGCAAAGGCTCATGGTGGTGAGGATTTTGATACGCTTATTGCCGAGTACAGTGACGATGAAGCTATGCCCTCTAACGGCTATTACTTTACAGACGGCGAAATGCCCGAGGAATTCGTACTTGCCTGTGACGCACTTGGAGAGGGCGAAATATCACAGCTTGTAAAATCATCTCACGGATACCATATAATTCAGAAGCTTCCCGTGGAGACTTCAGACCTCGGTGAGCTTAAGGACGTCGTATATAATCAGATATTCACCGAAATTGTCGATGAAAAAATTTCATCGATAGAGATTGAGTATGCTCCCGAGTACGATTACGTTTCTCCCTTTACCGTGAAATAAGTGACACGGCAGGTTTGTCCTGCCGTGTCTTTTGAATTTACAGAAAGCTTTTTATTCTTGAAACGTTTTCCTCTTCTGTTTTAAGAAGCTTGCGCCCCAGATTGTATGCCGACGGCTTGCATAAATAAGATTGATTCAACTGCTTTGTTATATTGATTATTCCCATATTCGAGCCCTTTATGATCACTTCTGCAATGTGGGATGCCGACGGATTAATTTTAGCATTCATTTTTGCTTCAACAGAAGCAGACGCCGCGGCAAAAAACGGCTTCTGAGCTTTTTGTCCCAGGTTTGCAATCTGACATTTTGCATCACTGTTTATTTTGTCGTACTCGTTTATTTGCGTGATTATCGCCCGTCTCAGTGACGTATTTTTTACGCTTGGGAGCATTGAGTTGAGCGATTTGCTTCCAATGTGTGTGCCTGTGTAGATTTTTGTCAATAAATCAAGTTCCTTTTTCATTTTATCTCCTTAAATATAATTTTTGGGCATTACGAGATACTCGTGTATCTTTTCAAGTGCCGATTTTTCTATCCGTGATACGTAGGACCGTGAAATTCCAAGCTTGGTTGCTACCTCACGTTGCGTTATGGGTCTTTGCCCCGATAGGCCGTATCTTAGTTTTATAATTGCCTTTTCTCTTTTATCAAGCAGCTTCTCGACTGCATACTCTATCATTTCCTTTTTGCTCTTTAAGTCTATTTGCTCTATTATATTATCGTCAACACTGATAATGTCTATGTACGTCAGTGGATTTCCGTCCTTGTCTATTTCGATAGTATCGTCAATGGAGCTTTCCATTGCCAGCTTCTTCTGTGCCCTGAAGTGCATAAGAATTTCATTTTGCACGCATTTTCCTGCATAGGTGGCAAATTTAGTTCCGTTTTTTACGTCGTAGGTATCAATGGCTTTTATAAGTCCTATTGTTCCAATAGAAATCAGGTCCTCTTGGTCGGAGTAGCTTGTATAATACTTTTTGATAATATGAGCTACAAGCCTGAGATTTCTTATAATCAGCTCGTTTCTCGCATCAGCATCTCCGTTCCTCATTTTTGTAAAATACTCTCTTTCTTCCTTTGCCGTCAGAGGCGGAGGGAAGGAAGCGCTTGCTCCCGTTCTCAAAAACAAGAAAGTGAATTTTGCAATGAATGACGTGAGAAGGTATCGGTACATATTTTTCCCCCTTTTTTTCAGTATATGTTATTTTTTTATTTTGTTGTCAAAAACATGAAAGGGAATAAAAAATGAAGGTAAGCGTTATTGACATTGGCTCAAACACTGTAAAAGCCACAATTTTTAAAATTTCAAATAAAGGTAAAAGGTCAGTATTATGTCATAAAGGCTTTAAATCCAAGCTTATTACCTACGTTGAGGAGAGGGAAGGCAAACGCTTTCTGAACGATATGGGCGAGGTGGAGCTTTACCGTGCCGTCTCAGAGCTTATTGCCTTTTCACAAGCCAATTCGTGTGAAAACGTTTTTGCTTTTGCTACAGCCTCGTTAAGAAACGTTGAAAACTCAAAAGAGATTGTTCAGAAGCTTAACGAGAAGTTTTCCTTGCAGGTGGAGATTCTCACGGGGGAGGAGGAAGCCCTGTGTAGCTTGCGAGGACTTTTGACAGATGCCGAAGCAGAATATATACAAGAGGGTATAATGATAGATATGGGTGGTGGTTCAACCGAGATAGTATATTTTACAAACGGTGAGCTGCCCAAGCTTGTCAGTCTGCCCTTCGGGTGTCTTTCTCTCTATGAACGCTTTGTGGGGGGAGATATCCCTGACGAAAGTGAAGCCGAGCAAATTGAAAATTACGTCAGAGCAGAGCTTGAAAAATGCAAGTATATAAGTAATTTGAGCGTTCCCGTGTTTCTTATAGGAGGCAGTGGAAGAGCCGTGTCGAAAATCATAAATTCAGGCACGGGCAAAAAGTCCTTGCGTTCTGACGGCTCAGATTTTACAAAGATTTTGGAAAAATTCAAGGACGCCGACTACTTATCAAAAGCAGAAGAAATTATTCCCGGAAGGGCGTTAACAGTGTGCCCTGCATCCATTGCATACCGAACTATAGTACGGCTTGTACGCCCAACGTCAATTACCGTTTCAAACAGTGGAGTCAGGGAAGGATACCTTGAAAAAATTTTGCCGTAAAAAATAGTTGAAAAATTTCATAAAATGAGTTATAATATACAAAATATAGTAAATTTACTTATCAGGGGAGTAATATGGCGAAAAATTACACTGAACAAAGTATATCAAGTCTCAAGGGTGCAGACAGAGTTAGAAAAAAGCCGGCCGTTATTTTCGGCTCGGACGGACTTGACGGTTGCGAGCACTCTTTCTTTGAAATTCTTTCCAATTCTATCGACGAAGCCAGAGAGGGCTATGGCAACGTTATAAACGTTAGCGTAACTCACGATAAGGTTATAACCGTTGAGGATTTCGGAAGAGGTGTACCTCTCGATTGGAACGAAAAGGAACAGAAGTACAATTGGGAGCTGGTTTACTGCGAGCTTTACGCCGGAGGTAAATATAATAACGACAGTGACGATGCGTCTTATGAATATTCTCTCGGTACAAACGGACTTGGAGCCTGCGCTACTCAGTACACGTCTGAATTTATGAACGTAACTGCCTATACGGGTGGAACGAAGTATACTATCGGCTTTAAAAAAGGTGAGCCCGTTACCGAGCTTACCCGTGAGGAATGCCCTAAAAAGAAGACGGGTACTACCGTTACGTGGAAGCCTGATCTTGAGGTTTTTACGGACATAAATATTCCTATGGACTTTTTCTGCGAAACTCTTAAGAAGCAGTCTATTGTAAATTCGGGACTTACTCTCAATCTGGAATACGAGGACGAGAACCGTGAAAAGCATACCTTTTCGTACTTTTATCAAAACGGAGTTCTCGACTACGTAAATGAAATAGCAGGTATCAACGCCGATAACGAGGACGAGCCAATTGAAAGCGACGACGAGGATGCAGTAAAGGGCAAGACTCTTACCCTTCCCGTTGTATGGCAGGCTGAAAGAGTTGGCAGAGACAGAGAAGACCTGAACGATTATAAGCTTAAAATTCAAACCGTAATGTGCTTTAGCACAAGAGCGGCAAAAATCGAATATTATCACAATTCAAGCTATCTTGAACACGGTGGCTCTCCCGACAAGGCAACGAGAGTGGCGTTTGTGAAGGCCGTTGACCAATACCTGAAAAACTCTAATAAGTACGCAAAGACGGAGCAGAAAATAGGATTTCAGGACATAGAGGACTGTCTTATTTTCGTAGTAAATTCATTTTCTACCCAGACGTCTTATGCCAACCAGACCAAAAAGGCAATAACTAACGTCTTTATTGAAAAGGCGATGACCGACTTCTTTACCCATCAGCTTGAGGCGTATTTTGCTGAAAATCCTGCAGATGCAGAACGAATTGCAACGCAAATACTGATAAACAAGAGAAGTCGTGAAAGCGCAGAAAAAGAACGACTGAACATCAAGAAGAAGCTTACCACCTCTCTTGATATTTCAAACCGTGTTGAAAAGTTTGTAAATTGCAGAAGTAAGGATATTGAAAAGCGTGAGCTTTATATAGTTGAGGGTGATTCAGCTCTTGCCTCGGTAAAAACGGGACGTAATGCCGAATTTCAGGCAGTTATTCCCGTAAGAGGTAAGACGCTCAACTGTCTTAAAGCAGGCTACGACAAAATTTTCAAGAGTGATATTATCGTAGATCTTCTTAAGGTTATCGGCTGTGGAGTGGAGATAAAATCAAGAGCGAATAAACAGCTTGTTGATTTTGATATTAACGCATTGAAATGGAATAAGATTGTTATCTGTACCGATGCCGACGAGGACGGATTTCAGATAAGAACGCTTATTCTTACAATGATTTACAGGCTTTTGCCTACTCTTATTAAGCTTGGTAAAATTTATATCGCAGAGTCACCCTTGTACGAAATCAGATGCAAGGACGAAATATTCTTTGCTTATGATGAAAAGGAAAAGGCAGAGATTCTCGATAAGCTGAACGGAAAGAAATATACCATACAGCGTTCAAAGGGTCTTGGCGAAAACGAGCCCGAAATGATGTGGAAAACAACAATGAATCCTGCCACGAGAAGACTTATAAAAATTATGCCCGACGACGAACAGAAAACGTATGAAATGTTCAATATTTTGCTTGGCGACGACCTTGCCGGAAGAAAGCGTTTTATTGCTGAAAACGGATATAAGTACGTCGACGTAGCCGATGTGTGAGGATAATATGGCAAAGAAGAAAAAAGAAACAGTAACAGAAGAATTTGTGCCGGCTGAAGTACGGGAGCAAATGATAACGGACACCCTTGAAACGAATTATATGCCATATTCGATGAGCGTAATTATTTCAAGAGCTATTCCCGAAATAGACGGATTTAAGCCTGCTCACCGAAAGCTTCTGTATACGATGTATAAAATGGGACTTTTATCTCCCAATGCAGACAGAACTAAGTCTGCCAACGTTGTAGGCTCTACGATGAAGCTCAATCCTCACGGAGATATGGCGATATACGAAACTATGGTGCGTCTTACCCGAGGAAACGAAGCACTCTTGCATCCCTTCGTAGACTCAAAGGGTAGCTTTGGAAAGCAGTATTCAAGAATGGCATTTGCTGCTTCCCGTTATACCGAGGTAAAGCTTGATAGCTTTTGCGCAGAGCTGTTCTCCGGAATAGATAAGGACGCTGTAGATTTCGTTGATAACTATGACAGCACGATGAAGGAGCCCAAGCTTTTACCCGTAACCTTCCCCAACGTGCTTGTTACTCCCAATATGGGTATTGCCGTAGGTATGGCAAGCTCAATCTGTTCATTTAATTTAGCAGAAATATGCGATACCACCATCGGTATAATCAAGGATGAAAATTTCGATATTTCCACAACTCTTCTTGGCCCCGATTTTTCAACGGGTGGTAATATTATTTACAACAAGGAGCAGATGGACCTTATCTACAACACGGGTAAGGGAACGGTTAAAATTCGTTCAAAGTATAAATTCGACAAATCAACTAACTGTATCGAGGTATATGAGATACCCTATACCACCGATGCAGAGACCATTATCGACAAGCTTGCAGACCTTGTAAAGTCGGGCAGGGTAAAGGAAATAACCGACGTGCGCGACGAAATTGACCTTAACGGTCTTAAAATCGCCATTGACGTAAAGAGAGGCACCGACCCCGACAAGCTTATGACAAAGCTGTTTAAGCTTACGTCTCTTGAGGATGAGTTTTCCTGCAATTTCAATATTCTCATTTCGGGAACTCCCATGCTTCTCGGTGTGAGGGACATCATTCTCGAATGGCACGCTTACCGTTCGGAATGTCTGAAGCGTGAAATATATTATGACCTTCAGCAAAAGACGGAGCTACTTCATCTTCTTGAAGGTCTTGAAAAGATACTTCTTGATATTGACCGTGCCATTGCAATAATCCGTAGAACTGAAAACGATGCAGACGTTATCCCAAATCTTTGTGAAGGCTTTAACATCGACGAATTGCAGGCAGGATACGTTGCAGATATCAAGCTGAGAAATCTCAATAAGGAGTACATCCTTAAAAAGACGGCACAGATAAAGAGCCTCAAGGAAGAGATAGAGGAGCTTGAATCAATACTGAAAAGTCCGTCAAAGCTTAACCGTCTGATTATCAAGCAGTTGACTCAGATAAAGGAGAAGTACGGTAAGCCCAGAAAGACGGATATTATCTATGATACCATTGAGGTTTACGATGACAGTCAGCAGGAGGAGGAAGAATTTACTGCCTTTGCCGTTTGTACTGCCGAGGGATATTTCAAGCGTATAACCTTCCAGTCCCTCAGAGGAAGTGACGTGCAGAAGCTGAAGGAAGGGGACAGTATTATGTTCTCCGGTGAGCTTTCAAGCAAGGCAGAGTTGATTTTCTTCACCGATAAGGCACAAGCCTATAAAACAAGATTATCGGCGTTTGAAAACGTCAAGGCGTCCTCTCTTGGTGAATACGTTCCCGTAAAGCTTGGCTTTGAAGCAGATGAAAAGGTAATCTTTTTCACTGCAGTGCAGGATTTTGACAAGAGATTGTTTATCGCCTTTGAGAACGGAAAATGCGTTATAATTCCAATGGCTGGATTTGCAACGAAAAATAACAGAAAGAAGCTTACGGCAGCCTTCTGTTCTACCCAGCCCGTTGCTCGCATTATGACACTTGAAAAGGGTGAGGAAAAAGACGTGTTTATAAAAACACATCTTGGAAAAGCGTTGGTTGTAAATACTGCTCTCGTTCCCTTGAAGTCAACAAGAACGTCAATGGGCGTTCAGGTAATATCCCTCAAGCCTAACGACAGAGTGGATTTTGTCTGTCCTGTGGAGGCGATGGCGAAGAAGCCTATGCCCAAATACAGAAAGACCAAGATTCCGTCGGCAGGTATGGTGTACAACGAAATAGATATAGACGAAAACCAAACTACTTTAATTTAACTATTTACTTTATACTTCTTTTGTGCTATAATACTATATTGACCAACACTAAATGTAAATTTGATTACAAGAAGGTATTTATTTGATGAAAAACACTTTGTTTTCTAAAATAAAGAATTACAGAAACGAGCTTATAGCCATCGTTCTGATGGTTATGTTCTTTGCTGTTTGCGCAGTAAAGATAGACGTACGCGCGTTTTATATCGGTATAGTCTTTCTTTTGATATACCTTTCTTTCCTTGCGGCATTTTATTTTGCAGGTAAGAAAAAATCAGGAGAAAAAAGCAAGAAAGAAAAGATTCTTAATAACGTTTCAGTAGAATTTCTGATGAATTTGGATTCGCCCGTTGCTATTCTGGATGACGAAGGCGTAATCTTATGGTACAATCAGAAATTTATGGACGATAAGGAGTCAAAGGCTCTTTACGGAACCAATATCAACGATTTGCTTGAAACCAAATTCAACCTTAATCATCTCAAGGAAAGCTTGTGCGATAATTCTGCAAGCGAGCCATTGTACGCATCTCTGTCGGGGGTAAAGTATAAGGTTCTTTCTTACAGACACGCAGGCTCTTTCGGAGGAGACAACTTCTACATTACCGTCTGGTACGATATGACCGACGTACAGAAGCTTGAAGAAAAGCTTTATATGAGAAATCCCGTGGTAATGTATATCTATATCGATAACTTTTACGATGCCGGTGGCACAATGGTGAATAACTACCGAACCGTTACTGCAAAGGTATCTACTCTGCTTTACGAGTGGATAGGTGGTCTGAACGGTATAGTAAGAGAGTTTGAAAGAGATAAATACGTAGCCATATTCGACAGAGAATATCTTGCCCAGCTTACCGACAGTAAATTTGATATACTTGATAAGGTTCGTGAGCTTTGTGAAAAGGAAACTGATACTCTTGCAACTCTTTCCATCGGCGTTGCCTGTCTTGAAGACGCAACTCTTGCAGAAAAGAACGACGTTGCCCATCAGGCAATCGACCTTGCAATGCAGAGAGGTGGAGACCAGGCAGTTATAAAATTCAACGACTCCTCAGAGTTTTACGGTGGTAGGTTCAAGACCGTTCAGAAGCGTACCAAGATACGCTCAAGAATTATTGCTCAGGATCTTATTCGACTTATTGCCAATAGCTCTAACGTTCTCATAATGGGTCATAAGTTTGCCGACCACGATTCTATTGGCTCCTGCGTGGGCATTGCAAGACTCGCTCTTGAATATAACCCCAAGGTAAATATAGTGGTCAATATGGACGATGCCAACGTAAAAAGGCTTTCTGACAAGATAGCTTCTATGGATAAGTACACCAACGTATTTGTTGATGCATATAAGGGTCAGGACCTCGTATCACAGGATACGCTCCTCGTTGTATGCGACGTTAACAATGCAGCAATTTTCGAATCAAGGGACATTTACGAGAACGTAAAGGACGTTGTGGTTATAGATCACCACAGAAAGACGGGAGATTTCATCGTTGAGCCTCGTATAACCTACATTGAGCCCTCTGCATCTTCTGCATCCGAGCTGGTATCCGAGATTCTCGAACAGGTAACACCTCCCGGCTCCTTGCTTAAGGAAGAAGCAGAATTACTCTTTGCAGGAATGGTGCTTGATACCAAGCAATTCTCAAAGAATACAGGTGTCAGAACCTTCTCCGCAGCTCTCTATTTAAGAGGGGAGGGTGCAAGCCCGTCAGAGATAAACGCTATGTTCAAATCCAGCTTCGAGGATTTTTCACGAGAGGCAAGATTTATCAACAACGTGGTTATATACCGAGATATAATTGCTATTTCAGTGCTTGAAGAGGACGGAACCTCCGATGATAAAATTTCGGCCTCACGAGTTGCTGATAAGCTGCTGGAGATTGACGGAGTCCTTGCTTCGTTTGCTCTTTGCAATATTGGTGAGATGATACACATTTCGTCACGCTCTATCGGAACTGTCAACGTTCAGCTTATACTCGAAAAGCTCAACGGTGGTGGACACTTTGATTCAGCAGGCGCTCAGGTAAGCGACGCTTCAATGGCAGATGCCCTGCAATTGCTGAAGCAGGCGATAGACGAATATTTAGACACAGAAAAGAAAGACAGAGGATAAAACTATGAAAGTAATACTTACAAAAGACGTAAAAGCCCAGGGTAAAAAAGGAGAGCTTGTTGAAGTATCGGACGGATACGCAAAGAACTTTCTTCTTCCCAAGGGACTTGCTATAATAGCCGGTGCAAAAGAAATGAACGAGCTTAAGAACCGTGAAAGCGCAGAACGTTTCAAGATAGAAACTGAAAGAAAAGAAGCAAAGGCACTGGCAGAAAAGCTTAACGCTGTCGTTGTAAAGCTTACTGCAACTGCAGGTGCAGAAGGAAAGCTTTACGGCTCGGTAACCTCAATGGAAATTGCCGATAACCTTGCGTCTGAGCACGGTATCGTTATTGACAAGAGAAAGATAGTTATGGGTGACCCCATCAAAGCGTTTGGAAGCTATACCTTCGACGTAAAGCTTTATTCGGAGGTAACGGGTAAGCTGAACGTTATCGTAACCGAAAAGAAATAATTTTTAAGAAAAATTCAGGAAGTAAATTTTATGAGTAATACTGATAACAGAGGCCAGAACACTCCACAGTCTCCGTTTATGAGACAGGTTCCGTACTCTCTTGAAGCAGAGCAGGCAGTTATTGGAGCGATTATTCTTGACGGCGAACGTCTCGCTCAGGTAACCGAAATAATTAAAGCAGATGATTTTTACGTTGAAAAGCATAAGGAGATTTATGCCATCCTTCAAAGTATGTATCTTGAAAATCGCAGTATTGACCTCATAACTCTGCTTAATAATCTTGTTTCTACAGGCTCATATGACGAAGATAATGCAAAAACCTACGTTAAACAGCTTTGCGAAATGGTTCCTGCCGTTTCCAATATTGAGGATTATGCAAAAATAGTAAGGGATAAATCCCTTTTGAGAAAGCTGATTTCGGTTTCAGAGGAAATAACGGAGTCTGCCTATCAGGATACTGAGGACGTTACCAATATAGTCGATTCTGCCGAGTCAAAGGTCTTTGCCTTAACTCAGGGGATGATAACAAGTGACTTCGTTTCGGTACACGACGTTATTCTTGAGTATTATAAAGAGCTTGATACTATTATGCACGACCCAGAAGGAGCAAACGGTACGCCCACCTACTACTCCGGACTTGATAAGGTCCTTGTAGGTATGGGAAAGGGAGATCTTATTCTTATAGGTGCCCGTCCCGGTATGGGAAAAACCAGCTTTGCATTGAATATTGCCTCTCAGGTGGCAATGCATCAGAACAAAAGCGTTGCAATTTTTTCACTTGAAATGTCAAACACCCAGCTTGTCTCACGTATGCTTTCAAGTGAAGCGCGAATAGATAGCTACAAGCTTAGAAAGGGTGACATTTCTCCCGAGGAATTTCAGGCTCTTGCAAAGGCTGCAACGGCCCTTTCGAAAACGCAGATATATATTGATGATACAAGCGATATAACCGTTACCAGAATGAAGGCTAAGCTTCGCAGACTTAAGAACCTTGGCTTGATCGTTATAGACTACCTTCAGCTTATGCAATCGGATAAGCACACCGATAACAGAGTTGTTGAGGTTGGTGATATTTCGAGAAATCTTAAGATTATGGCTAAGGAATTCGGAGTACCCGTTATAACCTGTGCCCAGCTTTCCAGAGGTCCCGAATCAAGAACAAGTAAAAAGCCCATGCTTTCCGACCTTCGTGACTCGGGTGCAATCGAGCAGGACGCTGACGTAGTTATATTCCTTTACAGAAATGAGTATTATAAAGATTCAGGAGACGAAAATAAATCTGAGGCTCAGTCTGACAATATCGCAGAAATAATTGTTGCTAAAAACAGACACGGCTCAACAGGTGTCGTTAAGATGGGTTGGGAAGGACAGTACACCCGTTTTACCACCTTGGATAGCTCTTATGACGAAAATTGACAAATTTGAAACCAAGCTTATCACTACAATAAAGAAGTATAAAATGCTTTCAGGCGGAGAAAGAGTTCTTGTCGCCCTTTCGGGTGGTAAGGACTCTGTCGCTTTGCTCCATTCTCTTCACAGACTTTCTTCACATCTGAGGATAGAGCTTTTTGCTTTTCATCTGAACCACGGAATAAGAGGGGAAGAGGCAAATGCAGACGAGGCTTTTTCAAGAGACTTTGCCACCAAGCTCGGTATAGAGTTTCTCTCAAGCTACGTTGACGTTCCGGCTCGCCTCACAGATACCGATGCAGGCATCGAGGCTCTTGCCCGTGATATAAGGTACAAAGAGCTTGAAAGAATTGCAAATCAGTTAAAATGCCATAAAATAGCAACGGCTCATACGGCAAGCGACAATAGCGAAACCGTTCTTATGACAATAGCAAGGAATTCCAACGCAAAGGGTATACCACCCGTTCGTGATAATATTATCCGTCCTCTTATTTGCCATAGTACGGATGAGGTGCTTGACTATTGCGCTCGGCAAGAGCTTTCATTCGTAACAGACGTTACAAATTCGGATGATAGCTATACGCGTAATTTTGTAAGGCACAATATTTTGCCAAGGCTTTATGAGCTTTCGCCCTCCTTTGACGTTGCAACGCATAATTTTGCAAATATACAAAGGTCAAATTCAGCCTTGATTGAGCTTGAAGCGAAACGTTATTACGAGCATAACGAAAAACCTATGTCCTTGGATTCTCTGATACCACTCGCCTCTGATATAGCTTTTTACAACGTGCTATATTACGTTCTCAACAAGGAAACGGGTACAGCGATTTCGTATTCACAGTTTGACGGCATAATTTCAATGCTTACCAACGGCAGAACTGGTCAGAAAATAAAGCTCTCCAACGGAAGCTTTATAACAAGAGGATATAACGAGCTTGAATTTTCATATCCGAAGGAAGAGCCTTTGGACTATGAATTCCCAATAAAGCTTGGAAGAAATCCTATTCCCGACAGTGATTTAGTCTTGTGGCTTGAAACTCCAACGGAATATATTCAAAGAAAAAAAGAAAATGAATTAAAAAGTTTAAAAGTTAACAAATTAACAAAGAACATTTTAATAAAATATAATATAATTAATCCGTCGCTTATTGCACGGTCTCGCAGGTCCGGAGATTCATACCTTTGCCGAGGCATTACGAGAAGTGTAAAAAAATTTATGATAGACGAAAAAATACCGGCGCATTTAAGGTCTCGCATTCCCGTTGTTTGCGATTCCGAAGGAATAGTGTGGGTAGCAGGACTTGGAACTGCCGACCGTATAAAAAATGCCGACGGGGATAAAGAGGCTTATTCCTTGTCGGTGGACTTTGAAAAAACAGACTGTTGAAAGGTATTAAAAATGATAAGTGATAACGCAAAAAAGACTAACAGCTTAGCAGATGACATTGAAAGTGTTTTGTTCACCGAGCAGGACCTTGACGGGATAGTATCCAAGGTTGCCAAGGAGATAACGGAGCATTATTACGAAAAGGTTCTCGTTAATAAGGAGAAGCTTGTAATATTGGGCGTTCTTAACGGATCCTTCCAATTTGTTTCCGATTTGGTGAAAAAGATTGACTTACCCCTTGAAATTGAGTTTATGTTTGCCTCCTCTTACGGTAAAAAAACAAAATCAACGGGTGAGGTTAATATTCAGGTGGGTAAAAATCCCGAGGTTCTTGATGACCCCAACGCTAATATAATTATCGTTGAGGATATCGTTGATTCGGGCAATACTCTGTCCAAGCTTATGTCTGTGATGAGAGATAAGGGCAACAAATCGGTAGCTCTCTGCTCACTTTTTGATAAGCCCGAAAGACGCACAGTGGAAATCGACGTAGACTTCCTCGGCGCAAAGGTTCCCGACGAATTTATTGTAGGCTACGGACTTGACTATGATGAAAAGTACAGAAACATGCCATTCGTAGGCGTTCTGAAGAGGGAAATATACGAGAATTAACATGTTTTGATAGGAGCGATGCTAACTAATGAAAATGAAAAACAGCTTTAAGGTTATAATATTTTATATTGTTTTAATTTTTCTTATCCTTTGGGCAACAACTGCTCTTTTGAATTCCCAAAGCGATAAGGTGAATTTCAGCACCATTGTAAAATATTTCAACGATCAACAGGTTGAAACCTTTTACATTGATGACGATAATACGTTGTATCTCACGCTGAAGGCGTCAGAAGGAGAAGCCGATAAGTCGGTTAAGTACGACCTCAGAAGCGTAGAGCTTTTTGAGGCATATCTCGGTGATACAGTTCGTCAGCAGTATGCCGACGGAATAATCACTGATTACGATTACGTTGCTCCTGCTACTATTCCATTCTGGGTATCCTTCCTGCCTTATATCATTATGATTGTTATTTTCATAGTCCTCTGGGTGTCCTTTATGAACCAGACGGGTGGCAAGGGAGGTAAGATAAATTCCTTCGGCAGAGCAAAGACGAAATTAGGCTCAGACGAGAAAAATAAAGTATTGTTCACCGACGTTGCAGGTGCAGACGAGGAAAAGGAAGAGCTTAGCGAAATCGTTGAGTTTCTTAAGAATCCTCAAAAATTCACCGAGCTTGGCGCAAGAATTCCCAAGGGCGTTCTTCTCGTAGGCCCTCCCGGTACGGGTAAAACTCTTCTCGCAAAAGCCGTTGCAGGCGAGGCAGGTGTTCCTTTCTACTCGATTTCAGGCTCGGATTTTGTTGAAATGTACGTTGGTGTAGGTGCATCCCGTGTCAGAGACCTTTTTGAAACTGCAAGAAAAACCTCTCCCAGCATTGTGTTTATTGATGAAATAGACGCCGTAGGACGTCACAGAGGCGCAGGCCTTGGTGGTGGACACGACGAGAGAGAACAGACTCTTAACCAGCTTCTTGTTGAAATGGACGGCTTTGGCGCAAACGACGGAGTAATCGTTATAGCAGCTACAAACCGACCTGACATTCTTGACCCTGCATTGCTTCGTCCCGGAAGATTTGACCGTCAGGTTACGGTTAATTATCCCGATATTAACGGACGTGAAGCAATTCTTAAGGTACACGCTAAGAATAAGCCCTTTGAGAAAACCGTTGATATGCTCACAATCGCAAAAACTACGGTAGGCTTCACGGGTGCCGATTTGGCAAACCTTCTTAACGAGGCTGCTCTTCTTTCAGCACGTAAGGGTAAGCGCCTTATAGGTATGAAGGAAATTGAAGAAGCCTCTATCAAAATTATTGTAGGCACTTCAAAGAAATCCTTAAAGCGCAACGAACTTGAAACAAAAATGACTGCATATCACGAAGCAGGTCACGCAATAGCTCACTTTGCACTTCCTACCCTTGACCCCGTTCAGCAGATTTCAATAATTCCTACTGCAAGAACGGGTGGATATACTCTTTCTGTTCCCCAGGAGGACCATTATTTTACTTCACGCCGTCATATGCAGGAGGAAATCGTTTCACTCCTTGGTGGACGTGTTGCAGAATATATTATTTTCGAAGACTTTACTACGGGTGCGTCTAACGATATACAAAGAGCTACTCAGCTTGCGAGAAATATGGTTACACGCTACGGTATGAGTGAAAAGCTCGGCTCTATCGTTTATGGCTCTGAGCACAGCAACGACGAGGTCTTCCTCGGCAGAGATTTTTCTAATTCAAGAAACTTCTCGGAAAAGATTGCTGCAGAGATTGACGATGAAATCAGAAGCATCGTTGATTCCTCTTACGCTCAATGCACAGAGATTATCAATAAATATATGGATAAGCTTCACCTTATCGCAGAATACCTCATCAAGAACGAAATAATGGATGCAGAGCAATTCAAATTGGCGATGGAAACAGAGGCAACTATTGAAGCTCTTGAGCAGCTTCGCGATGAAAAGCACCAGCGCAGTAACGACGAAAATATAAACGCCGAAAAGACTGCCGAGGAAGCTCATTCAGAAACTGATTCAACCCAGGAAAACGACACAGAAGATAAATAACAAAAAGCTCCACCCGAAATATCGGGTGGAGCTTTCGCTTAGTGTATTTCATCTTCAAAAAAGACTTCGTTAACCTTGAATTCACGTCCTTTAAGATAGTACAGTAAATTGTCTTTTTCTTTCGGTAAGAAAACGAGCTTATAGGAATAGAGAGCCTGAAATTTGTATCCCATTTTTTTGTCATTCTTGTTTATTCCATATTTTCCGTCACCTACAAGAGGGTGACCCATATGAGAAAACTGTGCACGGATTTGATGCGTGCGTCCCGTTACAAGCCGTACCTCTACAAGTGACAGGTTTCTGCTTACGTCTGTTTTTAAAACTGTATAGTATGATTCGGCAGTCAATGCGTTGGGGGTAGGCTTTTCATATACCTTTACGGTGTTTGTATTACTGTCCTTTAAAAGAAAGTTCTTTATGTGTCCCTCTTTGTTGTTAAAGGTGCCGTGTACAAGAGCAAGGTACTTTTTGGAGACCTCATTGTTTTTTATAAGATCGTTAACGCACCGTAAGGCTTCGGCGTTTTTAGCGCATATGACAATTCCACCCGTGTTTCTGTCAATTCTGTTACACAGAGAGGGAACAAAGCTTCTTTCCTCGTCGGGATTATACTCACCCTTTTTGTAAAGATATGCCTTGATTTTATCAATAAGCGTGCCGTTTGTCTCCTTGTCGTCGGAATGAACTATAACGCCGGGGCGCTTGTCAACCAAAAGTATATTTTCATCTTCAAAAACAACGTTGAGATTGGGATTGAGCCTTGTGAATGACGTGTCGCTTTCCTTTTCAAAAAACTCATCTCTGATATAAAAGTCAACAACGTCGCCCTCGTTAAGACGTAGGTTTTGCACAGCTTTTTTGCCGTTAACCTTTACTCTTTTTTCTCTGATGTACTTGTACATTAAAGAAGGTGGAAGGGAAGGCATAGATTTCGTTATATATTTATCAAGCCGTTGTCCTGCATCGTTTTTTGTTATTATAAAGGTTTTTATAGAAAGACCTCCTTAATTTACGTAGGCTTCAAGTCTGTTAATCTTGAATCCCTTGGCAATAAAGTTTCTTTCATATTCCGTCTTTACGTTATCGTTTTCAAGCTCCTCGGTATGTAAATCAAAGGTTACGCTTTCAAGGCGATAATTACATTCTGCAAAGGTTTCAAGGGAATAATCGAAAAGAGGTCTGTTATCAGTCTTGAAATGTATAGAGCCGTTTTTGGATAAAAGCTTTTTGAACAGCTCGAGAAACAACGGACTTGTCAGCCTTCTTTTTGCATGTCTCTTCTTTGGCCAGGGGTCACAGAAGTTTATGTATATTGTGTCAAAGGACCCATCGGGGAAAATCTCCGACAGAAGCTCGGCATCACAGTTAATAAATCTAACGTTGCTAAGCCCTGCCTCCTTAACCTTTTCAAGAGCCAAAACGATTATATCGGTTGCTTTTTCCACTGCAATGAAATTTATGTCAGGATATTTTTCTGCCATTCCACGCACAAAATCTCCTTTACCACAGCCGATTTCAAGGCGTATGGGATTTGAGTTTCCGAAAACCTCGGACCATTTGTCTTTAAATAAATTAGGCTCTTCTATAAAATAATCTGAGCACGCCTGGATTCTTTCGGGCGTGTTTTTTCTTTTTCTTGCTCTCAACTTGTACACTCCGTAAAATATTTTTATATATTATATTACTTTTTTCTCTTTTTTTCAAGTAGTAAAGAATAACTTATTCCTTCTTTGTCAAAAATCCTGTGAAGGAAGTGTGGAAAATGTTGAAAATTTCAAAGGAAGCAAACGAGGTTATAGAATTCTCCCGTGTAATAGCTTCAAATCTTGGTCATTCGTTTATAGGTACCGAGCATTTGCTCTTGGCGCTGCTGGGCAGGGAAAAGTCCTGCAATGAAATATATAAAACAAAGCTCGCAAACTACAATATAAGCTATTCGAGAATAATGGACGAGGTTTTGCTTTTGCACGGCAGAGGAGAGCGACTTTCTCTTTGTGGCAGAGTATTCAGCAAAAATTATGAAGCAGTAATTGAGAAAAGCTATATACACGCAATTTCAAGAAAGGTAAATGAAGTTGAGGTAGAAGACATAGTATATATTCTTCTTAAAAATGAGGACTGTACGGCGACGAAAATTCTTAATTTATGCAAAAGCAGGAGAACGGCTATGGAAAACAGAGTGTTAAAAACCTTTTCTCTCACCTTTGAAAAAATTAACTCTATGAGGCGTGAAACCCCGATTTTGAACAACTTTTCACGTGACGTAACCTTGGCAGCCCTTGAGGATAAGCTTGACCCCGTTCTTGAACGGGACGGCGAAATTGACAGAGTAATACAAATACTGTTGAGAAAGAACAAAAATAATCCTTGCCTTGTTGGATATGCAGGAGTGGGGAAAAGCGCCATAGTGGACGGTCTGGCTACAAGAATTGTGACAGGCGACGTTCCCGAGGAGCTTGGAGAAAAAAGGATAGTCGCTATTGAGATTGCAACACTCCTTGCAGGCGCGAAATATAGGGGCGACTTCGAAGAACGCTTGAAAGCAATTTTTGACGAAGTTAAAAAAGCCAAAAATGTAATTCTGATGATTGATGAAATTCATAATATTGTAAGCACTGGTGCAGGAGAAGGCACTCTTGACGCAGCGAATATTCTTAAGCCCGAGCTTGCAAGAGGGGATATAAGCATTATCGGAGCAACTACCGTTGAGGAATATATGAAAACTATTGAAAAGGACAGTGCCCTTGACAGACGGTTTCAAAAGATACTTGTCAACGAGCCCAATCCTGAAACGGCAGTAAAAATTTTACTTGGCTTAAAAAGCAGATACGAGATTTATCACAAAATAAAAATAGATGAAGCTGCAATAAAAAGAGCAGTGGAGCTATCCGTAAGTTTGCTTCCAAATAAGCATTTGCCGGATAAAGCACTGGATTTGATAGACGAGGGCGCCTCACTTGTGAGAATGAATAAGGGGCACACGTTGACCTGCAGTGATATAGACGCTTTCTTTGCAAAAGAAAACGTCTTTGACGTTTCAACCTTTTCAAAAAGACTGGAATCCGTTGTTTTTGGTCAGTCATCAGCTATTGGGGAAATTACTGCAACGCTTATGTGTTTAAGGTCTAAAATCAGACAAAGCAATCTTCCCGTTTCAATGCTGTTTATAGGCAAAACAGGTTGTGGAAAAACAAGTATGGCGAGGGAACTTTCAAAGCAACTGTTCGGGAACAATTCTTTATTGAAGCTTGATATGGGTGAATATAGCGAAAAGCATTCGGTATCAAAGCTGATAGGTGCGCCTCCCGGATACGTGGGCTACGAAGAAAAGGGTCTGCTGATAAGTGAAATTTCAAAAAATCCAGAAAGAGTTATTCTGTTTGACGAAATAGAGAAGGCGCACGGCGACGTTTTGAAGGTGCTTTTGAACTTACTCGACGACGGCGTTATGAGGGATAGCCGAGGCAGAAGCATAAGCTTTGGTAAATGCATCATAATATTTACCTCAAATCTTGGCTTTGAAAAAAACACTGTCACCTCAGGCTTTATTCATTCAAAAAATACCTTTAACACCACACGAATAAGAGAGGCGCTTGGAAACGAGCTTTACGGACGAATTGATAACGTTATCACCTTTGATGAAGCAACGTGGGAATATGCATATCAGGTGTGTAGAAGCTGTGTTGATGAAAGCCGTAGGCTTTGCAAGCTTGAAAACGTTGAGCTTTTCGTTGATGATGACGTAATTGAAAAGGTTCTTGATAAATCCGATATTAAAAACCTTGGTTACCGAAACGTAAAATCCAATTATATTTTCTACGTGGAACGAGTTATAAACAAAGCCTTTATGTCCGACGAAGAGAGACGTGGCGTAATAAGAATATATCTGGATGAAAACGAAGAGATATCATATTTTACGGATTTTCAAAAAAACAAACTTGCAAATAGTGAGCTTTCAATGTATAATAATAAAAAAACAGCTGATTGAAAGGAACTGAGCAGATGTTTGACTTTTTGAAGCCTGATTACTATTTTCATTCTATTCACGACGTGCCCGTTAGCTTTTACCTTGAAAACGGAATAAAAGGTATTCTGTTTGATATAGATAACACTCTTGAGCCTTACGCCACCGAGTTGCCGGGAGAAAAGACCTTAAAGCTTTTGGGAACGTTGTCAGAAAATAATATAAAGGTTGCCATAATCTCAAACAATCACGAGCCGAGAGTTAAAGCATTCTGTGAGCCCTTGGGCGTTGTTTATTCCTATGATTCGGGTAAGCCGTCAAGCAAAAAAATTCACGCTGCAATGAAAACTCTCGGGCTTAAAAAAGAAGAAACGGTACTTGTAGGCGATCAGCTT
The DNA here is from genome assembly GCA_017520825.1 of Clostridia bacterium. GTDB lineage: Bacteria > Bacillota > Clostridia > Oscillospirales > SIG627 > RGIG6353. The sequence goes on along the minus strand of JAFXEX010000023.1, from coordinate 70,145 downwards.
TTTACTGATATGTGGGCTTGTTCAAATTCGGGAATAAGAGGAATTTTCGTTGACCGAATCAATTCTGATGAAAGCTTTTTGATAAAGCTTAAAAGAATCCTTGAAATTCCTTTTGTTAAAAATATCAAGAAGAAGGGATACGGAGCTATCAAATGAAAAGAGCAAAATTCGGCCCCGGTGGTAACTCCTCACTTTTTGAAGCATCTGGATACAGGTCCAGCATCAAGGCGCCCGAATGGGTTTTTAATATGGAGCTTGATGCATACGAATACGAATGTGGCAACGGAGTTTCGGGAAGTGAAGAAACCTTCGCGACCATTGGCCTCAATGCAGCCCGATACGGCGTGGCAACGTCCCTTCATGCGCCGTATTACATATCGTTATCCGGCATAGACCCTGAAAAAAGGCTGGGAAGTATAAAATATATAACACAAAGCTTGAACGCAGCTAAATGTCTTGGAGCCAATATAATCGTAGTTCACGCAGGAAGCGCTTCGAAGATTGATAGACGTGACGCAATGAAGCTTGCGAGTGATACCCTTATTCACGCTGTTGAATCCTGCGAGGAAATAGGCTTTGGCGACGTTAAAATCGGTCTTGAAACTATGGGCAAAATAAATCAGCTCGGAACTCTTGATGAAATAATAGAGCTTTGTAAAATTGACAACAGATTTGCACCTGTGGTTGATTTCGGGCATTTGTACGCTCGCTCTCTTGGAACGGATATAATCACCTCTGATGACGTAAAAAGAGTTTTTGATAAAATCGCAAAAGCCTTGGGCGCTGAATTTGCAGAGAATCTCCATTGCCATTATTCCTGCATTGCATATTCAAAGGGTGGAGAATCAAAGCATTTGACCTTTGAAAACGGAGAGTTTGGTCCCGACCCTGTTATTTTTGCAAAAACCATTGCAGAGCTGGGAGTAGCACCCACCGTTATTTGCGAATCGGCAGGTACGCAGGATATAGACGCCGCATTTTTAAAGGCAGTATACACGGAGGCACTATGACACCAATAATAGAAAAATTCAGAAATAAGTTTTTTGAAAGCTTTGAGGGCGCTGCTCTTATCCTTTCAGAAGCAAACCGATTTTACTTGACGGGGTTAGAATCGAGTGACGGTGCCGTGCTTGTCACTAAAAACGAATCTTATCTGATTTTGGATTTCAGATATTATGAAATTGCAAAGGCGACGGTATCGGATTTTGAGGTGATATTAGCCCAGCGTTCTCTTTTAACAGAGGCAAAGGAAATATGTATCAGAGAGAGAATAAAAGCTCTTACAATAGAGGACGATTACGTAACCCTGGCTATGAGTCGACGGATTTCAGAGGTGTTTGATGGCTTTGCTATAAACAATTTTGAAAGCCTTCTTTCAGAAATGAGAGCAGTAAAAACCGAAGAGGAAATACGCAAAATTAAAAAGTCACAAGAGCTTACGGATTCAGCCTTTGAACATATTTTGTACTTCATACGCCCAGGTATAACCGAATGTGACGTAGCAACCGAGCTTGATTTTTATATGAGAAAAAACGGTGCTCAAAGCTCTGCGTTCAAAACTATTTCCGTGTCAGGAAAAAAATCCTCACTTCCTCACGGAGAGCCTGGCAACATGCCTCTCACGGTTAATTCGTTTTTGACAATGGATTTCGGGGCACGGCTTGACGGATATTGCTCGGATATGACCAGAACTGTGGTTTTGGGAAGAGCGGACGAGGAAATGAGGAAAATATATGCCATTGTGCTTGATGCCCAGCAGGCAGCCCTTGCAAAAATTCACGCTGGAATTTTAGGATACCAGGTTGACGCTGCTGCGCGTGATATTATTTCAAAAAACGGGTACGGCGATAATTTCGGTCATTCTACGGGACACGGCTTGGGAATTGAGGTACACGAGAGACCTTCTTTCTCACCAAGCTTTAAAGAGCCTATCCCTGAAAATTCCGTTATGAGCATTGAGCCCGGAATTTATATTGAAAATAAATACGGCGTGAGAATCGAGGACATTGCAGTAGTAGGGAAGACAGGCGCACAAAATTTAACAAAAAGTGACAAAAATCTTATAGAATTATAGTTAAATCAAAAAAATGTATTGCTTTTTTTGAGAAAATGATATACAATAGTATGTAAAGTAAAATTATAACATTACGGAGGACATAAAAATGGCAGTAGTAGCTGGAGATTTCAGAAACGGCGTTACCTTTGAAATGGACGGAAACGTTATGCAGGTAATCGAGTTTCAGCACGTAAAGCCCGGTAAAGGCGCAGCGTTTGTACGCACTAAATTAAGAAATGTTATCACAGGAGCAGTTGTTGAAAAGACTTTCAACCCTTCTGATAAGTATGCACCCGCATACGTTGAAAGAAAGGATATGCAGTATCTTTACTCAGACGGAGATCTCTATTATTTCATGGATATGGAATCATATGACCAGATACCGATTGGCAAGGATATACTTACACCCAACTTTAAGTTTGTTAAGGAAAACGATATGGTAAGAGTTGCATCATACAAGGGCAACGTTTTTGCAGTTGAACCTCCTATGTTTGTTGAGCTTGCCGTAACACAGACAGAGCCCGGCTTCAAGGGTGATACAGCAACAGGTACAACTAAGCCTGCAACTCTTGAAACAGGCGCAGAAATCAAGGTTCCTCTCTTCATTGACGAGGGCGACGTTATCAAGATTGATACACGTACGGGAGAGTATCTCGAAAGAGTATAATTGGAAGGAGTGGCTGTTATGTCATTGACCGAAAAAGTTGCTTATATTAAGGGCGTTATGGACGGAGAGAAATTCGACGTCAATACATCTGAGGGTAGAATTATTAATTTGCTTGTTGATTTACTTGATGATGTTGCGCACGATGTTACTGCACTTACCGAGGAAAATGAAACGCTGAAGGCTTATATCGAGGAGATAGACGAAGACCTTGGATATCTCGAGGATATGGTTTACGACGATTTGGACGACTGTGATTGTTGTGATTGCTCGGACGAGTTTGAATGCGACGGTAACTGTGACGAATGTGAGTGCGAGGACGACTGCGACGAGTGCGACGCAGATGCATACGACTTCTTTGAGGTAGTTTGCCCCACGTGCAACGAGCAGGTCTACCTTGACAACAGCATTGACCCTTCAAAAGTCAGATGCCCTGCGTGTCACAACGAATTTTCAGTAGTTGATAACAACTGATATGCAACCTGAAACGGCTTGGCGATATGCCAAGCCGTTATTTTAATTGTAAATATTTTATTTTACTATTGCACAAATTGTAATTTTAAGATAAAATAATTAAAAAGAAAACACGGAGGTTTATATGGGTGTAATCAAGAGCAATGCGTCGTACGTTATAAAATTGCTTATAAATCATTTCGTTTCGGGAATTTATTCGTTGATTTTGTTCGTGGTATTTACTATAGCCTTTGACGGCAGATATCAATACGTTGCCAGCGTAATTTCCGTTTTATTCTATCTGTATCTTGTATATAGCTTTATGTGGGAGGCAGGCAGTAAGAGAGCCGTAGGCTCGCACTCTTGTGGAATAAAGAAAACAGATGGCTTTCTTGTAATGATAGTCGGCTCGCTTCCGTATTATTTATCAACCGTTCTTTGCGCTTTATTTTCACTGTTTACTACCAATTCTGAATTTGCCGAAAGAACCGTGGACGTTATTTACAGAGTCCTTTTCTATATAAACGTTTTCTTTACTCAGTGTATGTATTCGGGATTTTTTGCATCGGTGTTCAAGTCTATCCCTACAGTATCTCCGTTTTTATATCTTGCATCTCTGCTTCCGGGCCTTCTCGTAGGAGGATTTGCCTATATACTTGGATCTGAAAATTTCAGAATAAGAAGTCTGATTGGCATAAAGTATAACGAAGAAAAAGAAAAAATCAAGAATAATTACTAATTATTTGCTTCGCTTTTTCATAAAGTATATCGGAGGTATACTTTATGAAAAAAACACAAAGCCCGATTTCAGAGCAATCTTTGTTCTTTTACAAGATTTGTTTGCTGTCGTTTATAATCGTATTCGTAGCTGTAATTTTCTTCTTTGTGGGCAAAATTTTCGTCCCCGTAGAGAAGCTTGAAGAGGCTGGTGCCACACCGTTTCAGATACAGACCGTCGTTATTGACGCAGGTCACGGTGGTAAGGACGGTGGCGCAAGCGTTGGCGAGGTTTACGAAAAGAATCTTAATCTTGAAATATCCCACAAGGTAGCTCAGTTTCTATCGTTGTATAATGTCAATGTGGTTATGACAAGAAGCGAGGACTCTTTGCTTGCCGAGGATTCCTCCAACAATAAAAAAAGAGACGATCTGTTCAATCGGGTGAAAATTGCAAAACAATATGAGGACCCTGTTTTTGTCAGTATTCATATGAATAAGTTCCCACAAGAAAAATACAAGGGACTCCAGGTGTTTTTCTCGGGAAACAATCCGTATAGTGAATCCCTTGCGTTGATGATACAGAGTAACGTTAAGGAGTATCTTGAAGATGATAACGACCGTAACGTAAAGAGGGCAGGGGCATCCATATACGTTCTTGACAGACTTCTGTGTCCGTCTGTTCTTATAGAGTGTGGTTTTTTATCAAATCCTGATGATTTAAATAAGCTACAGAGCGAGGAATACCAAAACGCTCTTGCGTTTGTTATCGCTAATTCCATTATAGAATATATAAATTTATAGGATGTTTGAAACATGGCTAAAAATGATTTGAAAACAGTTTACGTTTGCAAAGAATGTGGGCACGTTCACCCCAAATGGAGTGGAAAATGCCGTGAATGCGGTTCGTGGGATTCTCTTGAGGAAGAGGTAACGTCCCCTGCTCAGCCTTCCTTTTCAAATGGCGTGTCAATAGTTCATTCAACAGAGGCAGAGCTTATTTCTGATATCGACCTGGACACTCGTGAAGAGGTCCGTATGGAAACGGGAATTTCTGAGTTTGACCGAGCTCTTGGAGGAGGAATTGTCAAAGGCTCCGTCGTTCTTATAAGTGGTGAGCCGGGAATCGGAAAGAGCACCATTCTTTTGCAAATTTGTAAGAGCCTTGATAAGGGAAGAAAAATACTTTACGTTTCGGGAGAGGAATCCTCCACACAAATCAAACTAAGAGCTGAGCGCTTGGGAGTGGTGGGAGATAACGTGTTCCTGCTCTGTGAAACTAACGTCGACGTAATACTATCCTACGTTGATAAGATTTCTCCCGATTTATTGATAATTGATTCGATACAAACCACCTTTTCTCCCTCTGTGGACTCTATTCCGGGAAGCATTTCACAGGTGAAGCAATGCGCTTTGTCGATTATACATAAAAGCAAGGACGCGTCAATTTCAACAGTGCTCGTAGGTCACGTCAACAAGGACGGAGGCATTGCAGGTCCTAAGGTGCTTGAGCATATGGTTGACGTTGTGCTTACCTTTGAAGGTGAGCGTTCACAGTTTTACAGACTTATAAGAGCGTCCAAAAACCGATTTGGCTCAACAAATGAAATCGGCGTATTTGAAATGGGGGATAGGGGACTTATAGAAGTCACAGACCCCAGCCGTGCATTGCTGTCGGAAAAGCCTAAAAACGTAGCCGGAAGCTGTACCGTTTGTGTCCACGAGGGCACAAGACCGATACTTGCTGAAATTCAGGCATTGGTGTCTAAGACCGTCTATCCTGCACCAAAGAGAGTCGTTACGGGTCTTGATTATAACAGAGTTTCCATTCTTCTTGCAGTTATTGAAAAGAGACTTGGAATATATCTTTCCTCGCAAGACGTTTATCTGAACGTAATAGGTGGGTTGAGACTTGACGAGCCGTCGTCAGATTTAGCAATTGTTATGTCTATAATCTCGGCATACAGAAACATTGAAATTGATGACAAGACTGTTGCCTTGGGAGAGGTTGGGCTTTTAGGTGAGGTCCGTTCAGTTAGCTTCATCACGTCTCGCATAAAGGAAGCATCAAGACTCGGATATAAAAGAATAATTATCCCCAAGTCCTCTTATCCCAAAGATTTGAAGGGATTACCCGAGGGATTTGAAATCGTTGCAGTTAAAAGCATTACCGAAATATTGAAGCTGTTTGCATAAATAAAAGGCTCACCCATAGGTGAGCCCTTTATTTATATAAATTACACTTATACTCTTTTGATAGAATGAATTCTGATATTGGAAATATCAGTACCCAGCTCCTCTGCAACTACTGCTGAAATAGCTGCTAAGAGAGGTTGTTTGTCGGGAATCGTGGTGGAGACGGGTGCAGTAGCAACTACAGGCTCTGCTTTTTCAGAAGTTTGCTTTTCGGTTATTCCTACGAAAAAGCTCATAAGCTTGCAAAGAAAGATTATTACGATAAGTCCTGCGAATACAGTACCAATTCCTAATGCTACAACAAAAGCAGTTGACATTTAAGTACCTCCAAAATATTAAAAATCATCATTAAATATAGTATATAACATTATGCGTAAAAATGGGATATATATTTTTAAATTCTGTATAAATATAACGTAAAGAACAAGCCAAAAAATTAACGACTTTTTAACACGCTATTATGTTTACAAATCCTAATTTTATGCTAAATGTTGTATAATAAATTCGAATATAGTAAAATGTTGTAAATTTGGCTTTTTACTGAATTAAGAGTAACAATTTGCTATTTGTCAGCAAATCTGTAGCCTACTCCGATCTCGGTGAATATGTATTTGGGAGTGGGGGAGTTGTCCTTGATTTTCTTTCTGAGACTTGCCATACAAACTCTGATACTTTTAGCGTCGGAGCTTTCACGGTATCCCCACACGTCTCTTGAAATCTGTTGATGGGTTATTACTTTTCCGGGGTTAGATGCAAGGATTATGAGAAGCTTATATTCGAGGGGAGTGAGATGAACGTCTTCTCCGTCAACGTATATTCTTCTTCTGTCCGTGTCGATCGTTATTCCGTCGAATTGTAAAACTGCATCGGATTTGGTGACGCTTTCCCTTGAAATAAAGCGCTCCATAACTCTTACTCTTGCAAGAAGCTCGCCCATACTGAAGGGTTTTGTCATATAGTCGTTGGCACCGGCGTCGAGAGCTGATATTATATCGGATTCACTTTTTCTTCCCGATACGACCATCAGGGGAATATCCGATACCTTACGGATTTCTTCCAATACCTTCATACCGTCCATATCCGGAAGTCCAAGGTCAAGCAGAATTATATCCGGGTTTGACGTACAAAAGCTGAGAATTCCCGATTGACCGGTTTGCGCGCTCGTTACCTTATATCCCTTTGCGCGCAGAGCCATAGCTATAAAATTTACTGTTTTGATTTCGTCTTCGATTATTAGTACTCGTGTTCCCTCAAGCATTGCTTTATCCTTCTTTTTGTTAAGTTATTTTAGGAGCATTACATAATTATTACGTAATCATTACACAAATTTTACCACAATTGTCTTCGAAAAGCAATATTTTTATATTGTTTTTTTAAGAATATAACAAAGTTTCAAAATAAAATTAAAATATATGAGGTGTAATTATGAAAAAGTATCATGTAGTTGTAAACGGTGTTTCTTACGAGGTAGAGCTTGAAGCTATGGATTCAGCATCAGCAAGCGCAACACCCGTTGCTCCTGCTCCTGCAGCAGCTCCTGCTCCCACACCTGCTCCTGCAGCAGCTCCCGTTGCTAACGGTGGCCAGAGTGTTAACGCTCCCATGCCCGGCAACATCCTTGCAGTTAACGTTTCTGCAGGTCAGGCAGTAAAGGCAGGTCAGGTTCTCTTTATCCTCGAGGCTATGAAAATGGAAAACGAAATTCTTTCTCCCTGCGATGGTACGGTAGGTGTTGTTGGCGTAACAAAGGGACAGGCAGTTGAAACAGGAATTCTTCTCTGCACAATTGGATAATTTCGGAGGACGTTTCAATGGATGCTATTATAAATTTTTTACAACAGACAGGTTTTTATCTTGTAAAGGATAATTTACTTGCCCTTGTAATGATTGCTATTTCATTCTTTCTTGCTTTTCTTGCAATTGTAAAGAAGTTTGAGCCCATGCTGTTGCTTCCCATTGCATTTGGTATGTTTCTTACAAACCTGCCCGGTGCTGATATGTTCCACGAAATACTTTTTGCAGGTGGTCACGTTCATTGGGAGCTTTTTGGTGGTGGCGTTATTACTCAGGAGTTTATCGATGAACTCATAGCCGGTGGAGTCAGCGCTGATATTGCGTCAGCTTCTCTCGTTGGTAAAACTGTTACGGCAGGTCTTCTCGACTACCTTTACCTTGGTGTAAAGCTTGGTATCTATCCCTGCCTTATCTTCCTCGGTGTAGGTGCAATGACCGACTTCGGTCCTCTGATTGCTAACCCGAAGAGCTTACTTCTCGGTGCTGCAGCACAGCTTGGTATTTTCGCTACTTACATAGGTGCTTCTTTGTTGGGCTTTGTGCCTACCGAAGCAGCTTCAATCGGTATTATCGGTGGTGCTGACGGACCCACGGCAATATTCGTAACGTCTAAGCTTGCCCCCCATCTTCTTGGTCCTATTGCCGTTGCCGCATATTCTTATATGGCTCTTGTTCCAGTTATTCAGCCACCTATTATGAAGGCTCTTACCACGAAGGCAGAGCGTTCAATCGTTATGACGGAATTGAGACCTGTTTCGAAGAAGGAAAAGATTTTGTTCCCCTTCCTTGTTACCTTGGTAGTAGCAATGATTGTTCCCTCTGCAGCTCCTCTTGTAGGCTCTCTAATGCTTGGTAATATCTTCAGAGAGTGTGGAGTCGTTGAAAGACTTAACAAGACGGTTCAGAACGAGCTTATGAATATTGTTACAATATTCCTCGGTGTTACCGTTGGTGCAACTGCAACTGCTACCACCTTCCTCAGTTTTGGTACGATTAAGATAATTGTACTTGGAGTAGTTGCCTTTGGACTTGGAACAGCTGGCGGTGTGCTTCTTGCCAAGTTTATGAATCTTTTCCTTAAAAAGAAAATCAATCCCCTTATCGGTTCGGCAGGCGTTTCTGCAGTTCCTATGGCAGCACGTGTGTCTCAGGTAGTTGGGCAGAAGGAAAATCCCGCAAACTTCCTTTTGATGCACGCTATGGGACCAAACGTGGCAGGTGTTATCGGCTCTGCTATTGCTGCAGGTGTATTGATAGCTTTGTTTGGCTAATTGAAAGGAGATTTAATCAATTATGGATAAAAAATTATATATAACCGACACGATTCTCCGTGACGCGCATCAGTCCCAGGCTGCTACCAGAATGAAAACCGAGGATATGATTGCTGCCTGCGAAGCTCTCGATAAAATAGGCTATTGGTCACTTGAATGTTGGGGTGGCGCAACCTTTGATGCGTGTATGCGCTTCCTTAACGAAGACCCCTGGGAAAGACTTCGTGCTCTCAAAAAGGCAATGCCCAACACAAAGCTCCAGATGCTTTTCAGAGGTCAGAACATTCTCGGATATAAGCATTATGCGGATGACGTCGTAGACGCTTTCTGTCAGAAGTCAATCGAGAACGGCATAGATATCGTGCGTGTTTTCGATGCACTTAACGACACCAGAAACCTTGAAAGAGCAGTAAAATCCATAAAAGCATACGGTGGACATTGTGAAACTGCTTTGAGCTATACAACAAGCCCCGTTCACAACGAGGAGTATTTCGTTACTCTTGCTATGAAGCTTGAAGAAATGGGAGCCGACAGTATCTGTATTAAGGATATGGCAAACCTGCTTCTTCCTATGGACGCTTACAGTCTTGTTAAGAAGCTCAAGGAAAGAGTTTCTGTACCTATTCACCTCCATACCCACAATACCTCGGGTACAGGCGATATGACCAACCTTATGGCAGTTTGGGCAGGAGTTGATATAGTCGACTGCGCACTCTCTCCCTTGAGTAACGGTACCTCACAGCCCACTACCGAGTCTCTTGTTGCCACCCTTAAGGGAACAGAAAGAGACACAGGACTTGATCTTAAGCTTCTCAGTGATGCAGCAGTGCATTTCCGTGGTGTTGCTGCGAAATTGAAAGAGCAGGGAAGCCTTGATCCCAAGGTGCTTAACGTTGATACCAACACTCTTCTTTATCAGGTACCCGGTGGAATGCTTTCCAACCTTATTTCCCAGCTTAAGCAGGCAAATGCTTCTGATAAGTACTATGAAGTTCTCGAGGAAATTCCAAGAGTAAGAAAAGACTTCGGATATCCTCCTCTTGTTACTCCTACCAGCCAGATAGTTGGAACTCAGGCAGTTCTTAACGTTCTTCAGGGCGAGAGATACAAAATGATTTCCAAGGAATCAAAGGGATTGCTCAGAGGTGAGTACGGCGCACTTCCTGCACCTGTTAACGAAGAGGTAAGAAAGAAAGCGATTGGCGATGCTGAGCTTATCACAGTAAGACCTGCCGACCTTCTTGAGCCCGAGCTTGAGAAGTATCGTGAAGAGGCCAAGGACATCGTAAGAAGCGAAGAAGACGTTCTCAGCTACGCTTTGTTCCCTCAGGTTTATACCAAGTTTGCCGAGGCTCGTGATAAGGCTGAAAAGGAAGCAGACCCCAACGCAGTAAGAACTGTAATCGTTGAAGATTTAACCTAAATAATTAAAAGCACTTGCGTAAAGCAAGTGCTTTTGTTATTTAATAATTTTACTTTGGATAAATCTAAGGGACTGTAAAACAGTCCCCCCTTGTTTTTTGGCCTTCCCTACAGGGCTCGAACCTGTCACCTTCAGAATCGGAATCTGACACTCTATCCAGATGAGCTAAGGGAAGATGTGTGCCGATTAATTCGGCACTTATTTTTTTCTTTTAACTATTTTTGAAATGAATATTCCAAGAATAATAACTGAAATGCATAAGAGTGATATTGAAGCAACGTCCATGGCAGTTGCAAGCATATTTCCATCGTTCATTGAGGCAAAAAGCCTTTGATTATTGCTTTTTTCAACCGATGACATTGCAACAAGCTTTCGTGAAAAGCTCTCATCACCGATTGAAATGGTTGCATTTCCGATTACGTCGCCGGATTTTATGGGGGCATCAATGCTTTCGGGCAAATCAAGAGCTAATATCGGCTTTTCGTCAAGAGCTACAAGGGCTTCCACGGAGCTGTCTATTCCGAACTGTACGCTTTCAGATTTTCCGTTGTTAACATTTACCTCGCCCAGTGGCGTCTTACTGTCGGTTACAGTTTGTATTTCGTACTCTGCAAAATAATACTCAAAAAGTGTCACGGCATCTGTAAAAGCCATATTTCCTTCGTAGTATCTGTCACGGTTAGCACCAAGGGTTACCAAAAGGTAAGTTTCTCCGTCCTTTGTTGCTTTTGTAATAAGGCAACGTCCTGCTTCATCGGTGAAGCCCGACTTGACGCCTGTAACGTATGGATAATATAAAGGACTGTCAGGGTTTTCAATATCTATAGTGGTGTTCAGCTCACGCTCTTCAGATTTATTCGTTGCAGGTATTGTACATGAATACTCGTTTATTATATCACAGAAGGCTTGATTTTTCAAGGCGTATTTTGCAATCAAATACATATCCTTAGCCGTGGTATAGTGGTTGTCATCGTGCAAACCGTGAGCGTTGACAAAATGAGTATTCGTGGCACCAATTTCCTTTGCCTTACTGTTCATAAGTCTGGCAAAATCCTCAACGCTTCCCGAAACGTACCAAGCCAATGCGCTGGCAGAATCGCAGGCAGAGCGAATCATAGTTGCACGGACAAGGTCTCCTACGGTAATTTCTTCACCGTATTTCAACGACATATTAGCACCACCCTGGGCGTAAATGTCATCAAATATTCCCGACGGAATAGTTACAACCTCGTCAAGAGAAGGACATTCTTCTATTGCTATTATACAAGTCATAACCTTTGTGAGAGAAGCAGGATATACAAGCTCTTCACTGTCAAGCTCGTACATCACCTTGTCGGTGTCAAGGTTAACCATATAGACGTTATGGGAATATAGGTTTTTTCCACCTTCAAAAAAGCTTTCTGCGTTGACAGTAAACGACAAAAGTGTTATAATTAAAACGATAATTAACGAACAAATTTTTTTCATAAACTATTACCTCAAAGCTTTCTTGCGGACATAAAGCCTGCGGCAAGCTCAAGAAGCTCAGTGTATTCCGAGCTTTTGATTGTTTTTAACTCTGACATTGCTTCGGAAATATAATCTGAAGCAAGATTTTCAGCCCTTTCAAGACCACCTCGCAACAGAAAAATTTCTTTAACAGCGTTGATGCTTTCCTGAGATGCTGTTCTGTTTCCAACGGTTTCTTCGATGAGCCTTCTTTCCTTCGCGTTTGCATTTTTGTAGGCTTCCTGCAAAATCACGGTTTTTTTGCCTTCGCGTATATCCGATCCGATAGGCTTGCCTAAGGTTTTTTCATCGGAAATAATTCCGAGTATATCGTCTTTCAGCTGAAAAGCTATGCCACATAATCTTGCAAAATTGCCAAGCGCTACGGCTTCCTTTACGGTGGGGTCTGCAACGTTCATTCCAAGCATAGCGCCTGCCTTTGCGCAGTATTCAAAAAGAACGCCTGTCTTTTGTCGCATAACCTCAAGAGTTTCTTCGCTGCTTCCCACGTCAAAGGCTTCGCTTTTGATAAGACCCATTCTGGTGTCGTTCGTTTCTCCTGCAAGCAATTCGTTTATACAATTGCCTTCAAGAAGCTTCAGCACCTCAAGGACAGTTTCGGCTGAGAAAAGGGGGGAGTCGGCACATTCAATGAGCATCTTGACTGCCATTGCGTGCAATGTATCACCTGCGAGAATAGATACGTCACGACCGTAGTCCGACGCACCTTCATATCCATCGAACAAGTCTCTTACGAGTATATGTACGCTTTTTCCACCACGTCTTGTGTCGTCGTTGTCTATAATATCGTCGTGGACCAGGGTAAACGTGTGAAAAAGCTCAACGCTGACCATTGCAGGCGTTACTGCCAGCTCTACTTCTTTGCCACCCAAAGCGCCTGCCGACAGTGATAAAACTGCAGGACGAAGTCTTTTTCCACCACGTAAAAAGTATTCAGTTGCACCAATTTTAAGTTCTTCGGGCTTTACGTCACTTTTTGGATATTGCTCGAAGTATTGTGCGCACCTTTTTTCACAAATACCGAGATATTCTTTTAATCTTTCCATAAATGCAATCACTTTCAATTAAATATATGATTAGTATATCACACAAACGATCATTATTCAAGAGTTAAGGAGTTGATTTTTTGCTCTCGCTTATTTATGCACCGTCCGGATACGGCAAAACTTATAGGGTTATAAATGAAATAAATAGAATACTTGATTCCGGCGAGGACAGAAAAATTTACGTTATCGTTCCCGAGCAGGAAAGCGTAAAAATGGAAGCCGAGCTTCTCAGCACCTGTGGTAATCGTATTAACGCAAACGTTGAGGTTATAAACTTCTCCCGTCTCGCTAACCGTGTTTTTCGTGAAGCAGGTGGTATGACCTATAAGTACGTGGATACTGCCGGAAAAGACCTTATTACTGCCGTTATATTGGAGCGTCTTAAATCCGTATGCCCTACCTTTGCCGAATGTGTTGACGACACCAAGTATATACAGATATTGCGTAATGAAATGGATATGCTCAGAAGCCGTGGATTTCATGGCTCCGATATTGAGCTTGCAGAAAAGAAGCTTCAGGCGCAGGATAAGGGAGGAACCTCTCTTTCAGTAAAACTCTCTGATTTTGCTACAGTTTTTTCTGCATATGAAAAGTCTCTTAAAGACGGCATAACAGATGCGACAGACGATATATCACGACTTGCCGCTACCCTCAGGGATTTTGACTTTTTTGAAGATTCTTACGTGTTTATTGACGGCTTTTACGATTATACTGCACCTCAGTACGAGGTAATTGAGCAAATTATGAAAAGCTGTTACAAAATGACGGTAACCTTTTCACTTGCCCGACCCGATACGGAAGAAATATTCAGAAAAACAACCCTTGCTTTTGATACTATACGTGCCTGCGCCGAAAAACATTCCATTGAATATTCCTGCACACAGCTTGATGTGAATTACCGTGTCAGAAACGATGCTTTGAAAGCTCTTTCTGAGGCAGTTATTACAGGTAGAGATATATCCTACCCCGATGCAGACGGCGTAACCGTCACTGCAGTAAACAATCCTTATGACGAATGTGTATACGTCGCACGTGAAATTGTAAAGCTTGTTAAATCGGGAGCGACGTTTTCTGAAATAGCAGTATGTGCCGCAAATATGGCAACCTATGCCTCAACGCTTGAAAACGTTCTTGAAAGCTATGGAATTCCTCATTTGAATTGCACCGAAAAAAGCGTTGTTCAAATGCCGGTTATATCCCTTGTACTTTCAGCACTGGAGCTTGTCAATTCTTCCTTTTATTCACAACATATGAAGGTGTATTTAAAAAGCACTTATTTGGGACTGACCGAGGAAGAAGCTTATCTGCTGGAGAATTACGTAACTCTTTGGAATATAAGTAAGAAAAATTGGTACTCAGATACGGATTGGACAATGCACCCCAGAGGCTACGTTGAGCGCTTTACGGCGTCGGACAAGGCTGAGCTTGAAATCGTCAACCGTGCACGTCACAAGGTGTTCCCACCTTTAAAAAAGCTTGCAGAAGGCTTTTCTGACCGTTCGTCAGTTCGCGAAAAGGCAGAGAGCCTCGTTGCCTATTTTGATGCGCTATCTCTTTCAAAGAAGGTTGAAAGTTATAATAAGGAATTGGGTGAAGCTTTTGGAAAGCAGGACTATGACGATGAAGTAAGCGCTTGGAATGCCTTGCTGTCTGCTCTTGATATGCTGGTTGATGGGGCAGGTGATCTCAGGGTAGGCAGAGAGAGATTTATTAAGTATATGAGACTCGTACTGACCTCTCTTTCCTTTGGTAAAATACCGTCTTCGCTTGATGAGGTAGAGCTTGGCGACGTGGAGTTTGTCAGAAACAAAAATATAAAGCACCTGTTCTTTATCGGCTTCAACGAAGGTGTATTTCCTTCAGTTCCCGATTCAAAATCAGTGTTTACTGAAAGTGAAAGGCGTTGGCTTCGTGAAAACGACTTGAAGCTTGACGAAAGCCCTGAGGAAAAATTGAAGGACCAGACCTTCCAGTTTTTGCTTGCAATTCTTCGCCCGTCAGAAACACTGCATTTCGTATATCATACCTCATCGACGGACGGGTCAAAGGCTTATTCGTTGCCGTCATATTTTTCTTCAACGGTTACAGAGGTACTTGGTGTAGAAGCTGATACTTATATTCCGTCGGATGCAATACCCGTTTCCAAAGAGGAATTAATAGAGTACGTCGTTTCAACACAAGAGGATATTTCATTGCTTTTCTCAGGAGAAGAGAATAAAAAGCTTTTAGAAGAAGCTCTCGTTTTGAAATCCTTCGTTGAAAGCACACAAAAGCCCTTTCATATTGACTCTGACGATATAATACCTCAAACCTACACACTTTCTCAATCAAGACTTGAAAAGTACGAAAAGTGCCGTTTTTCATATTTTGTGGAGTATATGCTCAATGCCCGTACTCGCAAAAGAGCAGAATTCAGTCGCGCCGAAATAGGTAGCTACGTTCACAAAATTCTGGAAATCGTGTTAAAAACACTTACTGCTGACGGCGCTGATATAACCAAAGCTTCGCCCGAGCATATTGAAAGGATAACGCGTGAAGCAGCAGGAGAGTATATAGAAAGCACTGCTTCAAATATCAGAGAGGATAGCCCAAAATATAAATATTTGGTGGATAATATCTGCTCGTTCGTCTTGCTTATAGTAAAAAATATATGTGACGAATTTTCTGCATCACTCTTCAAGCCTAAATATTTTGAAGAGGATATAAGAAATTCTGAGGCAGTTAAGCCCTATGAGGTTCAGCTTGACGACGGAGGAAAGCTTTTCTTCCACGGAGTAATTGACAGAGTTGACAGCTACGTTGATGAAAACGGTGTTGAGTACATAAGAGTAGTTGATTATAAAACTAAAACGGGTGGTAAGAGCTTCTCTCTTGAGGACGTTCTTAACGGAATGAACATCCAGATGCTGATATACCTTTACGCTTTTACCAAAACTCCGTCAAGTATCCCACGGCGTGAAGCGGGAATTATGTATATGCCTGCCTCAAAGGAGGAGTTTAAAGCCACCGACGATGAGCAGGGAGATGACACGCTTCGTTTGCAGATAGATAAAAACCTTAAGCGAAGTGGTATGTACCTTGACGATAAGCGTATTATTGATGCAATGGAAATAGGGGAGGACAAACGCTTTGTTAACCTGAAATATGACAAAGATACAGACGGATATAAGTCTAATGCATCCTCTACTCTTGCTACCCTTGAAGAATTCGGAATAATTCAAAGGTACGTAGATTCTCTTTTCAGAGACGTAATGGATAATCTGAAAAGTGGTAATATTGAAGCAGAGCCCATAGAGGACAACAGTGCCGAGGGCTCGGCTTGCTCATACTGCCCTTATCACCCTATATGTCGGTTTGAAGGTGAACCGCGAAAAAGAATTGAATGTAAAACGCCCCTTGTGAAAATGAGGGAGGAGCTTGGAGAGCTTTAAACAAAATATGGCAAGGCGAAATCGCCTTGCCATATCGTTTATTGGGTAGGATATATTCATATTTGAATGCTGGCTTTAACGTTTCCGTCAAAGTCCTTTAGTATAAATTCTCCGTTTTCAAAAATTGCATAGCCGTGATGTGAATTTTCCTTGGGAATAGACACCGAGCCCGGATTAATGATAATGTAACCCTCACGCTTTTCACAAACGGGAACGTGAGTGTGTCCGTGTACCAGAACGTCGCCGTCACACAAGGGTGGGAGGGAGTTTTCGTTATAGATATGCCCGTGAGTTAGGAAAACGGTTTTCTTTTCGTATGGTATCATTGTATATTCTGCAAGAACGGGGAAGTTCAATACTATTTGGTCTACAGGGGCTTCGCAATTTCCTGCTACCGAAATAACTTTTCCCTTCAATGCGTTTAGCATATCAATAACCTCTTTTGGCGCATATCCGTCGGGCAGGTCGTTTCTTGGTCCGTGGTACAGAATATCACCCAGCAGAAGAAGGCGATCACCGTTTTCGGCTTGAAATGCGTCAATAAGCTTTTTACACCAGAATGCCGAGCCGTGAATGTCGGAAGCAATAATATATTTCATCGTTTCATCTCCTTTGTATATTAATTTTAACAGATTAGTGACTGAAAATCAACACTTTCCTTTGACATAACGGAAAATATGTGTTAATATAAGAAAAACGGATCAGGAGGTCAAAAGTGAACATTTACGATATAGCTGAAAAAGCAGGTGTTTCTATTGCAACAGTGTCAAGAACGCTCAACGGTGGTCCTGTCAAAGAGAAAACACGCGAGTTAATAATGAAAATAATCGAAGAAGAGGGATACGTTCCCAACGTCTATGCCAAAAACCTCAATTCTCAGTCTGTAAATATAGTGGGTGTGCTTCTTCCCGACGTTGAAGATATATACGGCTCACGTGCCGTTGCCGTCCTTGAAAAGCAGATGAAAAAGCAAGGCTATGATATGATACTGTATAATATCGGTGACGCTATAAACGACATAAGCAGATACGTTTCTATGATGCTCAGCCGAAGAATAGACGCGCTCTTTGTTGTAGGCTCGAAGTTCCAGGAATCTCCTGCTCTTGAGGTATTGGCAAAGGCAGCTCAGAAAATTCCCGTTATAGGCATAAACACCGATTTCGAGCCCGACGGAATGTACTCCGTGCTGACCGATGACCGAGCAACTGTTGCCAGCGTTGTCAAAATGCTTTACGATAGGGGACATAAGAGATTTTTGTACCTTTACGATACCCGTACTCCAAGTGGTATGAAAAAGCTTGGTGGCTTTTGCGAGGGTATTGCAAATATGGGACTTGATATCGAAAACCAGATAATGTATCTGTCAAGCAGATATTACGCAGATGCAAAAAGAGCGACGGCTGAAATCCTCAAAAACAATACCGATATAACAGCAATTATTTGTGCCGAGGATGAGCTTGCAGTAGGCGCCGTTAAGGCTTGTCTTGAATTTGGATATAAGATTCCTGAGGATATAGTTGTGACAGGCTACGATAACTCACATTTATCATATTGCCTTATCCCCGAGCTGACCTCCGTTGACAACCTTCCCAACGAGCTTGGCGCTCTTGCAGCCGACGTTTTTGCAAAGGTTGCCACAGGAGAAGCAGCTCCTAAAAGACAAGTAATTGAATGTAATATAGTAGAAAGAGAGACGACCTGATGATAATTAACTATAAAAAAACGTCACCCAAGGCAATATGTCCTACCTACGGAACAGAGTTTTCTGCAGGCGCTGACCTTTACGCTCTTCTTGAAGAGGACGTTACAATAAAAGCAGGGGAGACCGTACTGCTACACACAGGTATTGCAGCCGAGCTCCCCGAGGGATACGTTGGACTTGTCTTTGCAAGAAGTGGTCTTGCTACCAAAAAAGGACTTGCTCCCGCCAACAAGGTAGGTGTTATTGATGCAGACTACCGTGGTGAAATTATGGTGCCTATACATAATCACTCCACCGAGGACAGAGTAATATCACACGGAGAGCGTATTGCTCAAATGGCAATCGTACCCTTTTTGAAAGCAGAATACAACGAGGTTGATGAGCTTTCTGAAACAGTCAGAGGACAAGGTGGCTTTGGCTCAACGGGAACCAAGTAAAAAGGTTTAATCAAATTTTCTGTCGTATAAAAGCGCAGCAATAAGCACTACGAAGCAGGAGCCTGCATTATGTACCAAAGCACCTGTGGTGGGTGTCAGTACGTTTATTACCGACAGAACGATAGCCACAAGGTTTATGAACAGTGAAAGTGAAATGCTGAATTTTATTGTATTAACCGTGGCGTTTGACAGTCGTTTCAGATAGGGAAGCTTTGATACATCATCTCCCACCAATGCAATGTCAGCCGATTCAACTGCAATATCACTGCCCATAGTACCCATGGCAATGCCTACGTCTGCGATTTTCAGAGCAGGTGCGTCGTTTATGCCGTCACCTACCATACAAACCGTTTTGCCGTTTTGACGCAGCTTGAGAATGCTATTTACCTTTTCTTCGGGAAGAAGCTCGGAATACACCTCTGATACCTTCAACGCTTTTGCAAAATGAATTGCAGTGTTTTTGTTATCTCCGGTAAGGATAACGGTGTCAACTCCCATTTGTCTAAGCTTGCCGATGGAGGTGCTTGCATTATCTCTTATTGTGTCAGAAAGCGCTATAACGCCTATCACTTTACCCTTCGTGGCAGTAATTACTATCGCTTTACCCTCGTTTCTTAACCTTGTTATTTCATCAAGGGGCAGGGTGAAGCCTTTTTCCTTTATAAACCTTTCGCTTCCACAGTATACCTCTATTCCGGAGATGGTTGCCGTAATACCTTTTCCGGCTTCCATATTGAAGCTTTCACTTTCAAGGACGTTAAGTCCTTTTTCTTTTGCAAATTCAGTTATAGCTTTTCCTAACGGATGCTCACTTTTGCTTTCAGCAGACGCAGTAATTGAAAGTAAAGCGTCACTGTTGATTTCACTGTCGAGTGCAATAACCTCAGAAACCCTTAAGTTACCATAGGTCAGAGTTCCCGTTTTGTCGAAGGTAATGGTGTCAACCTTTCCCATCTTTTCGAGGGCGCTACCGGATTTTATGATTATTCCATGCTTTGTAGCTTGTCCTATTGCTGCCATAATAGCCGTAGGGGTTGCCAGCACAAGTGCGCAGGGGCAGAAAACTACAAGGACGGTTACGGCTACCGTAACGTTTTTTGTTACTATGCCTGAAATTATGGCAATTATCATTGCCAGGGGCACAAGCCAGCTTGCCCATTTATCTGCAATTCTCTGCATCGGCGCTTGCTTATCCTCTGCTTCTCTTACCATTCGTATAAGCTTCTGTAAGGAGGAATCTTCACCCACCTTAGTAGCTTTTATGTCAATTGAGCCGTAACGGTTTACCGTTCCACAGAAAACGCTGTCGCCAACAGCTTTGTCAACCGGCAAAGATTCACCTGTCATCACCGATTGGTCAACCGAGGTTTCACCACTGACAATTTCTCCGTCAACGGGAATTGCTTCTCCGGGCAGTATTCTGATTAAATCACCGACCTGAATTTGCTCAACGCTGACTGATTCTCCGGTTACACGTCTTGCCTGAACGGGCTGAAGGCTTATAAGATTTTTCAAGCCTTTTTTTGCCCTCTCCGTAGTTTTGTCCTCCAGAATTTCACCTATTGCCATAATAAACGCAACCTCACCTGCTGCAAACAGATCCCCAATGATAATTGCAGATATCATTGCAACCGAAATCAGTAGGGCAGAGGATATTTTTGAAATTCCTTTGTTTTTTATTACTCTGCGTATTGCCAACGTTATTAAGGGAATGCCCGATATAATAACCGATACCCAGGCAGGGTCGAGGTAAACAGGAACGTCTACGTTAAATATCTTGGGTATAAAGAGACTAAGTAACAAAAAAACACCACTGATCACAGTGCCTCTTATGCCCTCGAAATATTCTTCGATTTTTTTCATCATATTTGACAAATACCTTCTTTCTGTGTATAATATATTCGTTACCGAACAATATGTTCTGTAAAAAGTATATTACTTGTATCAACAAAAATCAACAATCAAATACTTCTGATTGTAATATACCGAACATTTTTTAAAATTTGTACAGGAGCAGATATGGACAGACGACAGCAAAAAACAAGGAAAGCAATATTCAAGGCATTTCGTTTACTTTTGGAAAAAAAGCGATACGATCACATAACGGTGCAGGAAATTATTGACGAAGCAGACGTGGGAAGAAGCACCTTTTATTCACATTTCGAAACAAAGGATATGCTTCTTGAGGCAATGTGTTCGGAGATATTTTTTCACGTTTTCGAATATGACCCTTGCCCCTGGTCAGGGCGTGACTATGACCTCGAGGGAAAGCTTTCCCACACTTTATGGCACGTGCGTGATAGCAAAAACGATCTGTCTGGAATTCTTACCTCTGATAGTGGTGAGCTTTTTATGAATTATTTTAAAAAGCATATACGTAATTTATTTGAAAATAATATAGATTTATTTGACGCAGGCGTTCCACGGGATTTTTTGTTAAATCATCTTTCCTGTACCTTTGCCGAGGCAGTAAAATGGTGGGTAGCACGGGACTTCAGTGAATCCCCCGAAGAGCTTGCTCAATATATAATGACGTTGGTAAAATAACAGAAGCCACAGAGTTTTAGCTCTGTGGCTTTTGCTTAAAATATTATTCTTACCTTTAAGTTCTTTCGACATTTGGGACATACGGCGTCGTGCTTGCCTTTTTTTCTGGGAAATCTTAGAGTAGCCTTGCAATGAGGACATTTTCTGTAAACGTGGTCCTTATCTCTGAACCTTTCCCTTGTACGCTTGAATTTTTTAATTGCTTTATTTTTAAATATCAGATATTTCGCATTTTCCTTCTGCCTTGCAGAAATATTCTTTGAAAGTATTCTGAACAGAGTATATCCGAGAATTATCCAAAGAGCAATACTTATACTTGCCGAATGAATAAAGCAGTTTAATAAAAGGAGAACGGTATATGCAATAAGCAAAAAATGATAGAATTCATCTATTCCGTAGCGTCCCATCATAAAGCTTTGAAGCTTATATTTGAATTTGTTCATCTTTTCACCTCTGCATAAATTATATACCAATTTCTGTAAAATTCAAGCAAAGTGTAAAATCGTTAACAAAGAATTAAAGAGCGTGCCATAATTGGCACGCTCCGATAATTAAGCCTTTGCGATGATTTTAGTAACTGCTTCTGAAATTTCCTTCAAGAACTCGTCACTGTTTGTATCAGCATCGGGGAAGAGCTCGGCAGTCATAGGACCGTCGTAGTACTTAGCAAGCTTAGGAATAGCAACGTCCCAGTTTACGTCACCTTCAAGAAGCTTGCAGAAGGTGCCGCCTGAGTGGCATCCGTTTGCTCTCTTGAAATCCTTGATATGTACCTTTACAATATACTCGCCAATAATGTCGATCCACCACTCTGCATTTGAGAATTCGATCATATTTCCAATGTCGAAATAGATACCAACGTTTTTGTCAGCAATGCCGTCAAGCACGTACTTAACGTCCATGGGTGAGGAGAAGAACTCGTTCCATACGTTTTCAAGGCCAACTCTTATGCCGGATTCAGCAATCTCGTTCTTAAGTGAACGGAACACCTCGATGGTGTTGTCAAAGCTCTTCTTAAGACCGATTTCCTTATCTACACATGTAACAACGAGAATGGAGTTAGCGCCGATAGCCTTTGCGCATCTGAGCTGTGTTCTGATTACCTTAAGAGCTTCTGCTCTCTTTTCGGGATTTTCGCTTGCAAAAGCACCGGTAGACCAGTAAAGGCTTGTTGAAACGCTCTGTACCTCGATGCCGTACTTAGCGATAAGAGCCTTTACGTCAGCAAGCTGAGCGTCTGTTGTTTCGTAGTCGAAAGCGTGCTTGCTCTCGCCGATTGCATCAACGTTAAGCTCGACTGCTTCGTAGCCAAATTCCTTTGCTTTCTTAAACACGTCTTCAAACGTGTAGTCGTTTGGAAATGCCCATGCATTAATTGACTTTTTCATAATTTATTCCTCTCTATTAAAATTATTTTGCTATTGCAATGATTTTAGTAAGTGCGTCTGAAACTTCCTCAAGAAACTCGTCAATGTCCGTTCCTGCTGACGGGAAAAGCTCTGCAGTCATAGCGCCGTCATACACCTTGGCAAGTCTGGGAACTACTGCATCCCAATTTACGTCACCTTCAAGAAGCTTTGTTCCTTGTACTCCTGAATGGAAGCCGTTAATTCTCTTTGAATTTTTAAGATGTACCTTTACAATGCTTTCTCCGATAATGTCTATCCACCATTCAGGGTTAGAAAACTCTATCATATTACCTGCATCAAAATACATACCAACGTTTTTATCATCAATGCCGTCAAGCACGTATTTAACGTCCATAGGGGACAGGAAGAACTGATTCCATACGTTTTCAAGACCGACTCTTACACCGGATTCGGCAATCTCGTCTTTCATTGAACGGAACACTTCAATAGTATTGTCGAAGCTTTTTTTAAGTCCGAGGTCGTTGTCAACGCAGGGAACAACCAATATTCCGTCTGCTCCTATAGCCTTTGCACATCTGAGCTGAGTGCGAAGGACTTTGATTGCCTCGGCTCTTTTCTCTGGAATTTCACTGGCAAAGGGAGCAACGGTCCAATAAAGACCGGATGATACGCTCTGCACCTCGATGCCGTACTTCTTTATAAGGGCGTTTACGTGTTCAAAGTCTGCGTCGGTTGATTCGTAGTTGAAGGAATGCTTGTTTTCACCAACACCGTCAACGTTAAGCTCTATCGCTTCAAAGCCGTGTTCTTTAGCCTTTTTAAAGACGTCCTCGAAGGTCATTTCTGCAGGGAAAGCCCATGCGTTAATTGACTTTTTCATATGTTTTCCTTTCATAAATACGTATATCTGACAAATTTTAATCCTTCATTATAATTTAATGATACAACAAAAGAAATGAAAGTTCAATTAACAATACAACGGCGTTTATGGACAAATCGACGATCTTTGTGAAACGGCGTTGATTTGTTTTTCGGCAGATTTCGTAAAAATGAAATAATTTATTACGAATATCAAAAATACTATTGACAATTTATGTCGAATTCGTTAAAATAAAATGTAAAAGAAATTTTACGAAAAAATATTAGCCAAAAGGCAAGGAGAAAAGAAAATGAAAAAATTCTTAAGCTTACTCTTGGTAGCAGCTCTTGCACTTACTCTCACATTCAGCTTTGTTGCATGTAGCAACGAAACTGCTAACGGTGACGAAGCAGGTGAAAACAACGCTGAAGCTACAAACGACATCAAGGTTGGATTTATTTTCCTTCACGATGAAAACTCTACTTACGACAAGAACTTTATCGACGCAGCAGTAGCTGTTCAGAACAAGCTTGGCCTTACCAATGATCAGGTAATAATGGTTACAGGTATTCCCGAAGGATCTGAGTGCTACGATGCAGCTATCGACCTTATCGATCAGGGTTGTACACTTATCTTCGCTGACTCATTCGGTCACGAGCCCTTCCTTCTTGACGCAGCAAGAGAGAACCCCGACGTTCAGTTCTGCCACGCAACAGGTACAATGGCTCACACAGCAGGTCTTGCTAACTTCCACAACGCATTCGCTTCTATCTACGAAGGCAGATTCCTTGCAGGTATCGCAGCAGGTATGAAGCTCAACGAAATGATCGCTAACGGCGACTTCACAGCAGAAGAAGCTCTTATCGGTTACGTTGGTGCACATCCTTACGCAGAAGTTAAGTCAGGTTACACTTCATTCTTCCTTGGCGCAAGATCAGTTTGCCCCACAGCTACAATGGAAGTACAGTTCACAGGCTCATGGTACGATGAAGCTCTCGAAAGAGAAGCTGCAAACGTTCTTATCGGACGTGGCGCTAAGCTTGTTAGCCAGCACGCTGACTCAATGGGCGCTCCCTCTGCATGTGAAGAAGCAGGCATCCCCAACGTATCATACAACGGTACAACAATTGAAGCTTGCCCCAACACATACATCATTTCTTCAAGAATTGACTGGGCTCCTTACTTCGAGCTTATGATCACAGCCGTTCAGAACGGTACTGAAATTCCTACCGACTGGTGTGGTGGTATCAAGGAAGGTTCAGTTAAGCTTACCGACCTTAACACAGCAGTAGCAGCAGCAGGCACACAGGAAGCTATCGATGCAGCTAAGGCTCAGTTTGAAGAAGGCACTCTCAAGGTATTCGCAACAGATACGTTCACTGTAGGTGGCGTTGCACTTGACGAGGAAACTCTTGCAGACGTTGACACAGACGATACATGGACCGCTGAAACAAAGGTTGTAAGCGAAGGCTACTATCACGAGTCTGAATTCCGTTCAGCTCCTTACTTCGACATCAACATCGACGGTATCACTCTTCTCAACTAATTTTAACTGACTTTAATAGGGCGGGAAAAAGCACTGATTACAGCCTTTTGACCGCCCTATTTCCGATTTTTACGGAGGTATTCTTTGTGGATAATACATACGCTATTGAATTGAAAAATATATCAAAACGTTTTGGTACAGTTCTTGCCAACAATAACGTGAATCTCAGCGTTAAGCGTGGAGAGATAATGGCAATTCTCGGAGAAAACGGAAGCGGCAAAACAACGCTGATGAATATGATTTCGGGAATATATTACCCCGACGAAGGACAAATTTTTGTCAACGGTGAGGAGGTAACTATCACCTCGCCCAAGGATGCCTTCAATTACAGTATCGGTATGATACATCAGCATTTTAAATTGGTTGACGTATTCTCAGCAACCGAAAATATAGTATTGGGTATAAACGACGGAAAGAGATATAAGCTTTCCGAGGCGCGCCGTCAAGTGCTTGAAATTACCGAAAAATACGGCTTTGACATTTCGCCCGATAAGAAAATTTACGAAATGTCTGTATCTGAAAAACAGACTGTAGAAATAATTAAGGTGCTTTACAGAGGTGCTGACATACTCATTCTTGATGAGCCCACTGCAGTACTTACACCTCAGGAGATAGATAAGCTCTTTGCCGTACTTCGCCGTATGCGCGACGATGGCAAGTCTATCATTATTATCACACACAAAATGAACGAGGTGCTGTCCCTTTCTGACAGAGTTGCAGTTCTTAGAAAAGGTGAGCATATTGCCACCGTTGAAACTGCTTCAACCTCTGTTTCGGAGCTTACAGAGCTTATGGTTGGTAAAAAAATATCACTTAACATCAACCGAACAGATCCCCACGACACGTCCGACCGTTTGGTCGTTTCGAATATATCATCGGTTAACTCAGAGGGCGTAACAGTTCTCGATAAGGTCTCGTTTACTGCAAGGTCAGGCGAGATACTTGGTATTGCCGGCATTGCTGGAAGTGGACAAAAAGAACTCCTTGAAGCTATCGCAGGACTTCAACCGTTGACCGAGGGTGAAATTAAATACAACTCACCTGAGGGAGAGAGCTTCAATCTTCGCAAGCGTACACCTGAGCAGATAAGAGAGCTTGGCGTAAGACTTTCCTTCGTTCCCGAGGACAGACTGGGAATGGGCCTTGTAGGAAGTATGGACATTATTGACAATATGATGCTCAGAAGCTACAAAAAGGGACATTCAATTTTCCTGAACAGAAAGAGTCCTAAAAAGCTTGCAGAAGAAATAGTTGATGAGCTTGAGGTAGCAACCCCCGACGTAAAAACTCCCGTTAGAAAGCTTTCGGGTGGTAACGTACAAAAGGTACTTGTCGGCAGAGAAATTGCAGCAAAGCCCAAGGTTCTTATGGCTGCTTACCCTGTAAGAGGTCTCGATATAAACTCCTCTTACACAATATATAATCTTCTCAACGAGCAGAAGGACAACGGTGTTGCCGTTATATTCGTTGGAGAAGACCTTGACGTTCTTCTTGACCTGTGTGACCGAATTATCGTTATTGCATCAGGAAAGATAACGGGCGAGGTAGACGGAAGACACGCTACGAAGGAAGAAGTCGGCGTAATGATGACGGGAAATACACAAAAGGAGGCAAATTAAAATGAGTAATATAGCAACAAAAAAGCACGAGCCTCTTTTTCACATAGTAAAACGCAACGCAATTCCTTGGTGGAAGGCTTGGATTGTAAGAGCAATATCAATTCTCCTTGCAGTAGTTGTCTGCTCCTTCGTAACTATCCTTCTTACCAAGCAGAACCCTGTGCTTGTTTGGGGAGCAATGTTCAAGGGCGCCTTCGGCACGGAACGAATTGTATGGCGTCTTTTCAGAGATATATCCCTTCTTCTCTGCGTATCTCTTGCAGTAACTCCTGCGTTTAAAATGCGCTTCTGGAACTGTGGAGCAGAAGGACAGGTTCTTATGGGATGCCTTGCAACCTTTGCCACCGTTCGATTTTTAGGAGGAACGGTTTCCGAACCCCTCTTACTTGTAATATCATTGGCAGCAGCTCTTATAGCAGGCGCCGTATGGGGCTTGATTCCTGCAGTTTTCTACGCCTTTTTCAAAACCAATGAAACTCTGTTCACTCTTATGATGAACTACGTAGCCAAGGGACTTATAACACTTTCCATTATATATTTCCAATGGGAAAATACCTTCGGCTCACAAATCGTATCACCCTTGAGAATAGGCAGACTCCCCAAGGTTTATAACGACCACCTTGTTATAATTCTTACGGTAGCGCTTATTACTCTGTTTATGTATATTTATCTCAACTATACGAAGCAGGGCTACGAAATTTCAGTAGTAGGTGAGAGTGAAAACACAGCCAATTATATAGGTATCAACGTAAAGAACGTTGTAATTAGAACAATGCTTATTTCGGGTGCCATCTGTGGACTTGCCGGCTTCCTTCTGGTAAGTGGTAAGGACGGAACGGTTTCACCTGATACTGCAGACGGCAGAGGCTTTACGGCTATCATGGTATCCTGGCTTGCAAAGTTTAATCCTATTTATATGATTATAACCTCATTCCTGCTTGTGTTCTTCCAATTCGGCTCAAAGGAAATTACCCGTTCGTTCCGTCTTAACGACGACTTTTCAGAAATTCTTACGGGTATAGTAATATTCTTCATAATTGGAAGTGAATTCTTTATCAACTATCAGATAAAAATGCGTAAGCTTACAAAGGAGGGCAAATAAATGACAGTATTTATTCAAGGCGCTATCCGTCAGGCAATGCCTCTTCTTTTCGGTGCAACGGGTGAAATTCTTACGGAAAAGTCAGGCAACCTTAACCTTGGAATTCCCGGAATTATGTACGTTGGTGCTATAAGTGGTGTTATTGGTGCTACTATTTACGAGCATACAGTAGGCGCAGAGGCTATTGTTCCTGCATTAGCCGTTTCCATAACGCTCCTTGCTTCGTTTATAGGCTCGCTTCTCATGGGACTTATTTACTCATTCCTTGTAATTTCCCTCAGAGCAAATCAGAACGTTACAGGTCTTGCCCTTACCACCTTCGGTATAGGTATAGGCAACTTTTTCGGTGGCTCACTTACGAAAATCATCGGCTCACAGACTGCTAATATTTCACTTGGCAATATAAGCAAGTATTTCAAAATGACGCCTCCCATTGCCGATAAGCTTGGTTGGTTTGGCGATTGGTTTTTATCATACGGCTTTTTGACCTACGTTGGTATTATAGTTGCTATTATTGCAGGCTACGTTCTCAAGCGTACCAGAGTGGGACTCCACTTAAGAGCAGTAGGTGAAAATCCTGCCACTGCAGATGCAACCGGTGTAAACGTAACCAAATACAAGTACGTAGCAACCTGTACCGGAAGTGTTATTGCCGGTCTTGGAGGACTTTATTACGTGTTTGAATATACGGGTAACTGGTCGAATAACGGCTTCGGTGATAGAGGATGGCTTGCAATAGCTCTCGTTATCTTCGCTCTTTGGAAGCCCGTGATAGCAATTATCGGCTCTATCCTTTTCGGTGCACTTTATATGCTGGGAATTACTACAACGGGCATTAGCCGTGAGCTTAAAGAGGTTTACGAGCTTCTTCCATACCTCGCAACGATTTTCATTCTTATCATTACTTCAATTCGTAACAAGAAGGAAAATCACCCTCCGGCATCTCTTGGTCTTTCGTATTTCCGTGAAGAGAGATAGTAGCGTTTCTTTGAAGACTGTGTCATAATAGACGCAGTCTTTTTTTGTGTAAAATTACCTGTCGGTATTTGTCCTTTTTGATTGACAAAACAAGATAATAAATATATAATTATTTTTGAAGAATTCCATACAGAGGTATAAGTATGATAAAACTAATAGTAGCAGATTTTGACGGCACACTTTTGCCATACGGAGAGAAAACAGTGTCAAGCCGTACCTTGAATTGTATAAAATCACTGGTAGCAAACGGCGTTCATTTTGCAGTTGCATCAGGACGGACTTATTCTGAGCTTTCAGCACTGTTGAATGATGTTGCTGACGATATTTATTTTATCTGTGACGACGGTGCGCTTTTGGTGAAAAACGAAAAAGTACTGTTTAAAAAGCAGTTTGCACCAAGCTCACTTGACGTATTCTTTGATAGTGACGTATTCAAAAACGCTACGCTTTATTCGATGAAAAACGCCTATTTGATTGGCGATTTTGATAAGACGATTTTGTATGGAAAAACACCCGTAGCAGTTACACGTCCATTTGAAATTAAGGACGACGTTTTTAAAGCTACGGCTACGGCAAAGCGTTTCGACTTGGTGGATACTAAGAATTATCGAATTCATTATTCCGACGGCGCTTTTGCCGAATTTGTATCTCCGTACGCCAATAAAGGTGTAGCCGTGGGTGATTTGCAGTTAAAGCTTGGCGTATCAAAGTTTGATACGATTGCAATAGGGGACGCAGACAACGATATACCCATGATGTCCCACGCAAAACGTTCCTGGGCAGTAGGGAACAGGTCAACGTCGTTGAAGACAATCTGTACGGATACTGCTGATACTGCTATTGAGGTATTGGAACGCTTAAAAAACAACGTTGATTGAGTGCGAAACGCCCAAAACCACACAAAACCACACAAATTTTGT
Organism: Clostridia bacterium; assembly: GCA_017520825.1. Classification (GTDB taxonomy): domain Bacteria; phylum Bacillota; class Clostridia; order Oscillospirales; family SIG627; genus RGIG6353. The sequence continues at coordinate 40,505 of JAFXEX010000023.1, read as the reverse complement.
AAAAAACTCAAAAAAACCTCAAAAGAATTCAACAAAATCATTGACAAATCAAAAATTGTGTGTATACTTATAAGTAGAGTAATATCGAAATTATTATAGGCGGTGAAAAGATGAAGAAATATACGGTTGAAACCCCCGATAAAACACCGAGAATAGACCTTCTGAAAAAAGCTCTCTTTGATGCTCGCCCTCAGATAGAAAGCGACAGAGCAGTGCTTTTGACTCAGTCATATATGGAGACCGAGGGAGAGCCCATGGTCATCAGACGTGCAAAAGCGTTTAAAAACATTTGCGAAAAGCTTCCCGTTACCATTCGTGATAACGAGCTTATTGTCGGAAGCTCTACCGTTGCGTCAAAGAGCTGTCAGATATTCCCCGAATTCTCATTCGATTGGGTAGAAAAGGAATTTGACACCCTTGCAACCAGAAGCGCAGACCCCTTTTACATATCGGAAGAAAACAAAAAAATTCTTCACGAAGTATTCAAGTATTGGAAGGGAAAGACCACCAGCGAGCTTGCTACGTCTTATATGACTCCCGAAACTGTTACTGCTATTGAGCATAACATCTTTACACCGGGCAACTATTTTTACAACGGCGTAGGTCACGTGTGCGTTCACTATGACAAGGTACTTGCTCTGGGATACAACGGAATTATTGCCGAGGCGCAGGCTGAGTTTGATAAGCTTGACGTTGGCGATGCCGATTACGTTACGAAGTCGGCGTTTCTTGAGGCTACGATTATGTCCTGTCGCGCTGCAATTACGTATGCTACCCGTTACGCAAAGCTTGCTCTTGATATGGCAGAGAAGGAAACCGATGATAAACGCAAGAAGGAGCTTTTACAAATTGCTCTTAATTGCTCCAAGGTTCCTGCTAATCCTGCTGAAAGCTTCTATGAAGCATGTCAGTCCTTCTGGTTTGTTCAGCTTCTTCTTCAGACAGAATCAAACGGACATTCCATTTCTCCTGGACGCTTTGACCAATATATGTATCCTTACTATGAAATGGATAAAAATAAGCCCGATTTTGATAAGAGCTTCGCACAAGAGCTTATCGATTGTCTGTGGATTAAATTCAATGACATCAGTAAGGTAAGAGACGATGCTTCTGCCCAAGGATTTGCCGGCTACGGCACCTTCCAGAACCTTATTGCAGGTGGACAGACTGCAGACGGAGAGGATGCAACGAACGACCTGTCGTTTATGACGATTGCAGCAACGATGCACGTTTTACTTCCTCAGCCCTCGTTTTCTGTCAGAGTATGGAATAAGACTCCTCACGAGTTCCTTGTTAAAGCTGCTGAGCTTACCCGTACCGGTGTAGGACTTCCCGCATATTACAATGACGAGGTTATTATTCCTGCCCTCGTAAGCCGTGGACTTACTATGACCGATGCGCGTGATTACAATATTATCGGTTGCGTTGAACCTCAGAAGTCAGGAAAAACTTGGGGCTGGCACGACGCTGCATTCTTCAATATGTGCAGACCTCTTGAGCTTGTATTTTCGAGTGGTATGGACAAGGGTAAGCAGATAGGCGTTAAAACCAAGAGAATAGAAGATATGACCACCTTTGATGAGTTCTATGATGCTTATAAAGAGCAGATGAACTATATGATTGGTCTTATGGTAAACGCCGACAACGCTATCGACGTTGCTCACGCCGAAAGATGTCCTCTTCCTTATCTTGCATCGATGATTGACGATTGTATCAAGAGAGGAAAGACACCCGAGCAGGGAGGTGCAGTTTATAACTTCACCGGTCCTCAGGGCTTCGGTATAGCAAATATGGCTGACTCTCTCTACGCAATTCGCAAGCTTGTGTTCGAAGAAAAGAAGTTTACTCTCGCAGAGCTTCGCGACGCTCTTGACAATAACTACGGTAAAGGCGTATCAACCGATCTCGTTGGCAAAATTGCTCTCCAGCTTCAGCAGAGTGGAATTACCGTAGGTGAGAAGGAAATTGCAGAAATTACTAAGGCTATTCTCGAAAAGACTGACGGTGAAAAATACGCAAAAATTCGTGATATGATTCTTGAAGCCGCAAAGTTCGGTAACGATATCGAGGATATAGACGCACTTGCAAGAGACGTGGCTTATACTTACACCAAGCCTCTTGAAAAGTATAAGAATCCCAGAGGTGGAAGCTTCCAGGCTGGACTTTATCCCGTTTCTGCTAACGTGCCTCTCGGAGCGCAGACCGGAGCTACTCCCGACGGCAGATACGCGTACACTCCCGTTGCTGACGGTGTTTCTCCTTCGGCCGGCAGAGACGTACACGGACCTACTGCTTCGGCAAACTCTGTTTCGAAGCTTGACCATGGAATTGCTTCAAACGGAACACTGTTCAATATGAAGTTCCATCCCTCAGCGCTTGAAGGTACTTCGGGAATTGAAAGCTTTATTGCTCTCATCAGAGGATACTTTGATCAGAAGGGAAGCCACGTTCAGTTTAACGTTGTAAGCCGTGAGACCCTCAGAGATGCTCAGGCACATCCCGAGAAGTATCAGAGCCTTGTAGTTAGAGTTGCAGGATACAGTGCGCTCTTCACTACGCTTTCCAAGTCACTTCAGGACGACATTATCAACAGAACTGAACAGGGAATGTTTTAATGGAACAAAATAAAGATTTATCAGTAAAAGGCAGAATATTTGATATTCAGCAATTCTCAACTCACGACGGTCCGGGAATAAGAACGATTGTGTTTTTAAAGGGATGCTTGCTCCGTTGTCGCTGGTGCTGTAATCCTGAATCCCAGGAATACGCTATCCAGACAATGATACGAAACGGAAAAAGTGAAACTATAGGACGGGACGTAACGGTCGGAGAGATTTTCGAAACTGTAAAGAAGGACCTGATATACTATCGCAGAAGTGGTGGTGGTCTTACTCTTTCGGGTGGTGAAATGCTTTGTCAGTCAGATTTTTCGCTGGCGCTTCTCCGTACCTGCAAAAACTACGGCATCAATACTGCCGTTGAAACTACTCTTTCCACTCCCTTTGATATGATTGAGCCTCTCATTCCTTACGTAGATACGTTTCTTGTGGACATTAAGCATATGAATTCTGCCAAGCACGAAGAATTCACGACTATGAAAAACGAGTTGATATTACAAAACGCAAGGCGCGTGTCTGCCGTAGCAAAGCGCTTTGTCGTAAGAGTTCCCGTTATTCCGGGTTTTAACGACACTCCTGAGGAGATAGGCGCCATTGCTGAATTTGCAAAGTCTCTCAAGGGAGTTGAAGAAATGAATTTGCTTCCTTATCACAGACTTGGCTACGACAAGTACGTTGGACTTGGCAGGGAGTATAAAATGGGAGACGTACCTTCGCCGGATAAAGATAAAATGCAAAGTCTTAAAAGTGTAGCTGAACGCGTTGGTATCAAAGTTAATATTGGTGGATAAAACTGAGGTGATATTTTGGAACTGTTAGACAATGAAATTAAACAAAGGATAATTCAGGAGCTTGTACCGGGTAAGCAGATTACCTTGGCTCATATTATTGCAAACCCTGATGACATTCTTTACAGAAAGCTCGGTCTTGACCCGACTGTTGACTATTCTGTTCGCTCTGCAATAGGAATAGTTACCATGTCTCCTGCTGAATATGCCGTTATTGCTGCTGATATTGCTCTTAAAACCTCTGGCGCAACCCTTGGCTTTGTTGACAGATTCAGTGGTACGTTGATAATAACGGGCAGCGTTTCGGAGGTTACCGAATCGCTTAACGCTGCAGTAAGCTACGCAAAGGAAAAGCTTGGATTTTCCGTGTGTGAAATAACGAGAACATGAAGCGCCTCATTCTGATGGGCAGAAGCGAGGCAGGGAAGAGCACTCTGATTTCGGCACTTAAAAACGAAAAGCTTGAATATCACAAAACCCAATACGTTGGATTTGAGGATTTTATTATTGATACTCCCGGCGAGTATGCAGAAACCAAAACTCTTGGTGGCGCACTTGGTGTGTATTCTTACGAATCGGACGTTATTGGACTTGTTGCTTCGGCAACCGAACAGTATACGTTGTTTCCACCCTGCATTGCAGGGATGGCAACAAGACCCGTTATAGGTATCGTGACGAAATGCGACGCCCCCGACGCGAGACCCGATATGGCAGAGCTTTGGTTGAGAGAGTGTGGATGCGAACAGGTGTTCTTTACAAGCAGTTACGAAAGAAACGGCATTGACGAGCTGCTAAACTACATCAAAAACTGACAAAAACCAACTAAATCAACACAAAACTTACAAAAATCAACAAAAAATCACTTAAAACCTATTGACATATACAAATATTGGTGATAGAATTTAAGTGTTAAAAAGTAAACAAAAATATTAAAATAGAGGAGAAAGACTATGGCTTCAGAATACGAAATCAAAAAACAAATTTGTGAAATTGGTAAGCGTATCTACAACAGAGGAATGGTTGCTGCTAACGACGGTAATATCTCTGTTAAGATCAACGACAACGAATTTCTTTGCACTCCTACCGGTGTAAGCAAGGGCTTTATGACTCCCGAGTACATCTGTAAGGTTGATGCTACGGGAAAGGTAATCCAGGCAAACGCAGGCTTCAAGCCCTCATCTGAAATCAAGATGCATATGCGCGTTTACAAGGAAAGACCCGACGTAAAGAGCGTTGTTCATGCTCATCCCTCATACGCAACAAGTTTTGCTATTGCAGGAATTCCTCTTACAGAGCCCATTATGCCCGAAGCAGTTATCGCTCTCGGATGTGTTCCGATTGCAGAATACGGCACACCTTCAACAGAAGAGATTCCCGATGCAGTTTCAAAGTATCTTCAGTATTATGATGCAGTGCTTCTTGCAAACCACGGCGCACTTGCTTACTCTGATTCACTTCTTGCAGCATATCACAAGATGGAGTCACTTGAATTCTACGCTCAGCTTCTCTATCAGTCAAAGGTTCTCGGTGGACCCAAGCAGCTTTCAGAATCTCAGGTTCAGAGACTTTACGAAATCAGAAAGCAGTTCGGTATGACAGGTAAGCATCCTGCAGACCTTTGCCCCAATGCTAAGGCAGGTAAGCCCAGCTGTCACGGTTGCAAGGGCTCATGCACCTGCTCATCATCAAGCGACGACGCAGTTGTTGCAGAAATCACCAAGAAGGTTCTTGCTCAGCTTGGCAAATAATTGAGGTATTATTATGAATGCTGACCTTGATAAAATAATCAATGATGCAGTCAGCGAAGTGCTTTCAAAAAAATCAGACACAGCCGATTTCAGAACCGTTAAGCATATTTCCTTGGCTCTTGCCAGAAAGCTTATATATAAGGTAGAAGAAAAAGCAGCTGAAATGGGAGTAAAGGCAGTTGTTGCAGTATCCGATGCATCAGCACGGCTGATAGCCGTTGAATGTATGGATGACGCTTACATTGCAAGCTATGACGTAGCTGTCAATAAAACCTACACCTGCGCATCTCTCAAAATGTCTACAAAACAGCTTTCAACCCTTGCAGCTCCGGGTGCATCCCTTTACGGAATACAGTTTACCAATCAAGGTAAGATTGTTATTTTCGGTGGTGGCGAGGTTTTGAAATGTGGTGATACGATAGTCGGAGCAGTTGGTATTTCCGGTGGCTCCGAGGAGCAGGACACAGCCCTTGCTGACTATGCTAAACAAGTTTTTGAAAATATGATATAAAGGAGTGTATAACAGTGGATATAAAATCTGAACAGATTGAAGCTATTGTTAAAGAAGTTCTTGCCAATATGAACGGCACTGCCGACAAGACTGCAAAAGCAGCATCTGTTGACGTTCCCAAGACTTCCCGAGCAGCAATGCTCACAAAGCTTGAACACTATGATATAGTTGAATTCCCCATTCCCGAGCTCGGCGACGACGATATCCTCGTAAAGGTTGAAGCTTGTGGCGTATGTGGAACAGACGCCCACGAATTCAAGCGCGACCCCTTCGGTCTTATACCCGTTGTACTCGGACACGAGGGAACAGGTGAGATTGTAAAGATGGGTAAAAACGTTAAGAAGGACAGCGCAGGCAAGCCTCTTAACATAGGCGACAAGGTGGTTACCTGTATGATCTTCAAGGATAACCCCGACATTACAATGTTCGACCTTAACAAGCAAAACGTAGGTGGTGCAGACGTTTACGGTCTTATCCCAGACGACGACATTCATCTTAACGGTTGGTTTGCCGACTACATAGTTGTAAGAGGTGGCTCAACAGTATTTAACGTTTCAAATCTTGACCTCGATTCACGAATTCTTATTGAGCCCAGCGCAGTTCTTATTCACGCAGTTGAGCGTGCGAAGACAACGGGAATTCTTCGATTCAATTCAAGAGTAGCCGTTCAGGGCTGTGGTCCTATCGGTCTTCTTTGCATCGCTATTCTTCGTACAATGGGTATTGAGAATATCGTTGCTATTGACGGCGAGTCCAAGAGACTTGAATTTGCACGTGAAATGGGTGCAACCGAAACTGTAAACTTTAAGGACCACAAGGGAATTGAAGCTCTTACAGATGCAGTTAAAAATGCATTCGGTGGTTATCTTGCAGATTTTGCTTTCCAGTGCACAGGCTCACCTATTGCACACGCAAACATCTATAAGTTTATAAGAAGTGGTGGAGGCCTTTGCGAGCTTGGCTTCTTCATCAACGGTGGCGACGCTACCATCAATCCTCATTTTGACATATGCTCCAGGGAAATCACAATTGTTGGTTCATGGGTATACACCCTTCGCGATTACGCAACTACCTTCGATTTCCTCAAGCGCGCAAAGGGAATAGGTATTCCTCTTCACAAGCTTATCACCCACAGATTCAAGCTTGCTGAAATAAATGAAGCGCACCAGACTAACCTCAAAATGGAAGGTCTCAAGATTGCGGTTCTCCCGTAAGGAAAGGTTATAAGTAATTATGGGAAAAGCAGTTGGAATGGTTGAGGTGTTCGGCCTCGTAACAGCATTTGCGGCGTGTGACGCCGGCTGTAAAGCAGCCGACGTTACGGTAGAAAGGTTTGATAAAAACAAGCCTGCAAACGCCGATAAGCTTCCTGTTCCTCTTCTTGTAGTAGTTAAGTTCCGTGGAACTGTTGACAACGTTACGGCAGCTGTTGAAGCAGCAGTCGAGGCGGCAAACAGAGTGAGTGGCGTTGTATCTCATTACGTTATTCCTAACGTTGAAGACGATACTGAAAAGATGCTCAAAATACACGGCTTTGACAAGAACTAAGGAGGGCAGTAAAGATGAATTCACTTGGATTTATTGAAGTATCGGGCGTAACTGCCGCAATAGATGCTCTTGATATTATGTGTAAGTCGGCTAACGTCGAGCTTATAACGTGGGAACGTAAAATGGGTGGAAGACTTGTTACAATAATTGTAAAAGGCGACGTTTCTGCAGTCACTGCGGCTGTGGAGAATGCCACCAACAAGGCTATAAAGAAGCCTGTTGCAAGCCTTGTCATAGCCAACCCACACGAAGAAACAATGCGAATTGTTAATCTCAGCGCCGAAAGACTTAAGAAGTAAGGAGTACAGAGATGGCACAGCAGAAGAAAACAGCTCCTAAGAAGAGCACAGAAGAAAAGGTTATAAATAATAACAACATAAACACAACAACGCCTGCCGAAGAGGTAAAGGTGGTTGAACATAAGGAGGAAAGAAAAATGGCACTTGAAGCACTTGGAATGGTAGAAACCAGAGGACTTGTTGCAGCAATCGAGGCAGCAGATGCAATGGTAAAGGCAGCAAACGTAACTCTTATCGGTACTGAGAAGATCGGTAGCGGACTCGTATCTGTTATGGTAAGAGGCGACGTTGGAGCAGTTAAGGCTGCAACAGAAGCAGGTGGAGCTGCAGCTTCTAAGCTTGGCGAAATCGTAGCAATCCACGTAATCCCCAGACCTCATTCAGATGTTGAGAAGATTCTTCCCATCATTAAGTAAGTCAACAATTAATAAAAAATAAATTATAATTTTCAGGAGGAAAGAAAAATGGCACTTGAAGCACTTGGAATGGTAGAAACCAGAGGACTTGTTGCAGCAATCGAGGCAGCAGATGCAATGGTAAAGGCAGCAAACGTAACTCTTATCGGTACCGAGAAGATCGGTAGCGGACTCGTATCTGTTATGGTAAGAGGCGATGTTGGAGCAGTTAATGCTGCAACAGAGGCAGGTGGAGCAGCAGCAGCTAAGCTTGGCGAAGTAGTTGCAATCCACGTAATCCCCAGACCTCACGCTGATGTAGAGAAGATTCTCCCCATCATTAAGTAAGATGTCACTATTGTTCTCTTCCCGACAAACTGTCGGGAAGAGAACAGCCAATCCCCAATAACCTGATTGAAAGGAAAATATCAAATGATTGTCGGAAAAGTAATCGGAAGCATTGTATCAACACGCAAGAATGAAAATCTTGTAGGTAACAAATTTATGCTTGTAGAGCCTCTCGAAGTAATTGGCGATACGACAAATAGAATAGTTGCAGTTGACAATATCGGCGCAGGTATCGGCGAGATTGTTCTTGTAGCGTTAGGCAGTGCGGCGAGAATTGGTTGCGGTATGGAGACTTCTCCCATTGATGCGGCAATTGTCGGAATAGTTGACGACGGTGTAGGTTTGTCGGGAGTACCTAAGAAATGAATTTTGACGAATTAAAGCAAATTATGCGTGAAGCAGGAATTGTCGGCGCAGGTGGTGCCGGATTTCCTTCTTACGCTAAACTTGATAAAACCGTTGATACAGTAATTTTGAACTGTGCCGAATGTGAGCCTCTCTTAAGACTTCACAGAAGGCTACTTGAAAAAAACGCCTATGAAATTATGTGGGCGCTTGATTTGGTATCGAAAACAATAGGAGCAAGCAACGTTATTATCGCGTTGAAAAAAGCTTATAAAAAGGCAATTGAAGCGATTGAGGTCGAGCTTGACTCATTTGAAAATATAACCGTCAGCACTCTTGACGAGGTTTATCCTGCAGGAGATGAATTCGTGCTGATTTACGAAACCACAGGAAGAGTGGTAGCCCCCGGTGCTATTCCTTCATCTGTGGGAGTAACTGTTTTTAACGTTGAAACTATGTACAACGTTTACAAGGCAGTAAATGATAAGCAACCCGTGGTTAACAAGTTCGTAACCGTTACGGGTGAGGTAAAAAATCCTCAGACCTTCCTTGTGCCCGTGGGTACAAAGCTTTCCGAGGTAATTGAGCTTAGTGGAGGCATTACTGTAAACGACCCGGCGTACGTGCTCGGTGGTCCTATGATGGGACGTCTTGGATCTCCCAACGAGCCCGTTACAAAAACAACTAACGCTGTTATTGTTCTTCCACAGAATCATTACGTCGTTATGCGTAAAAGGGTAAAGCCGACTATAGATTTAAAGAGGACAATGGCATCCTGTTGTCAGTGCAGATATTGTACCGACCTTTGTCCAAGATTTTTACTTGGTCATCCCATTGAACCCCACGAATTTATGAGAGTTGTGTCAAATAGCGACACCGTAAAGGTTAAGCCTTATCTCGATGCTATGTTTTGCAGTGGTTGTGGTCTTTGCGAAATGTACTCATGTCAGCAAGGGCTTTCACCAAAGCTGCTCATTGACGAGTTCAAAAAGGGAATGAGGGCTGCAGGAGTTTCTCCTCCCAAGGGAATTAAACCCGTTCCCGTTCCTAAAGCAAGAGCGTTCAGAAAAGTTCCCCTTGCACGTCTCCGTTCAAGACTTGGATTGAGCAAATATGACGTCTCGGCTCCAATCTCTGATCTCCAGTATAAGCCAAGCAAGGTGAAGATAATGCTTTCACAGCACATCGGCGCACCTGCCGAGCCTTGTGTAAAGGTAGACGACAAGGTTACAGTAGGTCAGGTTATAGCCGTTGCTTCAGAAGGAAAGCTCGGAGTAAATATCCATTCGTCCATTGACGGAATCGTTAAAGAAATCAATAATAAATATATTTTAATCGTATCAGAAGGAGGTAATCGTTAATGAGAAAAGCAATAGGACTCGTTGAATTTAAAACGGTTTCTTCCGGCATAACAGCTGCAGATATTATGGTAAAGACTGCAGAGGTCGATATAATCCGGGCAGAAACGGTTTGCCCCGGAAAATATTTTGTACTTATCGAAGGTGATATAAGTGCCGTGCGTGCTGCAGTTGACGCTGCTTCAAATCATGCTACCGAGCATTTGATCGACTCTTTCGTTTTAGGAAATCCTCACGATTCTTTGTTTGGTGCAATTTACGGCACTAATGCAATTGAAAATCCCAAGGCACTTGGTATTCTTGAAACCTATTCTGTTGCTTCTGCTATAGTAGCTGCTGATACTGCTGCAAAAACTGCAATAGTGGATTTGATAGAATTGAGACTTGCTCGTGGTATGTGTGGAAAATCTTACTTACTTCTTACAGGTGAGGTTTCTGCAGTTTCTGCAGCAATAGAAAAAGCGATTGCAGGCGCTGGTGGAAACGGAATGTTCCTTGATAGCTCCGTTATTGCAGGCCCTGATGAAAAGCTTTGGAAAAATATTCTTTAAGGGGATATAAATGCTACCTATTGAAAGAAAAAATGAAATTTTATCTAAGCTTATGATTGACGGAAAGGTCATCGTAAGTGATTTGGCAGCGTTCTATTCAGTAACTGAGGAGACTATCAGACGCGACCTTGAAAAGCTGGAAATAGAGGGCTTTGCAAAGAAAACTTACGGTGGTGCCGTTAAGAGTGACAATATGACCGTTGAACTTCCGTACACGGTCAGAAAGCTCACGAACGTAAGTGGTAAAAAGTATATTGCAGAAAAAATCGGTAATCTGATTCAGGATGGCGACAGTATGCTACTGGACGCAAGCACTACGGCGTTGTTTACCGTTAAGAGTATTTTCAACAAGCATAATTTAACGTTAATTACTAACTCCGTTGAAATTCTTTTAGACCTTCCTGCTAACAATGATTGGCGTGTTATTTCAACAGGTGGCACGTACAGACAGGATTCTATGTCCTTTTTGAGTGCTTCGGCAACCTCTGCCATAGCTAATTATCATACTGACTACGCGATAATGTCGTGTAAAGGCTTGGATTTGGAGAAGGGAATTACCGACACCCGAGAAAACAATGCAGATTTGAAGAAGTGCTTTATAAAGAATGCAAATAAGGTAATTCTTGCAGTGGACAGTACGAAGTTTGATAAAATATCATTTGTAAAGATTTGTGACCTTGAAGATATAGACATAATCGTAACCGACGTTAAGCCCTCTGACGAATGTATCAGAGAGTTAGAAAAGAAGAATATAGAGCTTGTATACTAAGCTCTTTAACATTGTTTTGAGTAGATAAGAAAGGATTTTGTTATGGCTCTTATGACAGAAAATGAAATCAAGACCATTGTTGAAAAGGTAATCAGCGCAATGCAGACCGGCAACGCATCAAAAGTTACCTGGGATTCAACACAGTATAACGGAAGAAAGCTTATAGGCGTTTACAGCGACATGAACGAAGCCATTGAAGCTGCAAATAAAGGCTATAAATCCGTAAGAGATATGTCGGTTGAAAAAAGAGAAAAGATTATTACCGAGATTCGCCGTCTTACAAGAGCTGAGGCTCAGACTATGGCTGAAATTGGTGTTGCTGAAACGGGAATGGGACGAGTTGAGCACAAGAGACTCAAGCATATTCTCGTTGCAGATAAAACACCCGGAACAGAGGATATCGTTTCCACTGCTAAGACGGGTGACGACGGCTTGACTCTTATTGAAATGGCCCCCTTTGGAGTTGTAGGAGCAATTACTCCCAGCACCAACCCCAGTGAAACCGTAATTTGTAACTCAATTGGTATGATAGCTGCCGGTAACGGCGTTGTTTTCAACCCTCATCCCAATGCTATTGCTACCTCAAACTACGCAGTTGACCTTGTAAACAGAGCTTCCAAGGCAGCAGGTGGTCCCGACGTTCTTGTCTGCTCTATGGACAAGCCTACTCTTGATTCTGCTGCTATTATGCAGTCTCATCCTCTTATAAAGCTTCTTGTTTGTACAGGTGGTCCCGGCGTTGTTAAAGCCGTTCTTTCATCAGGTAAAAAGGCAATCGGAGCAGGCGCAGGAAACCCTCCCGTAATCGTTGACGATACTGCGGATATTGCAAAGGCTGCAAAGGATATTATCGACGGTTGTACCTTTGATAACAACCTTCCTTGTATTGCAGAAAAGGAAGTATTCGCTTTCAGAAATATTGCAGATGAGCTTATTTCTGGTATGAAAAAAGCAGGTTCTTACCTCATAACACGCGAGCAGGCTGACGCTCTTGCTAAAATAGTTTTGCAGGAAAAGACCAACAAGGCAGGAAAGACCTCTAAGGTTGTTAACCGTGACTGTGTTGGAAGAAACGCTGACGTTATCCTTAAGATGATTGGTATAGAGGTAAGCTCGGATATAAGATGTATTATATGCGAAGTTCCTTTTGAACACGATTTTGTACAGCACGAGCTTATGATGCCCATTCTTCCTATCGTCAGAGTTGATAATATCGATCAGGCAGTAGAGCTTGCCGTTAAGGCTGAGCACGGTTGCCGTCATACTGCTCATATGCACTCAAAGAATATTGATAACCTTTCAAAATTTGCAAAGGCTGTTGAAACAACCATTTTCGTTAAGAATGCGCCTTCATACGCAGGTATAGGCTTTGGTGGTGAAGGACACGCAACCTTTACTATTGCAGGTCCTACAGGTGAGGGTATTACCTCGGCAAGAAGCTTTACAAGACAGCGTAGATGTGTGCTTGCAGATAGCTTCAGAATAATCTGATAAGGAGACAGGACTAATGGAATACGATGCAAAAGTAATTACTGAAATTGTAAGCAAAGTTATCTCTGCCTGTCAGAGCGAGGAAGCGCTTGTGCCGGTAGGCGTATCTAACAGACATATACATCTTTCTCAGGAGCATCTTGAGATTCTTTTCGGCAAGGGCTATGAGCTCACAAAGCTCAAGGACCTCTCTCAGCCCGGTCAGTACGCATGCAAGGAGCAGCTTACTCTTATAGGTCCGTCACTTAAAGCAATTGAGGGCGTTCGTGTCCTTGGACCTGTGAGAAAGGAATCTCAGGTAGAAATATCAAGAACAGATTCATTCACCTTAAAGGTAAAGCCTCCCGTGCGTGAATCGGGAAAGATAGCAGGCTCAGCTCCCGTTACCATCGTTGGACCTAAAGGTCTTGTTACTCTCAAAGAGGGATGTATTCTTGCCAACCGTCATATACATATGAGTCTTGAGGACGGCAAGAAGTTTGGTGTAAACGACGGCGACTACGTTGCTGTTCAGGCTAAGGGCGACGGAAAGAGAACTACTCTTTACGACGTTCAGGTTCGTGTCAGCGATAAGTTTGCTCTTGAAATGCATCTTGACACCGACGATGCAAATGCTTGTGGAATCGGTAATGGCTGCAAGGTGAAAATAGTATCAAACGACTAATAAAAAATCAGAGGCATCTTTTATGATGCCTCTGATTTTTTATTTACAGTTGTGATTGCATTTTCCGTCAAACAAGCCTTTAAGACAAATCTTTTTATCAGTGAAGCCAAGCATTTTGGAATATTTGGGAGCGTCAACGGAAGGGGAGTCAAACGTGCAGGTTTCAACACCTGACAACTCCATAAAGTTTAACACGGCACGGCCTAAAATTATGAGAGCTTCAATATCCTCTTCCACACCTTTTACCATACCGAAATCCGAAATTGTTCCGTTAGAACCCAATATATCAAATTGACACGCTGCAATAAGCTTTTCATTTTCCTTTTCACTATACGCAAAGGACAGTGGCTCGTACTTGAATCCACACTGATTGCATACCTCTTCTTGATAGCTTTTGTCCTGAATTGGTTTTATAATTAGCATTACTTTTGATTGCCTTTCACATATTTTATCAAATTATACCTCTCATTTTACCAAAAGTCAATTGAAAACAAAAAAATTCGTCAAATATATTGATTAAAATTTAACAAACGACTTGAAAAATCGAAATCTTTGGTGTATAATATGAAATGATGTATTCTGGGTCTTTCTGTAAAGACCTAAAAACATATAATTTGTTATATCATTTAAGGAGGAAAATGGGTAATGCAAAAGAAAATCAGCACACTCCCGTTCAAGGGAACTCCTGAACAGGAGAAGCAACTCAAGGCTGTTATAGACGCAAACAAGCACGATAGCAGCCGTCTTATGGCAGTAATGCAGGAGGCACAGGGTATTTACGGATACTTACCTCTTGAAGTACAGTCAATGATTGCGGAAGGAATGGACGTGCCGCTTGAAAAGGTGTACGGCGTTTCTACCTTTTACGCCCAGTTCTCGCTTTCTCCCAAGGGAGAATATAATATTTCCGTTTGCCTTGGTACAGCATGCTACGTTAAGGGCTCTGGAGATATTTTCAATAAGCTTTCTGAAAAGCTTGGTATTGCCGCAGAGGAGTGTACTCCCGACGGTAAGTTCTCTCTTACAGCGTGCCGTTGTATAGGAGCTTGTGGACTTGCACCTGTATTTACAGTTAACGAGGACGTATATGGAAGAATCGGACCTGACGATGTTGCAGGAATTCTTGCAAAATACGGAGCATAAATAAATTATCACAAGAGGTATAAGTCTGTGAAAATTTCCGAAATTCAGAAATTACTTAATGCAGAAGTACTGACGTGCAAAGAAAATCTTGACAACGACGTTAAATCTGCTTGTGGAAGCGATATGATGAGCGACGTTCTTGCATACGTTAAGGACCAGGCAGTTCTTTTAACCGGTCTTGTAAATATGCAGGTTATCAGAACGGCAGAAATGATGGATATGGTATGTGTTGTCTTTGTTCGCAACAAGGTTCCTACCGACGAAATTCTTGCCCTGGCTGAATCCAAGAACATCGTTGTAATGAAAACCGGCGAGCGTATGTTTGACGCTTGTGGAATTCTTTATTCTTCCGGTTTGAGACAGGTTAAGTAGTATGGGTGAGATTTTAAAGCTGCATTTTGACGTTGACGGAGATGACTTTACTTCTGCCGGAGAGGCTTCAGCAGAGGTGAAGAAGAAGCTCAGGCTTCTTGGTTATTCTCCCGAGACCGTAAGACGAGTGTCTATTGCCATGTACGAAGGCGAGATAAATATGGTTATTCACGCAGGTGGCGGAGTCGCCGACGTTGAAATATCCGAGGACTGTATTAAAATAGTTCTTGAAGACCACGGACCGGGCATAGAGAATATTGAGCTTGCTATGAGCGAGGGGTATTCTACTGCTGCCGATGCCGTGCGATCTCTCGGCTTTGGTGCAGGTATGGGAATTCCAAATATGAAGAGGTATACCGATTCATTTAATCTGGAATCAACTGTTGGTGTAGGCACGAAGGTAACGTTAGTTATAAATACATAAACTGGCAGGTGATTTTGTGGACAAGTATTTACATTCTGTAACCCTTGTAGCAGACAAATGCCACGGTTGCACGCATTGCTTGAATTACTGTCCAACAGAAGCAATACGCATAAAAGATGGAAAAGCCACAATAAATTCTGATAGATGTATTGACTGTGGTCAGTGTATTCGTGTTTGTCGTAACAAGGCGAAGAAATCCATTTACGATCCCTTTGAAGCACTTAAAAAATACAAATTCAAGGTAGCTCTTCCTGCGCCGACGCTTTACGGACAGTTTGACAATCTTGATGACGTGGATTATGTGGTTCAGGGGCTTTACGATATAGGATTTGACTATGTTTACGAGGTTTCGAGAGCGGCAGAAATAGTTACTGAATATACAAGGCGCTTTCTTAAACAAAGTAATCTTCCGCGTCCTGTTATCAGTTCTGCCTGTCCCGTTATTCTCAGGCTTATAAGTTTAAGATTTCCATCACTTAGCTCACACGTTATGCCGTTGATGTCTCCTATGGAGGTTGCGGCTATAAACGCTAAGGAGCTGGTGATACAAGAGCATCCCGACCTTACGGCTGATGATATAGGCATAGCGTTTATATCTCCATGTCCCGCAAAGGTCAGTTACGTTAAAAACCATCCCGAAAACCGACAGCCTATAATCGATTGCGTTTTGTCTATGAAGGAAATATACTTCATGATGATATCGAAAATGAAAAGGGGAGAGCAACCACAAAATACTTCTTCCTCTGGAGTTGTCGGACTTAGCTGGGCTACGTCTGGTGGTGAGTCAACTGCAATATTTAACGATAAATATCTTGCTGCTGACGGCATTGAAAACGTAATAAAGGTTTTAGACCAGATTGAAAACAATGCGCTTCCTACTCTTGAATTCGTGGAATTGAACAGCTGCCCCGGTGGTTGTGTCGGTGGTGTTATGACTGTTGCAAATCCATTTATTGCAAGAGCAAGGCTCCAAGGACTTCGCCGTTACCTTCCCGTAACGAGAACGTCCAAGGCTAAGGAGCTTACAAAAGACGGCGTTCCTGAAAATCTTATAATACATACCCCACTTGGACAAAGGAGCATCGGTTCATTTTCAAACGATACGAATTTGTCAATTGCAGTGATGGCACAAATTGAAGAAGTGAGTAAATTACTTCCTCAGATTGATTGTGGTGCGTGTGGCGCTCCAACCTGTCATGCATTTGCAGAGGACGTTGTATGCAAGAACGTTTCTATGGACGAGTGTCCTTTACATAAGCTTCCTAAATTCAGCAGGGAGGATTAAGATGAAATTACGTGATTTGTCAGCTTATCTCCAATTAGAGCCAATTCAGGTTTCAGACGACGCAAGAGACGTTGTCGGAGCTTATACCGGTGATTTGCTCAGTTGGGTAATGACAAGGCTTGAGGCTGATTTCGCATGGGTAACTATTATGAATAACGTAAACGTTATAGCAGTAGCTGCTCTTGCCGACGCTTCTTGTGTGATTTTTTCCGAAAATGCTGAAATATCTGCAGACGTTATAGAAAAAGCAAAAGCTCAGAACATAAATCTTTACAGAACGGTAAAATCATCGTTTGAAATTTCTTATATGATAGGTAAGGTGCTTTATGCCGAGTAAAGCGTTTTACGACCTACATATTCATTCTTGCCTGTCACCTTGTGGTGACGACGATATGACCCCGAATAATATTGCAGGTATGGCTTCAATAAAGGGACTTAATATAGTAGCCCTTACCGATCATAATACCTGTGGAAACTGTCCTGCGTTTTTTTCTGCCTGCTCGAATTATTCACTGATACCAATTGCAGGCGCAGAAATAACCACGGCAGAGGATATACATTCGGTGGTTCTGTTTGATTCTCTTGAAGGGGCAATGGATTTCAATGAGCTTCTCCGTACAAAAAGAACGCTTATTGAAAACGATTCAACAATTTTCGGTAGACAGGTATATATGGATGACTGTGACCGAGTTGTAGGTGAGGAAAAGTATCTGTTGATCAATGCAGTGGATATATCTATTGACGATATACACGGCGTTGCAAAAAAATATGGTGGAATAGCTTATCCTGCACACATTGATAAAGATTCAAACAGTATCGTAGGAGTATTCGGTACAGTACCTGAATCCGATTTCACAGTATATGAATTTGCCAATCGGTCAAATATAGACTCCTATATTTCACGGTTTCCTGCAATAGCTGATAGGCTTTACGTTTCAAGTAGCGATGCGCATTATTTGTGGGATATAAACGAGATGGTAAATCATTTTGATATTTTGTCGGACCTTTCTGACGCTGCAAGTGTCCGTGCTGAAATTTTCTCAATATTGAGAGGTGATATTAAATGAAGGAACTGTCACTCAACATTCTTGATATTGCGAAGAATTCAGTTAAAGCCGGTGCTGCTAACGTCATTATTAAGCTTGAAGAAAACGAAGACGATTTAAAGGTAATAATTGCCGACGACGGTTGTGGTATGCCATCCGAAATGGTTGCCCGTGTAACCGACCCGTTCTGCACAACGAGAACAACCAGAAAGGTTGGACTCGGAATACCGTTTTATAAGCTTGCTGCAGAGCAAACAGGCGGTAGGTTTGAAATAGTGTCAAAAACCAAGTCTTACGAGGGGGACACCTCTGGTACAACGGTCACAGCAGTTTTCAAAAAGAAGCATATTGACTGTTTGCCACTTGGCGACGTTATTTCTACCGTTTCAACCTTAATTCAAGGGTCGCCCGAAATTGATTTTGTGTTCTCGCACGAATTTGACGGCAAAAAAGTGTTTCTTTCTACTGCTGAGATGAGAGAGCTTTTAGGCGACGTACCCCTGAACTCACCAGAGGTTCTGATGTGGATAAGGGACTATCTTGAAGAGCAATACAATTAATAAAAATAAAAATAAAATAAAAGAAGGGGATAAGTTATGAAATCATTAGCTGAACTTGCTGCAATCAGAGAAAGAATGCAGAGCAAGGTAAATATTCGTGAGAACAATGCTTCTATGCGAATAGTTGTAGGCATGGCAACTTGTGGAATTTCTGCAGGTGCAAGACCTGTTCTTAACGCTTTTGTTGAAGGCGTTGCAAATGCAGGTTTATCAAATAAGGCAACTGTTTCTCAGACAGGTTGTATCGGTATTTGCCAGTATGAGCCCGTTGTTGAAGTATACAACGGTGACGAAAAGGTGACATATG
The DNA here is from genome assembly GCA_017520825.1 of Clostridia bacterium. Lineage (GTDB taxonomy): Bacteria > Bacillota > Clostridia > Oscillospirales > SIG627 > RGIG6353. The sequence goes on along the minus strand of JAFXEX010000023.1, from coordinate 21,935 downwards.
TAAATATGACTCCTGAAAAAGTGGCAAAGGTTATCGAGGACCATATTAAGAACGGCAAGGTTGTAGCTGAGTATACAATCGGCGCTGCAACAAAATAAACGGAGGATAAAAGGAATATGATACGCACACACGTACTTATTTGTGGCGGTACCGGTTGTACTTCTTCAGGAAGTATGAAAATCGGCGACAAGCTTGAGCTTGAAATTGCTGCAAAAGGTCTTCAAGACGAAGTAAAAGTAGTTCGTACAGGATGTTTCGGTCTTTGCGCACTGGGCCCTGTAATGATCGTGTACCCCGAAGGTACATTCTATTGCAACGTTAAAATAGATGACGTTGAAGAAATTGTTGAAGAGCATCTTCTTAAGGGACGTCCCGTTGACAGACTTGTACATAAGGATGTAGATGAAGATGTTATCAAGGCTAAATCCCTTGAAGAAACCAATTTCTACAAGAAGCAAATCAGAGTTGCTCTTCGTAACTGTGGTGTTATCGACCCCGAGCAGATTGACGAGTATATCGCAATGGACGGTTACCAGGCTCTTGGAAAGTGTCTTACAGAATACACACCTGAGCAGGTAATTCAGGTTGTTACCGATTCCGGTCTTCGTGGAAGAGGAGGCGGAGGATTCCCCACAGGAAGAAAGTGGTCTCTTACAGCACCTAACAAGGCTCCTCAGAAATACGTTGTTTGTAACGCTGACGAGGGCGACCCCGGTGCATTTATGGACCGTTCGGTTCTTGAAGGTGACCCCCACTCAATCATTGAAGCTATGGCTATATGTGGTTACGCTATTGGTGCAACAAAGGGTTACGTATACGTTCGTGCAGAGTACCCCATTGCAGTTAGACGTCTCCAGATAGCTATTGACCAGGCAAGAGAATACGGACTTCTCGGTAAGGACATCTTCGGATCAGGCTTTGATTTCGATATGGAAATCCGTCTTGGCGCAGGCGCATTCGTTTGTGGTGAGGAAACGGCTCTTATGACCTCCATCGAAGGTAACAGAGGTGAGCCTCGTCCCCGTCCTCCGTATCCTGCAGTTAAGGGTCTCTACGGTTCTCCCACAGTTGAAAACAACGTTGAAACCTTTGCTAATATCCCTCAGATTATTCTTAAGGGCGCTGAGTGGTTTGCTTCAATGGGTACTGAAAAGTCCAAAGGTACAAAGGTATTTGCTCTTGGTGGTAAGATTACAAACACAGGTCTTGTAGAAATTCCTATGGGTACTACTCTCCGTGAAATAATTGATGAAATCGGTGGTGGTGTTCCCAACGGTAAGAAGTTCAAGGCTGCTCAGACGGGTGGACCTTCAGGTGGATGTATCCCTGCAAGCCTTATTGATACAGAAGTTGACTACGATAACCTTGTAGCAATGGGCTGTATGATGGGTTCAGGTGGTCTTATCGTTATGGACGAAGACACTTGTATGGTTGATATGGCTAAATTCTTCCTTGAATTTACCGTTGACGAATCATGTGGTAAGTGTACACCTTGTAGAGTTGGTACAAAGAGACTTCTTGAAATGCTTGAAAAGATTACTTCGGGCAACGGTACTCTTGAGGATATTGATAAGCTTGAAGAGCTTTGTAACTACATCAAGGCTAACTCTCTTTGCGGTCTTGGTCAGACAGCTCCCAACCCCGTACTCTCAACACTTAAGTTCTTCAGAGACGAATACGTTGCTCACGTTGTAGACAAGAAGTGTCCTGCAGGCGTATGTAAGGATCTTCTTACCTTCTACATTGAGCCTGAAAAGTGCAAGGGCTGTACAAAGTGTATGCGCAACTGTCCTGTTAACGCAATTTCAGGAAGCGTTAAGGTTCCCCACGTTATTGACACTGATAAGTGTATCAAGTGTGGCGCTTGTATCGACAATTGTGCATTTAAGGCTATTATTAAAAGATAAGAAAGGAGTACGCTGAAAATGGAAATGATTAATTGTAAAGTAAATGGCATTGCTGTCAGCGTGCCCAAGGGCTCAACAATTCTTGAAGCAGCACGTGCTGCAGGTGTAGAAATCCCCACACTTTGCTTCATGAAGGATAGAAATGAAATAGGTGCTTGCCGTATATGCGTAGTTGAAGCTACCGGCGCGCGTGGTCTTGTTACTGCTTGCGTATATCCCGTAGCTGAAGGTATGGAAATACAGACAAACACAGAAAAAATTCAGAAAGCACGTAAGACAACTCTTGAGCTTATTCTTTCAACTCATGACAAGAAGTGTCTTTCTTGCAAGCGCTCTACTAACTGTGAGCTTCAGAAGCTTTGCCACGAGTATGGCGTAGACGAGAACGCTTTCGGCGGCTACAAGCGTGAGTATGAGATTGATGAATCAGCTCCTCACCTTGTTCGTGATAACAACAAGTGTATTCTCTGTCGTCGTTGTGTTGCTGTCTGTGAAGAACAGTACGTATCAATCATCGGCGCTAACGACAGAGGTATCGACACAAACATCGGTAATCCCTTTGACGTTAAGCTCAACACTACCTCATGTATTTCTTGTGGTCAGTGTACTGCAGTTTGTCCTACCGGCGCTCTTACCGAAAAGGATGATACTGATAAGGTTTGGGCAGCTCTTGCTGATCCCACAAAGCACGTTGTTGTACAGACAGCTCCTTCTGTTCGTGCAACACTCGGTGAGTGCTTTGGTATGCCCATCGGTACAAACGTAGAGGGCAAAATGGTTGCAGCTCTCAGAAGACTCGGCTTTGACAAGGTATTTGATACCGACTTTGCTGCCGACCTTACAATCGTAGAAGAAGCAAACGAGCTTATTGACAGAGTTAAGAACGGTGGAGTTCTTCCCATGATTACTTCATGTTCACCCGGTTGGGTTAAGTTCGCTGAGTACTACTATCCTGAATATCTCTCACATCTTTCAACTTGCAAATCTCCTCAACAGATGGCAGGTGCAGTAATTAAGACTTACTACGCACAGAAGATGGGCATCGATCCCAAGGATATCGTATCTGTATCAGTAATGCCTTGTACAGCTAAAAAGTTTGAGATAGGCAGAGAGGATCAGAGCGCAGCCGGAGTTCCCGACGTTGATATCGCAATCACCACAAGAGAGCTTGGCAGAATGATCGATCGTGCAGGTATTAAGTTCACAGTTCTTCCCGATGAAGAATTTGATTCTCCTCTTGGTGAAGATACTGGTGCAGCCGTTATTTTCGGTGCTACCGGTGGTGTTATGGAAGCAGCTCTCCGTACGGCAAACGACTGGCTCACAGGTAAGGACAACGCAGATATTGAGTTTACTGCAGTTCGTGGAACAGACGGTCTCAAGCAGGCTTCACTCAATATAGCAGGTCTCGATATCAAGGTTGCCGTTGCAAGTGGTGCAGCAGCTGCTAAGGTTGTTATGGACAGAATTGCAAGTGGTACTGCTGATTGGACGTTCGTTGAAATAATGGGATGTCCCGGTGGTTGTGTAAACGGTGGTGGTCAGCCTATCCAGCCTCAGTCCGTTCGCGACACAGTTGACCTTAAGGCAGTTCGTGCAAAGGCTCTTTATGACCAGGACGCTTCAATGGCTATCAGAAAGTCACACGAGTCTCCCGTTGTTAAGACTCTTTACTCAGAGTACTACGACGGCTTTGGTGGTCATAAGGCTCATCACGACCTTCATACAAGCTATGTTCCCAGAAAGAAAATGTAATTATATTTTCCAAATACAAACACCTCGCAAACAGCGAGGTGTTTGTGCTTTTTACAAGGGGTATAATTAACAAATTATTATTGACTTTTTGCCCGAAAAAGTGTACAATAAAATAAATATATTATGGAGTATTATTGCATTGAAAGAAGAGTTTTCACGGACTGCTATGCTGATAGGCGAGGCCGGCTTAGAAAAATTGAATAAATCGAAGGTGATCGTCTTTGGCACGGGAGGTGTGGGCTCTTATGCAGTCGAGGCTCTTGCCCGTTGTGGATTGGAGCGTCTTGACGTTGTTGACGCTGACGTTGTGTCGGTTACCAACATTAACCGTCAGCTTATAGCCCTTCATTCAACGGTTGGCAGAAAGAAGGTTGAGGTTGTAAAAGAGCGTATAGCCGACATTTCTCCTGACACCTTAACTGATGCTTACGATATATTTTACGACTGTGAAACCAAGGATAAAATTGACCTTTCAATATACGACTATATAGTTGATGCAATAGATTCTATGAACTCAAAAATACTTCTCATAAAGGAAGCAAAAAGACTTAACGTACCAATAATATCAGCCCTGAGTGCCGGAAACAAAATGGACGTTACAAAATTTCAGATTGCAGATATTTTTGATACGTCAGTTTGCCCAATCGCAAAGATACTCAGAAAAAGACTTCGTGAAGAAAAAGTAGATAAGCTTAAAGTGGTTTATTCTACAGAGCCCCCAATTCTTGCAGATAGCTCGTTCGTTGCTGATGACGGCAAAAAAACAGTTGGAAGCATATCCTTTGTACCCTCAGCTGTCGGTCTTATGCTCGCTTCCGAGGTTATTTGCGACCTAACGGATTTTCGGAGATAAAATGAATTATATTGAAAAAAACAAGGAATATATAGAGCTTGCAAAAAGCAGAATAAAGCAATTGTATAATGAGAAGCCAAAGCTTTTTATAGAAACGGCAGGCTGTCAGCAGAACGAAGCAGACAGCGAAAAGCTTACGGGAATGGCTCTCGATTTAGGATATATACTTACAGATGAAAAAGAAGATGCCGACCTGATTTTGATAAATACCTGCGCCGTAAGAGAACACGCTGAGCTTAAAGCGTTGTCACACGCAGGACGTCTAAAGCATCTCAAGGAAATCAAGCCCTCGTTGATTATTGGCATTTGTGGATGTATGGTTCAGCAGGAGCATCGAAAAGAGGATATAAAGCATAAATATCCTTACGTTGATTTTCTGTTCGGCACTAATATGATATTCGACTTTCCAAGACTCTTATACAAAGTGCTTACCGAAAAGAAAAGACACTTTTTTGTTGAATCGTATGAAGAAAATCACGGTGAAATGGTTGAAGACGTACCCGTTTTCAGAAAAAGCACGAAAACTGCCTGGGTGTCGGTAATGTACGGCTGTAATAATTTTTGTACCTATTGTGTCGTACCATACGTCAGAGGCAGGGAGCGAAGCCGTGAAATGACCTGTATACTTTCGGAAGTAAAGGGCTTAATAGAAGATGGATGTCGTGATATTACGCTTCTCGGTCAAAACGTAAATTCCTACGGCAAAGACCTTGAAAATTCTCCTACCTTTGTTGATTTGCTTAGAGAAATTGACAAGATTGACGGTGATTTTGTGATACGCTTTATGACATCTCATCCTAAGGATGCCACTAAAGAGCTTGTTGACTTTATCGCTGAAAGCAAGCATATGGCACCTCACTTTCATTTGCCCGTGCAATCCGGTTCAAACAGAATACTCAAGGCGATGAATCGTCACTACACGAGAGAGGCGTATCTTGAGCTTTGTGGATATATTAAGAAAGTGCATCCCGATATTTCTTTGACTACGGATATTATTGTTGGTTTCCCTGGGGAGACCGAAGAGGATTTTCAAGAAACCTTGTCAGTGCTTGAAGAGGTACGCTTCGACTCGGTGTTTTCCTTCAATTATTCATTGAGAAAGGGAACTAAAGCTGCTTCAATGGACTGTCAGATAGACGAAGAAACTAAAAAAGAGCGCATGGGACGCCTTTTGACCTTACAGCAGAGAATTTCTGCCGAAAACAACGCAAAGCTTGTTGGAAGGACCGTGAGTGTCACGGTTGAAGGCGACAGTAAAGCAGACCCGAACGTATGGGCAGGCAGAACGGAGCAAGGAAAGATTATTCACTTTCCTAAAAACGGAATACCCCTTGAGGGTGGTCAGCACGTCTTTGTTGAAATAGAACGCGCAGAATCATATACAATTTACGGAAAACTAAAATAAAGAAAAGAGGAAATATAAATGAACGTAACAGAACTTGCGCAGGCACTCGGAGAGGAGCTTGCAAAAACAGAGCAATATAAGGCGTATATCAAGGCTAAATCTGATTATGAAGCCGATAAAGAGCTTGAACAGCTTATCGAAGCCTACAATATGGAAAAGCTTCGTATTGATATTATAAACAATCAGGGCTCAGAGGAAGACAAAAAGGAAAACTCAACCGACAGACTTAATCAGCTGTATCAGCAGATTATGGCGCGTCCTGCTATGCTTGCATACGGCGAAGCACACGAAAATCTTGGAAAGCTTATGGACGACGTTAATTCAATGATTCTTCATGCAATGAACGGAGACGAGGGTTGTACCCCTGACAAATGTGCAAGCTGTGGAATGTGTAATCACTGATAGATTTTTAGAATAGGTTGGTGTACTGATATGACTCCAATGATGGAACAGTATTTTGAAATAAAAAATCAATACAAGGATTTTATTTTAATGTACCGTCTCGGCGATTTTTACGAGATGTTTTTTGACGATGCACTTAAGGCGTCAAAGGCACTTGAAATCACCCTTACAGGTAGGGACTGCGGAGAAGAGGAACGTGCTCCAATGTGTGGAATTCCTTTTCACAGTTGTGACCCCTACATCAAAAAGCTGGTAGAGAAAGGCTTTAAGGTAGCCATTTGTGAGCAGACGGAGGACCCAAGTCAAGCAAAGGGCATCGTAAAAAGGGAAGTCGTTCGCATTATAACGCCCGGTACTCTTACCAACGGTGAGATGATAGAGGGTGAAGCAAGTAATTACCTTTCCACGCTGGTATTTGCTGATGATACCGTTGCAATAGCTTTTTGTGATATTGCAACAGGTGAAATAAACGCTACGTATTTTTCGGGCTTGTCCGTCAAGGAGATAAACACTAAAATAATAAACGAAATAGCCGTTTATTCTCCCGTTGAGCTTCTTACACCAAGTGTACCTAATGAGAATACTCCTATAATAGAGTACGTCTATTCATCGGGAAAATGTCTTGTCAACACCTCTGAAAAAGAACTGTTTGACTCGCTTGACACCTCGTTGGTTTTATCAAAAACTCCAAACTGTCTTAAGGTTTTAAAGGAGCACGACAATATTGCTCTTACTTCGGCAGTAGCTTTTCTTATAGCATATTTGTCTGAAACGCAAAAGAAGCCCTTTGAACAGATAAAAGAGCTTAACGTGTATAACGAAAATAGCTTTATGGCTATTGATGCATCAAGCAGAAGAAGTCTTGAAATAACCGAAAAAATGAGAGTCAGAGAGAAAAAAGGCTCTCTCCTTGGCGTGCTTGATAAAACGAAAAGCTCAGTGGGTGCAAGGTTGCTCAAGCGCTGGCTTGAAAAGCCCTTGCTCAACTGTTCTCAAATTAAAATGAGACAGAACGCTATCAAGGACTTTATTGCCGACCCAATTATGCGCGATAGCATAAGAGAAAAAATATCGCAAACTCAAGACCTTGAAAGACTCCTTACAAAGCTTTTGTATTCCAATCCCAACGCAAAGGATTTAAAGGCGATTGAAAACACTCTTGCCTGCGTTCTCGACCTTGGAGTTCTGCTCAGAACCTGTAATTCAGAGCTTCTTGGAGAAATCAAGGGGAAATGCCTGTCAGAGTTTTCCAACGAGCTTGCATCCCTTGTTAATAAAATTAACAGCGCAATAAAGGACCAGCCTCCCTTTTCTGTGCGTGAGGGTGGAATGATTAAGCCCGGATACAATCAGGAAGTGGACGAGCTTACATCTATTTTAGAGGATAGTAGCGCATACGTTTCTGCTATTGAGAACAACGAACGCCAGATTACAGGCATCAAAACGCTGAAAATCAGCTACAATAAGGTTTTTGGATATTATATCGAGGTTTCCAATTCATTCAAGGATTTAGTACCCGAGAGATATATCAGAAAGCAAACCCTGGTAAACGGAGAGCGCTTCATTACAAGCGAGCTCAAGGACGTAGAATCGAGAATACTCGGTGCAAAGGATAAAATTACTGCTCTGGAATATTCTCTTTTTATGGAGCTTGTGAATTACGTATCACAGCACGATGACCTTATCCGTGAATGCTCCAATATTATATCAACCCTTGACGTTACGTCGTGTCTTGCCGAGGTTGCCGTTGAAAACAACTACGTTTGTCCCGAGGTCGATAACTCTGACATATTAGAGCTTGTCAATTCCCGTCACCCCGTAGTAGAAAAGTATTTGGATAGCTTTTTTGTCCCTAACGACGCATATTTTGATGGCTCGGGCAACAGAACTGCAATTATAACGGGTCCCAATATGGCAGGTAAATCTACATATATGAGGCAGGTAGCACTGACCGTTATAATGGCGCAGGTAGGAAGCTTCGTACCTGCAAAGTCGGCAAGGGTGGGTATAGTTGATAAGGTGTTTACACGAGTAGGTGCAAGTGACGATTTGGCATCAGGTCAGTCTACCTTTATGCTTGAGATGACTGAGGTTGCGTATATTTTAAATAACGCAACTTCAAAGAGTCTTATCCTTTACGATGAAATTGGCAGAGGAACGAGTACCTTCGACGGTATGAGCATTGCAAAGGCAGTGCTTGAATATACCGTTAAAAAAATCGGCGCAAAAACTATGTTTGCTACCCATTATCACGAGCTTTCTGAGCTTGAGGGTACACTTGAAGGCGTGAAAAATTATAATATTGCAGCTAAAAAGAAAAATGATACGGTTGTCTTTTTGCGTAAGATTTTAAAGGGACACGCAGATGATAGCTACGGTATTGAGGTTGCGCAGCTTGCCGGTGTTAACCAGGAGGTTATCAAGAGGGCAAAAGCAAATCTTAAGCTTCTTGAAAAGAATAAGGTTAATATAGCAATTGATAAGCCCGTTGAGGACGTTGAGGAAGAGATGCAGAACATTTCTTTTGACGACCTTGCAGAGAACGAAATCGTTGACAAGCTTAAAAGCATTGACATCAACGCCTTGACGCCGTATGAGTCAATGTCGTTGCTATACGAGCTTATAAAGATGGCTAATAACAAATAAGAGGTAAAAATGTCAGTAATCAATATATTGGACCAGCAGACAGCCAATTTAATTGCAGCAGGCGAGGTAGTTGACAGACCTGCAGCAGTTGCAAAGGAATTGCTTGAAAATGCAATAGATGCAGGTGGTACAAAGATTACAATTGAAATTAAAAACGGTGGATCTTCACTGATACGTGTTACCGACAACGGTAAGGGTATGTCACCCGATGACGTGAAGACCTGCGTCCTCAGGCATGCAACGAGTAAAATTAAATCCCCCGAGGATTTAGAAGGAATTGCCACTCTTGGCTTCCGAGGTGAAGCGCTTGCTGCAATATCTGCAGTGTCGCGCTTCCAGGTTATTTCAAAAGAAAGCAGTGCTGATTTCGGCGTTTGTATGCTTATGGAAGGGGAGAATACGGTTTCCTTCGAGGAGGTAGGTTGTCCAGACGGCACTACGATTACCGTGCGTGATATTTTCTTTAACGTTCCTGCCAGACGGAAGTTTTTGAAAAAAGACACTACCGAGACGGCTTACATATCACAGTACGTTGAAAGAATTGCCATTTCTCATCCCGAAATTGCTTTAAAATTCATCGTTGATTCAAGAGTTAAGTTTTCAACTCCCGGTAACAATGAATTAAGAGATGCAGTTTACTCGGTTTACGGAAGAGAATTTGTTGATTCAATGACTCCCATTGAGCGTGACGACGGTAAAATTAAAATATCGGGCTTTGTTTCGATCCCTGATATGACGAGAATTAACCGAAACCATCAGATTATTTTCGTAAACAACCGACTTGTGCGTTCAAGGATAGTTTCTTATGCAGTAGAGGATGCGTATAAGAGCTATATAATGACCGACAGATATCCTGCGTTCATTATTTTTATCAACATTAATCCCTACCTCGTGGATATAAACGTGCATCCCACAAAGCTTGAGGTCAGATTTGTTGATGACGCATCGGTTCGTGAATCGGTCTACTTTGCCGTTAAAAACGTGCTTGAAAGCAGATTGAATCCCATAAAGCAGGATTTCGTTGAAAAATCCAAGGAAAGCTTTGAGGCGCAGAAGCTGAAAAACGCTTTTGTTCCAATAGGTGAATCATTTTCTCACGAGCAACAGGAATTATTTGTGCCAAAGACAACGCCTGCTTTTACCCACAGTCCCGAAATACCACGGGAGGTAAAAGAAGAGGGCGACTTCTTTTCCTTTGCCGAGGCAAAGCCCATTGAGACATTTTCACCACCTGAAATAAGATTCAGTGATAGCTTGAGTGCAGGCAAAATAAGAGATGACGCTCAATCCTATTGTGGAACGGTAGAGATTAACAATTCTCCTGAAAACAGTGAAACACCTTCACAGTCACCTGTTGACGTGAAAAGTGAAGAGGAAGAAACCGTTTCGCTTGCAAAGTTTGTCAAATACCGTGGCATCGTGTTCAACACGTACGTAATTGCTGAATACGAGGACAGTATGTATATCATAGACAAGCACGCTGCGCACGAAAGGATAATTTACGAAGCCTTAAAGCGTTCAAAAGGGAAGGCGGGCGTACAGACGATAATCAACACGAGAGTTTTGCATTTGACCGGAATTCAGTTTGATTGCGCAGTTGATAATATTGAACAATTGCAGGGATGTGGCTTTGATATTGAAGTGTTTGGAGATAACACTTTGGCAATAAGAGGTGTTCCTACGGAGTTTTCAGAGCTTGAAATTTCCGAATGTGAAAAAATTCTTTTGGGAATGATTGACGATATGCTTTCGGGCAAAAGCGCCAAGCTTACAAAGGATGAGCTTTTTGACAGAACTCTGTATACGGCTGCGTGCAAGGCGGCAACAAAGGCAGGCTACGTTGACAGTGAGGAATCATACGTTTGGCTTATAAATAAGCTTTTTGAATACGAGAACGTATTTTGCTGTCCACACGGAAGACCTATAATTGTAAAGTATACCAAGAACCAGATTGAGAAAATGTTTAACAGGACTTAAAGGAGATATATGTTTGAGCTTATAAAAAAAGAGGGAAGAGCAAGAAGGGGCAGACTTCATACAGTTCACGGAACTATAGAAACCCCCGTGTTTATGAACGTCGGTACTTGTGGTGCTATAAAGGGTGGAGTTTCCACAATGGATTTAAGGGAGCTTAAGTGTCAGGTAGAGCTTTCTAATACCTACCACTTGCATTTGCGTCCCGGTGACGACGTAATTCACGACATGGGAGGAATTCATAAATTCTTTAATTGGGACAAGCCCGTTTTGACCGACAGTGGTGGATTTCAGGTGTTTTCTCTTGCCAAGCTTCGTAATATAACGGAGGAAGGAGTTACCTTTGCAAGCCATATAGACGGACACCGTATATTTATGGGTCCCGAGGAAAGTATGCAAATACAGTCTAATATTGCATCAACAATTGCAATGGCATTTGACGAGTGTGTTGCCAATCCTGCGGAATACGATTACGTAAAGGCTTCCTGCGACAGAACTTACCGATGGCTTCTCAGATGCCGTGACGAGATGAATAGGCTTAATTCTCTCGAGAGAACAATTAATAAACAACAGATGCTTTTTGGTATAAACCAAGGTGGAACCTACGAGGACCTGAGAATTGAGCATATGAAGCGAATAAGAGAGCTTGACCTCCCCGGATATGCAATAGGTGGTCTTGCAGTAGGCGAGGAAACAGAGGAAATGTATCGCATAATAGATGCCGTTGAGCCTTATATGCCCGAAGACAAGCCAAGGTATCTTATGGGTGTTGGAACCTGTTCTAACATAATTGAGGGAGTTGCTCGTGGAGTGGACTTTTTCGATTGCGTAATGCCAAGTAGAAATGCTCGTCACGGCAATATATGCACGTGGAAGGGCGTAATAAACCTTATGAATAAGAAATATGAGCGCGACGATCAGCCTATTGACCCCGAGTGCGATTGTCCCGTTTGTAAGAATTATTCAAGGTCGTATATCAGACATCTTCTGAAGGCTAAGGAGATGCTTGGGTACCGTCTTGCAGTAACTCACAATATTTATTTTTATAATAACCTTATGGAGAAAATCAGATATCACCTTGATAACGGTATGTTCAGCTCCTTCAGAAACGAATACTCGGATATGATATCCAAAAGAATATAATTTGTTAATTTACTATGAAATAACGCAAAAGGTATTTAAAAAGTTGTATTTTTGTGATATACTAACACAAGAAATAATATAAAAGAGGTAAATTATGAAAAAACTTGCATTGATTTTAATGTCTGCGCTCCTGATAGCTTCTATGGCTTCTTGCAGCGACAAAGAAGCAAAGGATAAGGACGCAATCAATTCTGACCCTACGGCTAGTATCACAGAGTTTATCGAGGTTCCTTATCAGTTCGATTTGACACCCTACATTGACATTTCAAGAGAAGATTACGTTGGTGTTGAAATTGATAAGATCAGCATCGAAGTAACCGATGAAGAGGTAAATACCGCTATTTACGCTGATCTTTTGGCAAACGCAACCTATGCCGACGTTACCGACAGAGGCGCCGAGATGGGTGATACTCTTGTTATTGATTTTAAGGGCTTTGTTGACGGCGTTGAGTTTGAAGGTGGAACAGCAAAAGGCCACGAAATGGTTCTTGGACAGGCAGGCTTTATCGAAGGCTTTGAAGAGGCTCTTGTCGGTCATAAGGTGGGTGAGGAATTCGTTATAGACGTAACTTTCCCTGAGAATTATCCAAATAACGAGGAACTCAGTGGCAAGGATGCACAGTTTGCTATCAATATGAAATCTGTTAAGGAAGCTGTACTTCCCGAGCTTAACGATTCATTTGTAAAAGATAAATTAGGCTTTGATACCGTTGAGGCTTATCTTGTTAGTGTTCAGGAAGAGCTTGTAGAGCAAAAGGCTTTGGAATCAGAGGACATGGTCAAGAGCTTGGCGTTTGAAGCAGTATATGAAAACGTAGAAGTTAAGGATTATCCCGAGGAGCAGTACGATTACTATTATAACGATTTTGTAAGCTATTATGAGGATATTGCTAAGAACTACTACAATATGGACCTCGTTACCTACATTACTGATGCTTGTAAAAGCACAGAGGAAGAGTTTTATTCATACGCTGATATAAATGCGAAAACTATCGTTGAGCAAGAGCTTATATTCTTCTCAATCGCAAATCAGGAAAAGCTTTGGCAGGATCTTACCAAGGGTGATTACGATGCTCACCTTGAAAATCTTGCAAAGCTCTATGAAACCGACGTTGCAACCTTCGAAGAAACCTATGGTGCTTCTGAGGTTTGGAAGAGCCTTATCTGGGAAAAGGCAATTGAATTTGTAGTTGATAACGCCGTTGAGGTTGAACCCACAACAGAAGAATCAACCGAGGTAACCGAATAAAATCATGGGATGCCATCACGGCATCCCATTTTTTGTATGAATTAAAAAGCAAGGCTGAATTATCAGCCTTGCTTGATTAGTTTATTCCTCTGGAACTATAAGTCCGTACTCGTTGCCATGACGCTTGTATGCAACACATACCTTTTGAGTTTCAACGTCAATGAAAACGTAGAATTGATGATCAAGTAAGTTCATTTGCAGAATTGCTTCCTCAGGGGACATAGGCTTATAGGAAAACGTTTTGACTCTCGTTATCGCCAGCTCCTCTTCCTCGTCCTCAAATATATCGTCAGCAGTTGGTATAAAGGCATCCTTTCTCAGCTTCTTTTGAAGCTTTGTTTTATTCTTTCTGAGCTGTCTTTCGATGACGTCAACAGCTCTGTCTAATGCGCATTGAATCTTATCGTCTGACTCCTCCGACCTGTAAAAGAAGCCGTTTTCAAAAATCGTAATTTCGATTTTTTCTTTGTTTCCTTCAGAAGAAAGCTTTACAACAGCTTCGGTGTCTTCGTCAAAGAATTTGTTCAGACGCTCCAACCTTTTTTCAATCTGAGACTGAATGCTTGGTGTTAAGGTGAACTTTTTTAATACGAAATTGTTTCTCATAGTAGTCTCCTTTTTTAGTTGGATTAGGTATTTACAATACCTTCTGTAATTATTATACAAAGAAACGCTGAAAAAATCAATAGTTTTGTTTAAAGTTTCTAAAAGTTTGTTAAAATAACAGGACTGTAGACAAAACGGCGTTAAGCCGTCCTGCTACAGTCCTTTTTAATTTACAGAATTATGCAAATAAGTCCGTTGCTACCTTCGTTTACTATCTTTTGAAGCGTTTGTCCTATTTTATCTCTTGCATCCTGGGGCATATGGTCAAGCTTGGCATTAAGTCCCTCGTTTACAAGGCAATACAAGGATTTACCAAACATATTAGACTCCCAAAGTTCTCGGGGATTTTCCTCAAATTCGTTCAATAAAAATTTTATCATTTCTTCCGACTGCTTTTCACTGCCTACAATAGGATTAATTTCCGTTTTGATTTTAGCTTTAATCATATGTATGGAATCAGCACACGCTTTAAGCTTAACGCCGTATCCTCCTGATTGCTTTATGATTTCAGGCTCTTCAAGGATCAGGTCGTCTATTTGGGGGACAACTATGCCGTAGCCCGTGCTTTCAGCCGTGTCAAGCGCCTCTCTTATTTTCTCAAAGCGTTCTCTCGTGGCACCCAGATCGCTGATAGCCTCAAAAAGCTCTCTTTCGTTTGAAATATCCAATCCACTTTTTTCACTTAACGCTTTATAAAACAGCGTGTCATCAAGCTTTATTTCCACACGGCTTTTTCCGGACCCGAGGTCAGTTTTTGCCACACCTGCCCACTTGATTCCGTCTTCGTCCGATAATTTTTCTACGGAAGCGTGAACCGAAGCAACGCTGTTGATTCTTTCGGCAGTTTCCATCATAGCGGCTTCAAGTCCAAGACGAAGAGGATTGGTCTTACTTAAGGAACTAATCCATGTGGGAGACACAATTTCAAGCTCTGTTACGGGAAATTCGAAAAGCGATAACTCCAGAATATGCTCTATTTCTTCAACGCCCATTTCAAGACAGTTAATAAGAGCTACGGGGACCGAATGACGTTTTTCAAGCTCTAATGCAATTTCAATGCTTCTTTCGGAATCAGGCTCGCTTGAATTAAGTACGATGACAAACGGCTTTCCACAGGCTTTCAAATCGGCAATTACTCTATTTTCACTTTCAATGAAAGCCTCTCTGGGTAACTCTCCCACAGTTCCGTCGTTTGTCAGCATAATGCCTATAGTTGAGTGTTCTGTAATAACCTTCTTCGTTCCCATTTCAGCCGCAGTTTCAAAGGGAAGAGGGGAAGCAGACCACGGGGTCATCACCATTCTGTCTTCGCCGTTCTCGGTGAGTCCATTGACGCCTTCTACTATGTAACCCACGCAGTCTATCATTTTCACGCTCAAGCCAACGTTTCCCTGAAGCGAAACCTTAACTGCTTTTTCGGGAACGAATTTTGGCTCTGTGGTCATAACCGTCTTACCGGTAGCGCTCTGAGGCATTTCGTCACGGGCTCTTGCCTTTTCTGCCTCGTCTTCAATTTCGGGTAGTACCAAAGCTTCCATAAATCTTTTTATAAACGTTGATTTTCCTGCTCTAACAGGACCAACTACACCGATATATACGTCTCCGTTTGTGCGAGTGGCAATATCCGAGTATATTTTCGTATTATTCATTTTCCTTCCTCCGCATCGTTTTTGTAAATAGTTATGCGAGACTGAATAAAAATATAACCAAAAAACCGAAAGTTCCTCATAAATATAAATATTTACAAAAATAAAGACGATTTTTGAAAAATAATCTTTTCAAATCGTAAATTGTATGATATAATAACCTCAAAGCGATGGCGTGGAAGCCATTGATACGTATAGCGTTTTCCACACGTTACGAGGTGATTGTTTATGAAATGTCCCGCTTGCGGTTTTTCTGAAAGTAAAGTGCTTGACTCCCGACCTACTGATGAGGGGGAAGCAATAAGACGAAGAAGAGAGTGTCTTTCTTGTTCAAAGAGGTTTACTACCTACGAAAGACTCGAGGTTATGCCTATCATTGTCGTAAAGAAGGATAAATCCAGAGAAGCCTTCGACAGAACGAAAATCCTTAACGGTATGATAAGAGCCTGCGAAAAAAGACCTGTTTCTATGGCAGTTATAGAAAGAGCTATTTCTGACATAGAATCCACTCTTAACAACTCCCTTCAAACAGAGGTCAGCAGTACCAAAATAGGTGAGCTTGTAATGGAAGCCCTTAAGGAGATTGACGAGGTTGCATACGTGCGCTTTGCATCTGTGTACCGTCAGTTCAAGGACATCAACACCTTTATGGATGAGCTTAAATTACTTTTGAATAATCAAGATTGAGAAAGGAATAACAATGAAATCCCCATCACAAGCAAAAGTATCGGCAATAAGCTTTTTAATAGCGCTTATAGTTTCACTTGCAATATTTGGACTCATTGCATATTTCGCAATATCGGGAATTATGTTTCCATCCGAATCTGAAGTTCCCGACCCGGAACAGAATGAAATTATTGACGTTCAGGGGGAGGACCCTGAGATAGTTACACCTGATGACAAGAAGGAGATTGAAGGTGATAGCTTCACCGTGCTTGTTGCAGGATACGACCTTCAGAATATAGGCTTTGATGCGATGGTTGTTCTTGACGTTAACAAAGAAAGCAAAAAAGCAACGGTTTATCCCATCAACGTTGATACAAAGGTTTACGTTGGACACGGAGCTTCAAACTCTCTTAATATCAGAACGGGTGACCTTATAAAGTACAAGGATATGGATTATGTGCTTGATAAGATTAACGCTACCACAGGTCTGAAAATAGAGTATTACGTCACGTTTACGGCAGAGGGCTTCATTGAAGCGTTTGATGCCTTTAACAAGAGCGAAGTGTATACATATAAGGTTCCCAAGGATATGGAGCACGTATATTACGAGGCACCCGTTACCGATGCTGAGCCGGCTGAACCCGAAAGCGATGAAACAGAAGCTGACGGCGAAACGGATACTCTTGAAAAGTATAATATATCCTTCAAAAAGGGAGACGTTATCACTTCCGGCATAGACGTTTATAATATGCTCAGATACAAGGGCGATTCCGCTTCTGACCGTATAACAAGACAGGGAACGTTTATGCGTGATATTATCACCAAGATAATACCCTCAATGTTCAAGGAAAGCAATCTTACTGCCATTATTGATACAGCCAAAGGACTTATTAAGCTCACTGATTCGATTACTACCAATATCAGTGTAGAGACGTTTATCACCGAAGGATTTGACCTTATTTCAGCAATACCGAGCTTCTCCATAGGCACAGCAACAAAGTACACCTCGGGAATAACGAACTTCAAATAATAAAAACAGAGGATACCTATGAAAAAATACAGTTCAAAAATAAGAACAGGCGTTGTTGTGCTTATATTTGCAATTGCCATCACACTTACAACGGCAACTGTGGGGGCTTCGTCGGATAGCGACCCTCTCGTTACCCTTAGCTACATAAACGAAACTGTTATACCTAAGATTACAGAGGAAGTAAAAAATGCAGTTTTAGCTATACTTGACGAGCAAAAAGAAGAGACACCCACCGATCCCGAAGCATCTGAAACCCCTGATGCCACCGAACCCCCTGAAATAGCTGATACCCCCGTTGAGCCTGAGGTACCCGAAGTACCTGTTGAGCCAATCGTTGCAGAGGTTGATCTTTCCAGTGTTAAGTATGCAGTTGTGCATCTTGAAAAAGGACAGAAGCTTTTTGCCACGGGTTCTAACACAGAGTCAACTGAAATTATTTTGAGAGCTGGAGAGGTTATAAGCATTTCACCCTTCGGCGATCAAGGTATAGCAGACCTTACTGCTTCAAAGGAGCTCTATAATAACGATCCTCTTGTTAAGAACAATTACTGTTTGATTCCTCGAGGAAGTGACGGAAGAGGCATTTACGCTGCTAACAGCGATGCATATATACTGGTGAGAGGAGAATACGAAATTGTACAAGAATAAGAAGGCTATCAGAGTTATTGCTTTGATTCTCGCAATACTTATGGTCCTTGGACTTGCAGTTGTTGCAATCGAAGCTTTGGCATCAGATATACCGACAACTGTCGAAGAAACTGAACAGACTATCGGCGGAGAAGAGCTCTCCGCCGAAGCTCTCACTCCAACGGTTAACGTCACACCCGAATTACCATCGGGTTATTTTTATCTCACCGACCCTACGAAAACCACACAAGATATATCAGGACTTATCCCTCACCTTGATACCGTAACACAGCCGATTCGCGTTGGAGTTTTCTATATCTATGGCTCCAATAACTGTCTCGCATTCAGCCATAACATCACGTCTACAAAAGGCGGTCTCGTGATGTATTCCACCTTTGGAGATGAATACACCTTTTATAAGACGTCAGACGTTGGCATCACCGTTATGCGCGACTTTTCGGCAAAGAAGGGCTCAAGTGGAAGCTATTATCACACTACTACCGATAACACGCACATAATTTATCATTGCATCACACAAGAGCCCGTGCAATTGACCGAGGTTGATAGCACGATTGAGAATTATAAGTCTATTCTTGGGGGAGACGCCACCGTTTTTCCTCTCTACGTCAGTGGAAAGGCATATATTGCAGTAGGTACTTATGCCAATAAAGACGCATCTGCTGCAGATTGTGATAATCTGCAGTCGGTACTTGGAGTAGGCTTTGTACCCCGTACACCCAATAACACTTCTATCAGTGTTATTGAAACTGCAAGTGGCAAAATACTTTTCAAAATTGATACTGCCGACCAGGCACTTTACGTAAGACCCTTGCAGAATTACGATAGTGAAAACTACATAAAGAGTGCAGTTGGAAATCTTTTTGACGGAACCTTTGAGTATAAAACTACTATAAGTGGTATGTACCTTGTTAATATTCTTGATATTGAGGATTACGTCAAGAGTGTTTTACCTTACGAGATTTCTGCTTCATGGCCCGACGAGTGTCTGAAGGCCTTCTCGGTTGTGGTGCGTTCATATACTCTTTCTATGCTTGGGAAATCCCATAGGCAACAGGATTTTGATATGTGTGACGAAACACATTGCCAGGCATACCGTGGCAGACTTCGTTCTACCAACAGAACAGACGCAGCCGTTGAAGCGACCAAAAATATTGTTCTTGCCTATGATTCCAAAATATGTGAGGCGTTCTATCATGCCATTTCCGGTGGTGTGACGGAATCTTGTGAAAAGGTTTGGGGTGGAACGGGTTATCCTTATCTTGTTTCCCAAGAGGTTCCCGACGAGAAATATTGGGATTATACCTACGGTATATGGAGCTTTGAGGTTTCTGAGCAGGAGTTGTTCAATTATCTTCAAAGTAACTCAACTGTATCGAGATACGTTAAGCATCCTATAACCGGTGTGAGAGTATCAAAGTATACCGATGCAGGCTATGCTTTCGAGCTGGAAATAACCGATTCATCAGGAACGGTTTCCACCTTTACGAAATGCGACAATATAAGAACCATACTTTCAAAATACGCAAAAAGCTCTCGTCTCACAATTGGCAAAAGCACTGAAGTAACAGTTAACGGTGGCGAAACGATAACCATCGACCCGTATAACATAGTGCAGACGGATAAGGACGGTAAGCCTGTCATCAGCACGACTGCCGTTGGAAGCACAGTTTCAAAAAGCGTTATAAGTGGTACGGGCGAGGTTAAAGAGCTTCCCGTTACAGAATCCTCAACCTACGTTATTTCAGGAACAGGCTGGGGACACGGTGTAGGACTGAGTCAGTACGGCGCGAGAGATATGGCAAATAACGGATACCTCTGGAATGAAATAGCAACGTACTTCTTCCCAGGTGCATATTTGGCAAATCTTCATAACCTTTCGGTAGACGTAATGACCGAGCCCGAGGCTCCCATTGTTCCAGAAGAACCTGAAGAACCTGAAGAACCCGTAACTCCTGTTACACCAACTGAGCCCGACGATGAAGGAGCAGACGAGGACGAAAAGCCAACCGAAGAGGATGATGAGATTATCGTTATCCCTGGCAGTAGCGCATTTGACGGACCTATTAAAGTAATTTAAACGAAAAAGCAGAGATAGTTAATATCTCTGCTTTTTGTGTATGATTTTTAATTACTTACCAAGCTTTGCACAAACCTTTAAAACCAAGGCTTGTGTTTTACCGTCGGTAATTTCTCCGTTTAAAACCATATCCTTTGCTTTTTCCATAGGAATTTTTATAACGTCGAGAAATTCGTCTTCGTCAAGCTCCATTTCTCCCATATGCAGACCACGCGCCATATACAGTCTTATGTTTTCGTCACAAAAGCCAGCCGTGGAAATAAAATCTCCCATATAGGTAATTTCGTCGGCAGTACACCCCGTTTCTTCCTTTAATTCTCTTACGGCGCAAAGGTAAGGGTCTTCACCGATGCTATCGAGTTTTCCTGCAGGTAACTCTAAAAGCTCATATCCGAGGGGATAACGGAACTGACGCACGAAAATAAGCTCTCCGTTGTCGGTGACGGGTGCAACGCAGGAAGCACCCTTGTGACGAACAACGTCTCGTGTGGCAATGCTTCCGTTTTCAATCTCTACTGTATCAAAAAACACTTTAATGATGTTTCCGTCGTACTTTAATTCACTTTTGATTTTTTTCTCTGTATGCATGTTATCACCTAAAAGCTGATTATATCGTTATAAGTTTCAATGGCAAATTTATCGGTCATACCTGAAATGTAAGTTATAATAGCTTTCTTATAATCCTTTTCTTTTTCGATATCAAATATTACGTCGTTTTTGTATTCTTCACCGTGAAAGCGAGTATAGCCAATGAGCCAGGAGCTAAAGCGCTCAATTATCTTTGGATAGTAAACGGCAATCTTATTCAACTCCTCAAAGGTGTCTTCACCCTTCCATGCTTCTGACAGAAGCTCGTATATCTGATTTATTACGAGCTTAAAGAAATTATCTGAATATTCCACTCTCTTGCAACGGTAAATATTTTCAAGGTTAAATTTATTTACAACGTCCATAGCTCGCTTGACAGCAGGGGAAAGGGCTATGCCTCGTTCTGGAGAGGAATTTTGGCAAACGTCGGTTACAAAGCGATTGAGAAGCACGGTGTTATTCATTTTTTCGCCCAACACCTCAGATAATTCTTCCTGTATAGCATCAATTTTTTCGCGAGGGAAAATTCCAAGGTCGATAGCGTCGTTTATATCGCGTCCTATATATGATATTCTATCTGCAATTTTTACAACGCATCCTTCGTAAGTGAAGGGCTGAAGCACGCTTGGAGCAGTAAAGCTGCTTTCCAGATCCACTGCTTCATCTCGGGGGATAATTCCGTCGTCACTTACCTCGCCACAATGGGCTACAATGCCATCTCGTACAGCATAGGTAAGGTCAAGGTTTCTTCTACACTTTTCATAGTCCTCAAGTAACTCGGTTTTGTCAACTACCCAAAGACCGTTACGCTCGTGCCAAAAGGCTTCTCCAAGCTCTCTTTGGGATATTTCCGACAAGAATTTTTCTCCTTTGTGTCCAAACGGAGCGTGTCCAAGGTCGTGAGCAACCGATATTGCGCGTGTCAGTTCTGTATTAAGTCCGAGATACTTTGCAATGGTATAGCTGATAGATTCCACGTGATTTACGTGTTCTATTCTCGTGCATATATGGTCACTTTGTGGAGAGAAAAATACCTGTGTTTTGTTTCTGAGTCTTCTGTATGCCGATGAATTAATTATACGCGTGTAGTCTCTTACGAAGGTTGTTCGCATATCACCGTCCTGATTGTAAAGAACTGTTCGGCGTTTAGTTATTTCTTCCCACTTGGGATTGTTTTCGTTTGCGGCAAAATCCTTTAAAATTCCTTGCATAAATTTTCACCTCTTTTCCTAATTATACCAAACAATTTTCTTTTTTACAACTGTTTTTTTATAATATGTCAGTGCGCATTATGATGTCTTTGAGTTTCGCATTTATCGTTTCTGCATGGAGGAGGATTA
>JAFXEX010000022.1 GCA_017520825.1 Clostridia bacterium | reverse complement strand
GTGGGATTTGAACCTCACGACCTCCGGGTTATGAGCCCGACGAGCTACCAAGCTGCTCTACCCCGCGATATAGATTTTTTAAAAAAATGGTGCCGGAAACCGGGCTTGAACCGGTACGGGATTCTCATCCCACGGGATTTTAAGTCCCGGGCGTCTGCCAATTCCGCCATTCCGGCACATATTCGGTTTCCCGAGTGCCTATATATAATAACACAGGCACTCGGTTTTGTCAAGTGTTAATTTTATTTTTATTTACTTTCTTTTATTTTATTCCTACGTTTTCTTTTTCATTTTTGCATAGGTGCCCATAAGCTTTTTGGTTCCACAGGAATCAAAGGCAATTTCATAGAGTGTATCTGCTCCCATAGGCTTCTTCAGGGTAATTATTCCCTCTCCGAACATTGAGTGTATAACAGTTTCACCAACGTTAAATGCATCGTGAGGAGTCTTTGGCTTCTCAGAAGTGACGGCGCTTCTTGAAGCAGTTGCTTTTGGCGCGTATCTGCTTGCAAAGCTTTGTATATTTGCATTCCTTTGTTCGTTATTGACGTTATTAATCAGGCTCAAGGGAATTTCCTTTAAAAACCGAGAGGTCTTATTTATTGAAGTTCTTCCGAACATAAGACGCTCTGAAACGTTAGTAACAACAAGCTTCTCACGGGCTCTGGTAATTGCCACGTACATAAGGCGTCTTTCTTCCTCTATTTCCTCCTCCGACGTCATGGACATCGACGAGGGCAATATATTTTCCTCAACACCCGGAAGAAATACAACGGGGAACTCAAGTCCCTTGGCGCTATGTATGGTCATCAACACAACGGCGTCAGAGTCCTTGTCATAGCCGTCAACGTCGGCAACAAGGGCAACCTCCTCAAGAAATCCACCAAGGTCGCCCTCGGGATTGTCCTCGTTATACTTAATTGCGTTTGAGATAAGCTCGTTTATGTTATCGAGTCTGTCACGCTCGTCCTCAAGAGACTCCCGAAGCATATCCACGTAGCCCGAATCGTAGGCTACCTTTTTTATAAGCTCACTGACAGGCTTTGTAAGCATTGCTTCACGGAAGGACTCAATTAGCTCCGAAAACGCAAGAAGCTTTGAGGCGCTCTTTTTCAAGGCTATGTAGGCATCTGCATTTCTTATAATTTCATAGACCGACACGTTTTCGGCAGATGCGAGAGTCTTGATTGCAGAAACGGTAGTGTCCCCTATTCCACGCTTGGGAAGATTTATTATTCTTTCAAGCTTTACTGTGTCGTGGGGATTTACTATTACCGAAAGATAGGACACAATATCCTTTATTTCTTTTCTGTCGTAAAATCGGAGTCCACCGAGAAGTCGGTGAGGCACAGCCGATTTTGACATTGCAATTTCAAGATTGTTTGACTGTGCGTTTACTCTGTATAGCACTGCGAAATCACGGTAGGTATACTTCCCACTTCTTACGTATTCGTTTATTCTGTCAACTATATATCTTGCTTCGGCGTCCTGATTATCAAGCTTACAGTAGTCTATCTTCTCGCCCTCGGAGGTTTCAGTCCAAAGCACCTTACCTTTTCTGCCGGCGTTATTATCTATAACGGCGTTAGCTGCTTTTATAATATTGCCCGTTGAACGATAATTCTGCTCAAGATATACTACCTTAGCGTTTTTAAACTGCAGGTCAAAGTCAAGAATGTTTCTGACGGTTGCGCCACGGAATTTGTAAATGCTCTGGTCGTCGTCACCAACCACCATAACGTTTTCATAGCGACTGCAAAATAGCTGCATAAGCTTAAGCTGAGCGCCATTGGTGTCCTGATACTCGTCTACAAGCACGTATTTAAATCTCGAGCTATATTTTTCAAGGACGTCGGGGGCAGTCTGGAACAGCTTAATAGTAAGGCATATAATATCGTCAAAGTCCACTGCATTAAAGTCCTTGAGTGACTTCTGATACTTGTCGTAAATTACAAATACGGTTTTCTCCTTGAAATCGTCACTGACGGCTTCCTCGCTATCTGGGTAAATCAAATTGTTTTTCATTCTTGAAATGATTGAAAGAACGGATTTGGGCGAGAACATCTCGTCGTCAAGGTCAAGCTCCTTGACGATATTCTGTATCAGCTTCTTGGAGTCGTCGGTATCGTATATATTAAAGTTTGAGTTATAGCCTATTCTGTCAATATGTTGTCTTAATATTCTTACACAAATTGAGTGGAAGGTACCTGCCCATATTTCATTTGCCCTCTCACCGAGAATTGCAGAAAGTCTTTCCTTCATTTCGTTTGCCGCTTTATTGGTAAAGGTAAAAGAAAGTATTTCCCACGGTGCGCAGGGAGATTTTTTGAAATTCAAGAGAAGACTCTTCAGCTCGTCGTGAGGAATATTGTCCACGTTATTATATATCTGCTCAAAGGTGGTAACAAGCCCCTCGTTAAGTCCGGGCATTTCCTCGGTTGAATAGTAAGCATCGCCAAAGTCGATAATGTGGGCAATACGATTTACCAGCACGGTGGTTTTACCGCTTCCCGCACCGGCAAGAACAAGAAGCGGTCCGTTGACTGAAAAAACCGCTTCCTTCTGTTTATCGTTCAATCTTTGATAGTAGGCTTCAAAGAGCTTCTTTTTAATTTTTTGGTATCTGTTATTAAGTTCACTCATTATATTACAAATCCACCGTTTACGTTTAATACTTCACCCGTTATGAATTGCGCAGAATCACCTGCAAGAAAATACACTGCATCGGCTATGCTTTCGGCTTTGCCGATTGTTCCGAGAGGCGTTTCATCTGCAATAGACTTCAAATCTGCCTCTGAATACTCATTCAGCATATCAGTAGCGATTGCCCCGGGGGCAACTGCATTGACACGGATATGCGAGGGAGCAAGCTCCTTGGCAAGAGCTTTTGTAAAGCCGATAATACCTGCCTTTGACGCCGAATACGCCACCTCGCAGGAGGCTCCCGTTACACCCCACATTGAAGATACGTTTACGATTACTCCGTCACCCTGACGCAGCATATACGGAATAACGCTGCGTGACGTATAAAAAGCAGAGGTAAGATTGGTGTTTATCACAGAAGCCCAATCGTTATCGCTCATTTCCTGCAGAAGTCCCGTATAGGATATTCCGGCGTTGTTAACGAGTAAGTCAATAGCTCCGAATTTATCAACCACAGAGCTAACTGCCGTCTTTACGGCATCGGAATCAGTCAAATCACATTTGATTGGCAAAGCGTTAAGCTTGGTTGCAAGCTCTTGCGCCTTCAAATCGCTTGACTTGTATATAAACGCTACGTTCCAGCCGTTTGAAGCGAATTTTTCTACACAGGCTTTTCCGATACCACGAGCTCCACCTGTTATAAGCACTGTTTTCATATTTATCCTCTTTTAAAAATATCGTTTCCAAAAGCGTCTATTGCGCAAAAGGTAGGCATATCCTTAACCGTGAGCCTTTTTACAGATTCACAACCAAGCTCCTCAAAGGCAATAACCTGACAGGAGGTTATACAATTGGCAATATATGCTCCTGCGCCTCCAACTGTGCAAAGATACAACGCTTTATTGCGTACTATAGCGTCCACGACCTCCTGGCTTCTGTTTCCCTTGCCTATCATACAAGCAAGTCCCATATCAAGCAAGGTGGGAGCAAATTTGTCCATTCTTGAAGACGTGGTCGGACCACACGAGCCGATAACTGTGCCGGGACGTGTTTCGGTTGGACCTGCATAGTACACCGTCGCCCCCTTGATATCAAACGGCAAAGGCTGAGACGCATTAATCAGCTCCATAATTTTTTTATGTGCAGCATCTCGTGCAGTGTATACAGTTCCACTGACAAAAAGCTCGTCTCCTGCTTTTACAGTATTGACAAGTGAGGGCAGGTCGGAAAGCTGACAGTAAATTTTACTCATTTCCCTCTCCGATACCCGTCTTTGCTATAGATTCATCAAGAGATGCCGTAAGCCTTTCAACTACTGCGAGAAATTCGTTCTTTGAATTTTCAAGAATTCGTTTGTTTTCATCAACTATTCTCTTTTTAATTTCCGTTGCCTCGGCAAGTATTTTTTCTGCCTTTTCCTCTGCGAGCTTTACCTTTTCCTTTGAGGTATGCTCTGCATCCAACATAATATCGGCATAAGTTCCCTGCATTGCATCATATTTTTGAGCCTTCTCATCATTAATAGCACGGTTTTCGTCGCTCATTGAAAGCTGAGACTCAAGCTGAGCGCACTTCTTTTTCATTGCATCAAGCTCTACGCTCATTTTTTTAGCCTCTGTCTGTGAAATGCGTATTCTGTCGTTCAACTCGTTAACGCGTTCAACCTGCTCGCTGTTAAGCTTTTCTATGAAGCGTATTACGTCGTTTTTGTTGTACCCCGACAGGGACGTTCTGAAATAAATGTCGTTTGCCATATTATGTATCCTTTCGTATTCACATCTTATTGTTTGTATTATATCATAAAACCAAGGTCGCAAGACCTTGAAAGGCGTTAGCCGTTGCCTTGTCGCAACAAGGCAGTTTTAATGATAAAATGTTCTCAAAGTTAAAGACACAAGTCTTTAATAGCAAAGCCTTGCTTTGCCGATGGC
>JAFXEX010000021.1 GCA_017520825.1 Clostridia bacterium | reverse complement strand
GCCATCGGCAAAGCAAGGCTTTGCTATTAAAGACTTGTGTCTTTAACTTTGAGAACATTTTATCATTAAAACTGCCTTGTTGCGACAAGGCAACGGCTAACGCCTTTCAAGGTCTTGCGACCTTGGTTTTATGATATAATAGCAACGGTGTCCCCTTATATATAAAGTAGGAAGGATTTGGCTAAATCCTTCCTATACAAATATTTCTTAAGTAAACAAAAAAAGATGCTTCCCTTTCGGGAAGCACCTTATTGTTTACCTGTTGTTCAGATTAATATCTTAATAACCGAAGTAGTTGTTAAGAATTGTGCTGTTTACAGGAGCAACTACGCCTTCTTCATCAGCCTCGAAGATTTCAACGATGATAGATGAAAGAATGTAATCATCGTTTGCATCCTTGTACTTGATGCAGATAGCTCTGATTGCGAGGTCTGCGCCGTCGTTCTCATCTTCGTTGTATGTCTTAACGAGTTCGAACATTTCAGCGAGTTCAGCAAATGTGAGCTGCTTGTAAGAATCGCTCTTTCTGTCTTCTCCAAGACCCCAGATAGTAACGGTTTCGTCAACCTTGAACTCTTCACCAGCAACTGCAGTGTAGATGAGGTCGTAACCTTCTTCAACTACGTCTGTGATTGTGATGCCCTTAACAGTGTTAAGAGTAACACCAGAGTTGATTACTTCGTATACTTCAAGAGTAGGATTCCAGCCGTAAAGCTTGCCTTCTTCTGTGTCGTTTGCGTTTTCAGCAAGAACCTCTGTATCAAGAACTGCGTCCTTAGTTGTAAGGGTTGCGTTGTCCATGAAGATGTAAGAGTTGTATGTCTTGCCTTCGTAGAGCTCTTCTGAGCTGTCTTCAGGAGCGTAGAGAACGAGACGACCATCGTTTACGTAAGAAACTGTATCATCAGATGCGCCTTCGATTTCGCCAGCAACAACTGCTGCGATAAGAGTGTACATCTTAGTTGTTTCGTTGTATGCGAGGTATGCTACGTCTGAAAGAGCCTTTTCGAATGACTTAGCTGTGATGTTAGCCTTAGTGTACTTACCAAGGTCGATGAAGCCAGCTGCTGCACCGGTCTGTACTTCGTATGTGTAGAAGATTACAGAAGCGTCGTCAAGAACGACTCTCTTGTAGCTGCCTACAGTGTAAAGGCCTGTGCTTGCGTTGTAAGTGATAGCTGCGGGAGTATCAACCTTAACGTATGTTGTACCTTCAACTACGTCAGTAGTGTCTTCATTATCTGCGCCGTCAAGGTCAGCGTTGATTGTAAGAGTGTAAAGACCGTCGTCTTCAGTGTAAGCTGCTACGAGCTCGTAAACGTAAGCTCTCTTGCCGTTGCCAGCAGTTGTAGCCTTGTAAAGGTTGTAAGCCTGAGCTGCAGTCTTTGTTTCGCCTGCAACGATTACTTCCTTAAGAGTTACAGTTGTTTCAACACCGTCGATGATGAGAACTGCACTGTATGAAGCGCCATCCTGCATTGTAACGGGGTCAAATGTAACGTCGTTTTCAACAACTTCCTTGAGGATTGCAATCTTGTATTCTGAAGCTACTGTTCCGGAAAGGTCAGACTTGATAACCTGTCCGTTGTAGATCCAGTAGAGACCTTCCTTGTCAGCGCCAAGAACGTCAGCTGCTGCGAAAGTCTTGTCTGCTACACCTGCGATAGTAATATCTGTGTACTTAACTGCGCCAAGCTCGTTAAGAGTGATAGTCTTTGTGCTGAGCTTTGTAGCGTATGCTGTAGTGGGAGCAACAACCTCTGCGTATACAGTGTTGTTAAGCTTAGCTGCTACGAATACGTCATCCTTAGCAAGAGTTGCTGTAACGTTTGCAACGGGTGCGCTGTAAGTAGCTGAGCCTTCAAGATCCTTGTAGTAAACTGTGTTAACCTTGTTAGCAACCTTAACGTTTGTTACAACGTATGCTGCCTTGGGAGCCATTACGAATCTGTCAACGATACCGTCGCCATCAACGTCGATAACTCTTGTAACTCTTTCCATCCAAATGATGTTCTTGAATGCTTCTGTGAATACGCCTTCGCTATCGAATACTTCAACGTCGCTTGGTGTACCGTCAGCATTGTAGAATGCGATCTGGTTCTTAGCTTCACCGTTGAAGTTGTCAACTGTATACTTAACGCCATCGATAGTAAGAGTTGTGTACTTCTTGTCGTAAGAAATCGTAACGTTGTCTACTACGGAGCCCTTAACTGTTGCGCCAAGGATTTCTTCATCCTTTTCAACTACGTTAACCTGAAGACCGATGAGGTCAGCAGTCTTACCGATGTACTCTTCAAGACCGAGATCTTCAAGCTCAGTCCAAGTTGAGTCACCTACAAACTTGATAGCTTCGTCGTCAGCGTTCTGCTGAACAGCGCCGATTGTGTAGTTCTTTTCTGTGAAGTCCCAAACGTCAACAGCGAGAGTCTTAGCTACTTCAACAGGAACCTTAACTTCTACGGGGTCGCCGTTTGCATCTACGTATGAGCTTGTGTCATAAACGTATGTGATCTTGGTCTCGTTCATAGGAGCGAGAAGAGCGTTGTACATGATCTGTGCAACCTGACCTCTGGTAAGCTTGTCGCTACCCTTAACGGTGTCAGCGATGCCTTCGTTGAGAGCGAGCTCTCTGATAGCCTTAGATCTTACGTCTGTGGGCCAAAGAGCTGAATCCCAGTCATTGTAACCGAGAGCTCCGCAAACCATCTTAAGAGCCTGGTCGTATGTAACGTTGTCGGAAGGACCGAAGTTACCGTCGCCGTAGCCGCCGATGATTCCCTTGCTAGCACACCATGAGATGTAACCAGCAGCCCAGTTGTCAGCCTTAACGTCGTTAAACTTAACTGTGCCTGCTCCTGCATCTACGAATGTAGTGTAGAGAACATAAACGAGTTTTGCCATTTCAGCACGTGTAACGTTCTGAGTGGGCTTGAATGTGCCGTCTTCATAACCGCCGATAACGCCGAGCTGTGAAAGAACGCTAATTGCTGTAGCGTGGTCTACACCTGCTGTAACGTCTGAAAAAGCGGAAACTGAAAGTGCTGCGCTTGCAATCATAACTACTGCAAGGAGCATTGCTAAAAAGCGTGCGCTTGTTTTCATAGTTGAAAACCTCCTAAAAAATTTCTTTTGCCTTTCTTTTGGCACTATCATAATATCATAACGATTTTTAAAATGCAAGGGTTTTGGAATTTTGTAACATAACTGTAACATTAGCCGTAACGTTAGCGGACTTTTGTTACATAACCTGCTCCTTTTGTTACATAAGGCTTTACGGTTGCGAAGTTTTTACACTTATTGGAAAATTTTTACATTTAAATAAATCCTTCTTATCCTTTATTGACAATTGGAACAACTTAT
Source organism: Clostridia bacterium (assembly GCA_017520825.1). Lineage (GTDB taxonomy): Bacteria > Bacillota > Clostridia > Oscillospirales > SIG627 > RGIG6353. The sequence continues at coordinate 59,062 of JAFXEX010000021.1, read as the reverse complement.
TATATTATATAATATATAAAGGAAGAAAGGAAGCACAAAAACATGGCACAAAGAAAACGCAGACGTCATCTCAGACCGAGTGTCACTGCGGCTATACTCGTTATCATTGTGGCTCTGCTATTCGTGGGACTTTGCATCTTCAAGAGCTGTAATACTCCCGACACCCCCAAGCCACCTGTAACCGATAACACAGCTACACCAAACGAAATCGAAAATCAGGACCAGCCAATCGTACCTCCCGAAATTGAGCCCGAGGTTGAGCCCGTGCCCCAGGAAACGAGACTGACCTTCGTGGCTTTCGGAGACAATCTTATACACAGCTCCATTATTGAGGACGGAGAAAGGCTTGCCAGTGAATATAACACGGGAACGAAATACTATTTCGACCCTATGTATGAAAATTTCAAGGAAATCGTCTCGGGCGCCGACATTGCCTTTATAAATCAGGAAACGCCCATTGCAGGACCCGACTTCCCTGCTGCAGGCTATCCCAACTTCAACACCCCCGACGAGATGGGCGAAACTCTTATCCGTCTGGGCTTTGACGTAATAAACACAGCAACAAATCATATGCTTGACTGCCGTGGCAAGGGACTTCTGTATCACGCAGACTATTGGGCATCCAAAGCCGACCTTGGCGTTATGCAGATAGGCAGCTATAAGAATAAGGAAGATTATAACGATATCAGAGTATATGAAAAGGACGGCGTAAAAATTGCCTTTCTTGCATATACCTACAGCACCAACGGAATGCCCACCGGGGCAGGCTACGAGGATATATACATTCCCTTGCCCGATGAAGCAGAGCTTACGCGCCAGGTAAAAGAAGCCCGTGAGCTTGCCGACCTTGTGTTTGTGTCAATGCACTGGGGCTGGGAGGATTCCTTCGATCCCAATCAGGACCAGAGAAATCAGGCGCAGGCGTTGGTTGACGCAGGGGCTGACGTAATAATCGGTACTCATCCCCACGTTATTCAGGAAATGAAATGGAAGGAAAACGCAGAGGGACACAAAACCCTTATTGCTTACTCCCTTGGAAACTTTATTTCCACTATGTACTATCCCTGGAATATGTTCGGTGGATATCTCAGCCTTGACATAGTTAAGGATGAAAACGGTGCAAGAGTAGAAAATCCCCTTTTCAATCCCACTATGTGCCACTACAGTCTGACCAGACGCTCTCTCAAGATGTATACTCTTGAAAATTACTCGCAGGAGCTTTATGAAACTCACGGAACTACCTTGAAAAGCTCGGCGTACAGCTACGACAAAATAATAGCAAAGGTCAAGTCTACGATATCGGAAGAATTTCTTTCGGATTATTATATAAACTACGGAAATTGAGCAAAGAGATAAGGAGATAAAAATGCTTAAAGATTTAGTAATAAAGGACGCAACGGTCTTTCAGAAAAAGGAAGGCTTTATATGCGATATGGACGGAGTTATTTATCACGGAAACAAGCTTTTGCCCGGAGTTCCCGAATTCGTGGATTGGCTGAAGCGTGAAAACAAAAAGTTTTTGTTTCTCACCAACAGTCCCGAGCGCTCCCCCAAGGAATTAAGCCTTAAGCTTGCAAGAATGGGACTTGACATTGACGAGAGCCATTTTTACACCAGCGCTCTTGCCACGGCATCCTTCCTTGCCTCGCAGAAGCCTGGATGTACTGCCTACGTTATCGGCGAGGCAGGTCTTACCAACGCTCTTTACGACAAGGATATTTATATGAACGACGTCAATCCCGATTACGTGGTTGTAGGCGAAACACGTTCTTATAGCTACGACAAGATAGAGCGTGCAGTACGATTGGTATTCAACGGAGCAAAGCTTATAGGAACCAACAGTGACCTTACTGCTCCCAGCGAGAACGGAATAGTTCCTGCCTGCCGTGCCCTTATCGCACCCATAGAAATGACGACGGGCAAGGAAGCGTATTTCATAGGCAAGCCCAACCCTCTCATTATGAGACACGCCATTCATCAGCTTGGATGTCACAGAGCAGACACCCTTATCGTGGGTGACAGAATGGACACCGATATCGTAGCGGGAATACAGACCGAGGTTGATACTGCGCTGGTGCTGACAGGCGTTACCAACGACGAAAACTTCGATTCCTTCTCATACCGTCCACATTATATATTAAACAGTGTAGGAGATATTTCAAAATAATGCGAATAGTTTATCTTGACAGTTATGCGCTCAATCCCGGCGACCTTGATTTCAGCGCTCTCAACGCTCTTGGTGAGGTTGAGCTTTACGACAGAACGGCTACCACCGAGGAAGCCATAGCAAGAATCGGAGATGCAGAGACGGTCGTGGTGAATAAAGTGATTATGAATGAGGAAATCTTCACAGCCTGCAAAAATCTGAAATTTATTTCGGTGACGGCAACCGGATATAACACTGTAGACGTTGAAGGGGCACGCAGACACGGAATAACGGTTTCCAACGTTCCTGCCTACTCCACCCCCTCGGTAGCGCAACACATTTTTGCTCTTATTTTAGAGCTTTGCATCAGAACGGGAGACCACTCCAACGCAGTAAAGGAGGGTACGTGGCAGAAATGTCCCGATTATACCTTCCATATTTCCAACCTAATAGAGCTTTCGGGAAAAACTCTGGGGCTTATCGGAATGGGAGCAATCGGATGCGCTACGGCGAAAATTGCACAAGCATTTGGAATGAAGGTAATTTGCTATCATTCAAGTCAGAGTCTGGACGGCGTTGAACACGTGGAGCTGGACGAATTGCTTTCCGAAAGCGACGTAATTTCTCTTTGCTGTCCCTTGAAGGAGGACAACAAGAGAATTATAAGACGTGAAACCATTGAGAAAATGAAGGATGGGGTAATAATTATCAATACTGCCCGTGGTGGACTTATTGATGAAAACGACCTTGCCGAAGCAATCAAAAGTGGAAAGGTGTACGGCGCCGGAATTGACGTTCTTACGGAAGAGCCACCCGTAAATTCCTCTCCCCTTATAAATCTTGACAACGTAATCGTCACTCCCCATATTGCGTGGGCACCCAAGGAGGCGAGAAGCCGACTGCTTGACGTTACCGTCAAGAATATTCAGGCTTACTTTGACGGAAAGCCTCAAAACGTAGTGAACTAATAATAATGGGCAGTAAAAACCAGTGGTTTTTACTGCCCTGACTTATAGGAGATAGGAAAAATGCTTCAGAATGGACATTTTTAACATCTCCTCTTTTATTTAAATATTTCGTTCCAAGTACCTTCATCCACCCTACCCGTGGGGGTAAGACCTGCATCACGCTGTAACAGCTCCACTGCACGTCGGGTAGCGATACCGAAGATATCTCCGTTTGCAGCGTTTCTGTCAAGATATCCCTTTTGGTAGAGTGCATCCTTCATTTTCTCAACGTCACGTCCCACGCTTCCAACTCTGAGGGGTCTCTCGTAAGGCTCCGACAAGCCAAGCCGTTTTACCTCACGGCGTGGTGGTTGTTCAAGCCGTTCCTCAATTTCGTCCTCTATTCTGTCCTCTATTTCGTCAAGCTTATCTTCAAGCTTTTCCTCAAGCTCCTCAACCTTATCCTCTATCCGTTCCGCTATATCGACCTGAGCCGTGAGCTCCTCCTCGGTTTCCTGAATTACCACCTCGGCTCGTGGAGTAACGGGCTGATTAAGATTCTGAAGAGCAGTGTTAAGGGTATTCCAGGTATATTCACCCACAATTCCGTCGGGAAGCAAGCCGTAAAGACGCTGGAAAGTACGCACTGCATTCTCGGTAGAAGTACCGAACACACCGTCTGCCGTAACCTGAGGAATTTCGGGCTCTCTGGTGCGCAATCGTTCAAGTCCCGCCTGCACGTACCTTACGTTCAGACCCTGTGAGCCTACTCTCAAGGGTGTTCCTGAATAGGGGCGCTCTCCTAAATCAAGAGCAGAATTCATTGCTTCTCTCTTGTAAGCCTCGTTGAGATAATTCCAGGTAGTTTCGTCAGCGACACCCGTTTCAGGCAGAGAAGCAAGGCTCTGGAAATTGCGCACCTGTTCAGCAAGTGCTTCGTCATAGAGGTCGTTAACGTCAACGGGAGAAAGGTCGGCGTATACGTTGCTCAATTCATTAATAATGCGTCTGAGGTATACTACGAGATTGCTCTGCGAGCCTACTCTGAGGGGAACTCCGGGATAAGGCTGTACCTCAATGTCAGCGCCCACCATGGGCACGTCAACGTTATCTATAATTCCGTTGTACACGTCAACCAGCCTTTCCCACGTTATTCTTCCCACTATTCCGTCGGGGTCAATTCCATAGGCTCGCTGGAAGGAAACTACTGAATTCAAGGTGCTTTCACCGAAAACGCCGTCGATTGCAACGGTTTTTACCTCGTTGTTATAGAGAGCAATAGTGCTGAGATAGAGCTGAATTTCAAGGACCTCAACGCTTCTGTCGCCAAGACGCAAGGGCTCACCGGGATATTCCTGGGACGCATAGTCAACTCTTTCGCCCTCACTTGTCAGCTCGGCAAGGTCCTTTACTGCTACGTACACTCTGGATATGGCGTACCAGGTGCCCTTGCCCACTATTCCATCTGGAGTAAGGTTGAAAATTCTTTGAAACTGTCTTACGCTTCGCTCGGTAGAGGGACCGAAAATGCTGTCAACTGCCACGAAGGGAATTGAGGGGTAGTTTATGGCAATTCGGTTAAGCTGTTCCTGAATAGTTCTGACGGGAACGCCTCTGGAGTCAAGCTTTAGTGGATTTCCGGGATATGACTCAAAGGGTCCTCTCAGGTCGTCGGTTTCAACCAGCTCAACGTCTCCGTAATAGTATTCCAATATGCTTTGAGCGTTCAAGCCATCGTTGGCAAGGGAAACCGTGCCCCACTGGGACAAGCCGTCGCAGGTTGAGGTGGTTCCGTTGCAATAGCGAGCAAAGAAAGGTTCTTCGTTGCCGGGCTTTTGCAAATAAATATTGAAAATCTCATCTACAAGCTCACTTATGTTCTGGAATATATTTCTTCCCTCAACGAAATATTGGTCAAACGCCGTATTGTTGGTAATATCAAAATCGTAGCCACGGCTTCTGTACCATTCGGTATATACTCGGTTAAGCACAAAGGAAATCTGTGCAATAATATTCGCCTTCAAGGACTCCTCGGGCCAGGTGGGATATATTTCACTACTGGCAACGTTTTTTATGTAATCCTGAAAGGTAACGGTAACGTTCCGTGCCGAAAAATCGGTGGGTACACCAAGATGTACGGTTATATACTGTGGAATAAAGGGGAATGCGTGAAGCTGAGTTGAGGGCAACTGTGGAAAAAGAGTTGAAGTATCACCTTGGGGCTGAGGTGGCAGACGGAGGGCGTTGGGTGGAATTGTAAAGGTGTTTGGCAGGTTAGCCGAGGGGAAGGACTCGGTTCTCGGTTGAAGTGGCACCTGCAAAATGGCTTCTCTCTGGGCAAATACCTGAACGCCGTTTATAAATGCACGGGCGAAATTTCCCGACAGCACCTCAACGTTGAAAAGTCCGTAGGGTGCCGGGGTTTCATTTCTGTCAAGGGAAAGGGCTATGTCGGGTACTTCAAGCTCAAACGCCTGGGACCTTCCCCCACTCCCCAAAGGAATCGGGGCTTCGTAAAGAAGCTCTCCCGAAACCGATTTTATTCTGACTATCGCATCGTTTACAGGCAATGCTCCACCCGTTGTAAGTTCTATTCTCAAGGTTCCTGTTTGCATACTTTTTCTTCCTTTCATATAGTTTTTACTTCATTATATGAGAAAAAGCCTTAAACAGTTACTCAAACAAATTATTTTTTTCTTCTTTTTCGGAAAAAGGATAAACGTAGAGAGCACCGTTTTCAACGGTTGCAAGCATAACGTCGTGCACTCTTATTCTCTTTTTGTCAAGCTCGTTGAGAAGCCACCATTCGGTTTTGCCGATACAAGCAAGATTTTCCTTGAGAATATTGCCGTCAACCATTACGTTTACGGCAAGCTGACCGTTTTTGTCGGCAAGCTTTTTCAAAAAGCTGACCTTTCCGTTGGACTCCATAATCACGCAGGAAATATCCCTCAGGGAAAAGTTGCCGTTGGTTCTGCACTGTGTGAGAAACTCTCCCATATCCATACGCACCTTTGCCATATTCTTTTTATAGAATATTCCGTTCTGATAGAGAATTACGGGCTCGCCGTTGAGAAAGTGACGGGCTTTGAGAGATTTGTTGCAAATATAGGAAATCAGAAACGCTGCAACGCCGTAAAGGAAGGTGACCACGGTGGCAGGAATAAACACCTCTCCCCCTATTGCCATTTCTGCTGCCGAGGACCCGATGGTAATTCCGGCAATATAGTCGAACATCGACATCTGTGAGATTTGCTTGTCCCCCGTCAGCTTGGTGAGAAAGAACAGAAGTATCATAGAAAGAACGGAGGTTATTACTGCTTTAAGTATTATCATAAATTCACCCCGTTTCAGTATTTACCAAAATGTGAATTTTATTATTTGCCTATTGATTTATACGTCCGTTCGTGCTAAAATAACTTCATAAAATTCAGAAAGGGTGATACCTATGAAAAGAACCACCAACAAAATTGTGCTTGCTTCAATGCTTTCTGCACTGGTTTTCATTTTAACGAGAGTGATAAGCGTTCCCACCGTAACTGCCGTGGGCAACGTAAATCTTGGCGACTGCGCCGTTTTGCTTTGTGGGTGGCTTCTGCCCTGCAGGTACGCCTTTCTCTCGGCAGGAATAGGCTCTGCCCTTGCAGACCTGCTCTCCCCTTACGCCATCTACACACCAGCCACTTTCCTTATAAAAGGCTTGATGGCAGTAATAGTCTCGTTGCTTCTTAACCGTTCCAAAGGCTCAACCACAGTCAAGACAATCCTTTCGGGAATCGTAGCAGAGCTGGTTATGATTGCAGGCTATCTCGTGTTTGAGGGAGTTTTCATATGTGGCTTCAAAACGGCCATTCTCAATATTCCCTTCAACGCCGTACAGGGCACCGTTGGACTTGTGGCAGGCGTTCTGCTGTTCAGCGCCTTCAGGAAAATAAATAAAAAATAAATGAAAAAGTCGCCTTTGGAAATTAATGTTCGCTGACGCTCACGATTTTATAGGTAGACTTTGTTTGTTACAAGCAAATTGCTAATACAATTTCCAATGCAATAAAAAAACGCACGGATAAAAATCCGTGCGATTTTTTGTGTGAGTTTCGACTTAAAATTAGCCGAGCTTAGCTGAGTTAACCTTCACGCCGGGGCCCATTGTTGAAGCAATGGTACAGCTCTTGATGTACTGACCCTTTGCTGCAGCAGGCTTAGCCTTGATGATAGCGCCCATAAGAGCGTTGAAGTTCTCTGCGAGCTTTTCTGCGCCAAATGATGACTTACCGATGGGGCAGTGGATGATGTTGGACTTGTCAAGACGGTACTCAACCTTACCTGCCTTAGCATCTGTTACAGCCTTAGCAACGTCTGTTGTTACTGTACCTGCCTTGGGGTTGGGCATAAGTCCCTTAGGACCAAGCACCTTACCGAGACGTCCGATAACGCCCATCATGTCGGGAGTAGCGATGATAACGTCAAAATCAAACCAGTTCTCTGACTGAATCTTCTGAACGTATTCCTCTGCTCCTACGTAATCTGAACCTGCAGCCTCTGCAGCCTTTGCAAAGTCACCCTTTGCAAAAACGAGAGTACGAACAGTCTTACCTGTTCCGTTAGGAAGTACAACTGCACCTCTTACCTGCTGGTCTGCGTGTCTTGAATCAACGCCGAGTCTTACGTGAAGCTCAACGGTTTCGTCAAATTTTGCCTTTGAAGTCTTGCAAACGAGGTCGCAAGCTTCTGCTACGTCGTAAAGCTTTGCCTTGTCAACAAGCTTTGCGCTGTCCTGATAATTCTTTCCTCTAAACATTGTGCTCGCCCTCCTTATTCTTCAACGGTAACGCCCATACTTCTGGCGGTACCTGCTATCATGCTCATAGCTGATTCGATGTTAATTGCGTTAAGGTCGGGAAGCTTCTGTTCAGCAATTTTTCTAACCTGTTCCTTTGTGAGCTTAGCTACCTTGTTCTTGTTGGGAACACCTGAGCCACTCTCAATGCCTGCTGCCTTCTTGATAAGAACTGCTGCAGGAGGAGTCTTTGTGATGAATGTGAATGAACGGTCAGCATATACTGTAATTACAACAGGTATGATGAGACCCATATCGTTTTTTGTACGCTCGTTGAATTCCTTTGTGAACGCAGGGATTGCAAGACCGTACTGACCAAGCGCAGGTCCTACAGGGGGACCGGGCATTGCCTTTCCTGCAGGTATCTGCAGTTTTACGTATCCAATAATTTTCTTTGCCATTTTAAATACACCTCCATGTGGTAATAAATTCGGGATTTTGTCCCTCCCACTGATGCGTGTGCCCAGGGCAGACGAATGACGGCGTTGCCACGGTTTTTATGCACATCGCATTTATTAAAGCTTTACGCATTTAATAAACAAAAAATTAAAGTTTTTTAACCAGATTGGATTCTACCTCGATAGCAGTCTCACGTCCTGCCATAGTGGCAAGAAGCTTGACAGACTTGTTGTCGGGAGATATTTCGAGGATCTTACCCGAGGAAATAATTCCCTGAAGGGGTCCTCCCACAATCTCAACAACGTCGCCGAGTGCGAATTCAAGGGGTTTATCGTCGGTATCCACACCGAGAGCCTCTACTTCTTCATCAAGCAGGACTACGGGCATTGAACCGGGACCGACAAAACCGGTTACTCCCGTGGTATTGCGTACCACGTGCCAGCTTTCGTCGTTCATTATCATTTTAACGAGAACGTAGCTGGGGAAAAGCTTATGCTCTTCCGATTTTCCATCGTCACCTTCAACTACCTCAACGGGTACCTTGATGGCGTGGATAAGATGTCCCATATTTCTGTTTTCAACAATCTTTTCAAGGTTTGTTGCAACTTTGTTTTCATAACCCGAATAGGTATGCACTACATACCAATGGGGTGTGTTGTTTTCCTGAAGCGTCATATTGCCTCCTGATTAGTGAAATAAAGTTACAAGTAAGTCAAGACACTTTGAAAGACCGGCATCAACAAGCATAATTACAACAGCAGCTATCGCAGTTACGACTACAACGACAGTTGTGTTCTTAACGACATCCTTCTTAGGCGACCAAACGATGTTCTTAAGCTCTCTCTTAAGATCCTTGAAGAACTTAACCACTTTGTTGGTCTTCTTTACGTTTTCTTCTGCCATATCGGATTCCTCCTCTTTCTTAAATCAGTAATACTACTTGGTCTCTTTGTGAAGAGTATGCTTGCGGCAGAATTTACAGTACTTGTGCATTTCAAGTCTGTCAGGGTCATTCTTCTTATTCTTGACCGTGTCGTAATTTCTTTGCTTACATTCACTGCAAGCGAGTGTGATTTTTACTCTCATATCGGCACCTCCGTTTATTTTTGCGAATAATCGCGCCTCCCTCTCGGCATCAACGCACAAAGAGGTAGAGTAATTGTACCACTCTTTAAGGGTTTTGTCAAGTTATTTTCAACAAATATATGTTTTTTATCTCAATTTTTAGCACTCTCTTGTTTTGAGTGCTAAATGTTTACTATACAGAAACTGTTCGTTTTCAATTTGTTCATAAACCGAGATTATAATAAGCACATAAATAATAGAAAGGAGAGCAAAAAATAATGAATGCTCAAAAATTTACTCAAAAATCACTTGAAGCGCTTAACGACGCTCAATCCCTTACTGCAGAGTATTCCAACGCTCAGATAGAATGCGAGCACCTGCTCTTGTCTCTCCTTGAACAGAGAGACGGACTTATTCCCCAGCTTATGATAAAAATGGATATTCAGCCCGAGTCGGCAATCGCCAATGCGAGAAAGCTGGTAGAGGCGTTGCCCAAGGTTTCGGGAGGGTCAAGAGAGGCTGACAGAATTTACCTCTCCACCACCCTTGACCGAGTTTTGTCAACGGCTGAAAAGACGGCAGCGTCAATGAAGGACGATTTCGTATCGGTGGAGCATCTGTTCCTTGCCCTTATTGAAAACGGCTCAAAGGACGTGGCAAAGCTTTTCTCACTTTTCTCAATTGACAGAGAAAAGTTCCTGACGGCGCTTTCAACCGTAAGAAAGAATGCCAGAGTGACGGGAGACAACCCCGAGGAGACCTACGACGCCCTTAATAAGTACGGCACCGACCTGGTGGAGCGCGCCCGTACCAAGAAGCCCGACCCCGTCATCGGCAGAGACGACGAAATCAGAAACGTTATACGAATACTTTCGAGAAAAACCAAAAACAATCCCGTGCTCATCGGTGAGCCGGGCGTTGGTAAAACGGCTATTGCCGAGGGACTTGCACAAAGAATAGTCAAGGGTGACGTGCCTGCCAGCCTTAAGGATAAAACTATTTTCGCTCTCGATATGGGCGCTCTCATTGCAGGCGCAAAGTACCGTGGAGAGTTTGAGGAAAGGCTAAAGGCAGTGCTTGGCGAGGTTTCAAAGAGCGAGGGAAGAATAATTCTCTTTATCGACGAGCTTCACACCATAGTGGGCGCAGGCAAGACCGACGGCGCAATGGATGCAGGTAACCTCTTAAAGCCTCTGCTTGCAAGAGGCGAGCTTCACTGTATCGGCGCAACCACCCTTGACGAATACAGAAAGTATATCGAAAAGGACCCTGCCCTTGAGAGACGCTTTCAGCCTGTTCTCGTAGGCGAGCCGACCGTTGACGACACTGTGGCAATTCTTCGAGGCTTGAAGGAGCGTTACGAGGTATTCCACGGCGTAAAGATTCAGGACTCGGCTCTCATTTCGGCAGCAGTGCTGTCAAACAGATATATCAGCGACAGATTTCTGCCCGACAAGGCTATCGACCTGGTTGACGAAGCCTGCGCTATGATACGCACCGAAATTGATTCGCTTCCCACCGAGCTTGACGTAATTCAAAGACGGATTATTCAGCACGAAATCGAAGAGGCTGCTCTGTCAAAGGAAACCGACTCTCTGTCAAAGGAACAGCTTGAACAGATAAAGAAGGAGCTTTCGGCAATGCGTGACGAGTTCAATCAGCTCCACGCAAGATGGGAAAACGAAAAAAGCTCCATCACGAATCTTCAAAGGCTTCGTGAGGAGCTGGAGAGCGTAAACTACGAAATTGAAAAGGCAGAAAACGAATACGACCTTAACCGAGCTGCCGAGCTGAAGTACAAAACCAAGCCCGAGCTTATTGCAAAAATAGAAGAGGCGGAAAAGACTGCCTCGGGTGACCGACAGCTCCTTCGCGACAAGGTGACCGACGAGGAAATTGCACGAATAGTTGAGCGTTGGACGGGCATTCCCGTTTCAAAGCTGGTGGAGGGCGAAAAGGACAAGCTTCAGAATCTTGAAGCCGTGCTTCATCGCCGTGTCATCGGTCAGGAGGAAGCAGTATCCTCGGTTGCCGACGCCATTATCCGTTCCCGTGCAGGAATTCAGGACCCCGACAAGCCCATAGGCTCGTTCCTGTTCCTCGGTCCTACGGGCGTGGGTAAAACCGAGCTTGCAAAAACCCTTGCCGAAAGTCTTTTTGACGACGAAAAGAATATGGTAAGAATTGATATGTCGGAATATATGGAGAAATTCTCGGTATCCCGTCTTATCGGAGCGCCTCCCGGCTACGTGGGCTACGAGGAGGGTGGTCAGCTTACCGAGGCAGTAAGGCGCCGTCCCTACTCGGTAGTGCTTTTCGACGAGATTGAAAAGGCGCACCCAGACGTGTTCAACGTGCTTTTGCAGGTGCTTGACGACGGACGCATTACCGATTCTCAGGGAAGAACGGTAGACTTCAAGAACACCGTCATCATTCTCACCTCGAACCTGGGCTCCCCCGTTATTCTTGAGTCCATTGAGGAAAATGGGTGCATTACCGAGGAAGCCGAAAAGGAAATCAACGCCATTCTCAAGCGTAGCTTCCGACCCGAGTTCCTCAACCGACTTGACGAAACCACTATCTTCACCCCCTTGTCCAAGGAGCATATCACAAGGATAATTGACCTGACCCTTGGGGATTTGAAGGAAAGGCTTTCGGCGCAGAGAATAAGTCTTGAGGTAACCGAGTCTGCCAAGGCGTTTATTGCCGATAACGGCTACGACCCACAATTCGGCGCAAGACCACTCAAGCGCTATATCAAGCACACTGTTGAAACGCTGGTTGCAAAGCGTATCATCGCAGGAAATATAAGTGAGAATTGTACTCTCACAGTTGACCTTGAAAACGAAGAGCTTATCGTAAGATAAAATTATGAGGGGGAACTTCTTGAAAAAAGTTCCCCCTCATACTCCCCTTCAAAAACTTTTATGATTTATTACATTAATCATCTCCCCAATTTCTTTCCCATGCCTTTTGTGTCAATTTCTCATAGCACTCATCGCAATACACACTATCGTATTTGCGAGACCTAAATTCGCAATTTACACACACAGGGGTGCTCGGCATATCACTGTAAATATTATTCATTTCAATGATAAACCATACAAACATAATCAACAGTATAACAGCACCTATAATACATACCATATTGAATACTCTCAAATTTTTATCTTCTTTGTTACTCATTTCTTTTTACATTCCTTTTTCCAATAATTTCTCTCGTTTATACAAGCACAACTTACACATACCAACAGAACGACCTCCATATGCCCGAGCCTCTTCCTCTGTGGAAAAGCACTTATAGAGTGTTTTGTCATAATGCATTCCTTTTCGTGCATTGTAACAATACCCTTCGATATGAAGCGTATGTCTTTTCAAGTTATAAACATACTTATCCGACACCTTTACACATCCTTTCTTATCTGATGTGTACATTATATAATGTAAATGTCTATTTGTCAAGTGTTTTGGCAATATATAATTTTTACATTAGATAATGTGGAGGTGTATTATGAAATTACGGATACTTGACATATTGAAGGAAAAGGGCAAGACAAAGTATTGGCTTTACATTCAGATGGGTTTGAGCTATCAGAATTTCAATAAAATGGTAAATAATCAAACGGGCAGTATAAAATTTGAAAATCTCCAAAGTCTCTGCGATATACTTGAATGCACACCCAACGATTTATTCGAAGAATATTATAAAAGATAAAAATTAAAGGAGAGCCGAGTGGCTCTCCTTTGCGTTATTTTTCTATAATGTAAGCACGCATTTTGCGTCTGCCGAACTGAACGCACTCCTCTTCGGTATCAAGGAATACGTCGATACGCTTACCCTTGATGCCTCCACCGATATCCTCGGCACGGCAAAGTCCGTAGTCACCGTAATTACCGATAACGTAGACGTCTGAGCCAAGGTCGATGTTCCTGGGGTCAACTGCTATTACACCCACCTCGGCAACGGTACCCATATACGTAGGGTCGCCCGTGTGAGTATAGGCAGTTGCAGTAACGTCAAGGTAGTATGAATAATTGTATTCCGTGCCGTCGGGGGCAGTAAACACACCGCCAACGCCGATATGCACCACCTCGTCAACAGGCTCGATATAGCGATTAAAGGAAGAGGCTTCCTCGGTAAGCTCGCCGTTGACGTATTTGGTTTTAACCACCTGCTGTGAGGAGCCCATAACGCCTTCGGTCACCACGACGCGCTCCCCCTTGGGAACGGTCTGGGATTCTACCTCAACTATATCGTAAGGGATAGCCGAATCAACTATGGCCTCACGCCAGGTAACCTCGTCGATGTTAAGGGTCATTCCGTAAAACAGGCTTTCGTCAAGTCCGTAATTGGTTACGTCATTTTCTCCAAGGGTGATATTGAAGCTTTTCAACGCTTCTGCCACCGTAACTCCCTCGCCCTCGTACTCACCAAGTCTGACGCCGTGATAATATACGGCCGTTTTGGGAAGGATAGCTGATGTGGCAGTCATCTGCGCCTCGGGTGAAACTGCTCTTTCACAGCCTGCGTTAAGGGCAGTAGTTGAGCTTGCTTCGGGGAAAATGATAATTGCTTTTATAGTCAGTGTAACAAGCAAGAGTGTTAAAACGACACCAAGCAGATACGCAAGGCGTCTTCCAATGGAGGTCATAAAAGCCGATAGAGAAAGGTGTCTTTTTTGAGTTCCGATGACTCCGAGCACCTTCGACGCTTCCATGACACCGTCGATTTTCTTCTCGTACATGCAATAAAACCTTTCGTAAAATTATTTGATTTCGTGAGGTATTATACACCTAAAAAAACAATTTGTCAAGCAAAATAGGCATTTTCGTGTTTTTGAGCCCCTTTTTGACGCCCAAAATATTACGAATTATCGTAATTTTATAAAATTTCGGGCGTGGGATTTTGAGTTTTTTAAAAGGCGCTCAACGAAAAAAATATTGCAAAAATTTTCTCTCTTTCTACCATTATATTATAACGGGCTAATTTTAGAAACGAAAAAATCTTAAAAAAAGACGGTCAAAAAAGCACTTCGTAAAATTTTAGCGAAAAAAATCCCTGAAATTGAAAAAATTTTTCATAAAAAATGAATTCACGCACTGTTTTGAAGAAGAATTTTGAAAGAAAAACAAGATTTTTTAAAAAACATCTTGACATTTTCGCCTTATTGGTATATACTTTAATCCGTCAATTGAACATTGCGGAATTGTGTAAAGGTAGCACGACAGACTCTGACTCTGTTTGTCTGGGTTCGAATCCTAGTTCCGCAGCCAGAAAAAAGCATCGACTTACGTCGGTGCTTTTTTCAACTAAATCCGTCTTGCGACGGAATAAATCCACTATCGTGGATGAAATCTGTTAACCAGATGAAATCGCCTTCGGCGAATAAAAGACGGATTTAATTTCATCAAAGTCGAAGACTGTGATTTCATCCAAACTCGTTTGGATTTCATCGTGAACAAAGTGAACGATTTCATTAGAATAATCTTAATATTATTATCGTTCTTTCTACCATAACAATAAAACCACCCGATTGGGTGGTTGTTTTGTTTGTGTGACGCTATGAATTCGAACCCGGGAGGGAAATCCGTTTGACACCTTCAAAGGTGGTGATATATACGCACAGAAATCCTATATGAAAATACTACATCATTTTTACATCATTTTTTGGTGTAATTAGGGATATTTGGGGCAAGTTTGGGCAAAGTCAAAAGACGAAAAAAGCACTATATACAGGCGATTTTGCCTATATATAGTGCTTTCTTTTTATGGGGTGAATAATGGGGCTCGAACCCACGACCTCCAGGGCCACAACCTGGCGCTCTAGCCAACTGAGCTATATCCACCGTATATGGCGCGCTTGGAGAGGCTCGAACTCCCGACCTACCGCTTAGAAGGCGGTTGCTCTATCCAACTGAGCTACAAGCGCATAAGCAAAAAAATGGAGCGGGTGATGGGAATCGAACCCACGCGACCAGCTTGGAAGGCTGGAATTCTACCATTGAACTACACCCGCATTTCACTTTTGTGCTTGAATATAATATCACTAAATTTTCGATTTGTCAACACCTTCGGGAGAAATTTTCGAAAGTTTATGAAAAAATTTCAAATATTGTCCCAAAAAACTCAAATCATTTATTGACTTTATAATAAAAATAATGTAAAATATATAATGTCATAGTGTGGGCGAGTGTTTCTTCCACGCGATTGATAGAAATTTATATAAAGGAGGTGCTTGGAAAATGGAGATTGTTGTTACTGTTCTTGTGGCGATATTTACCCTTGTAGTTGGCGCACTTCTCGGCTTTTTCTACCGTAAGAAAATAGCAGAGGCGAAAATCGGCTCGGCTGAAGAAGAGGCTGTAAAGATTGTGGCTGACGCAAGAAAGGAAGCTGAACGTCTTAAGAAGGAAGCCCTGGTAGAATCCAAGGAAGAAATTCTTCGTAACAAGGCTGAGGCTGACCGTGAGGTCAAGGAACGCCGAAACGAAGTGTTCAAGCTTGAAAAGAGAGCCATTCAAAAGGAAGAAAATCTTGACAGAAAGATGGAAAATCTTGAAAAGAAGGAAGAGCTTCTTAACAAGGCAATTAAGGAAAATCAGGACGTTAAGGAAGAGATTGAGGCTATCAAGCAGAAGCAAATTCACGTGCTTGAGGAATACGCAGGACTCACAAGCGACGAGGCAAAGGCTTATCTGGTTGAAAAGATTGAAGCCGAGGCTAAGCACGAGGCGGCGCTCAGACTTGCTGATATCGAACAGAACATTAAGGACGAGGCAGACGAAAAGGCGAGAAACATTGTTTCCCTTGCTATTCAGCGTTGCGCATCAAATCAGGTATCCGAGGTTGCAGTATCCGTCGTTCCCCTTCCCAATGACGATATGAAGGGAAGAATTATAGGACGCGAGGGACGAAACATCAGAACGATTGAGACGCTGACAGGTGTTGACCTTATTATCGACGACACACCCGAGGCAATTACAATGTCAAGCTTTGATCCCATGAGACGAGAAATTGCCCGTCTTTCCATTGAAAAGCTTATAGCTGACGGACGTATCCATCCGGCAAGAATCGAAGAAATTGTTGAAAAGAGTAAGAAGGAAGTTGAGCTTATTATTAAGCAGGAGGGCGAAAGCGCACTTCTTGAAACAGGCGTTCACGGTATTAACGGTGAGCTTGTAAGACTTCTCGGAAGACTCAAATACAGAACCAGCTACGGACAAAACGTACTTATGCATTCTATTGAGGTATCTCATATTGCAGGTATGATGGCATCCGAGCTTGGATTAGACCCGACTGTTGCGCGCCGTGCAGGACTTTTGCACGATATAGGTAAGGCGCTCAATCACGAGGTTGAAGGCTCACACGTACAGATTGGTGTTGACCTTGCAAAGAAGTACAGAGAAAACAAAGAAGTTATTCACGCTATTGAAGCGCACCACGGTGACGTTGAGGCGCAGACAATCGTTGCAGTGCTGGTACAGGCTGCCGATGCAATATCTGCTGCAAGACCCGGTGCAAGACGTGAAAATCTCGAAAGCTACATCAAGAGACTTGAAAAGCTGGAGGAAATTGCCACAAGCTTTGACGGCGTAGAAAAATCCTTCGCTATTCAGGCAGGCAGAGAGCTCAGACTTATGGTTAAGCCCGAGGTAGTAAACGACGAAAACATGGTACTTATTGCCCGTGAGATAGTCAAGAAGATTGAAAACGAGCTTGAATATCCCGGACAAATCAAGGTAAACGTAATCAGGGAAAGCCGAACTGTTGAATACGCAAAGTAAGCGTTTAATATATTGACATAAATCTAATTGGAAAATAATTATTTATTGAAATATATGAACTTTTAAGTTCGGAAGTAATGAGGCTGGGGTTATTCCTCAGCCTCATTTAAAAAGTGGCGTACCACGATAAAATGCAAAATTAAGAATGAAGATGCATGTGCGTGGGATTTTTGCCGAGTAGCGAATTAGCGAATCGAACAAAAATTCAAGCCATATACTGCCGTAAAAGGCGCACAAATTTGGAGATAAAATCGCGGAGTGCGAAGGCGTCGGCGTACCTATGTACGCCAGTCCGAGCAACACGCGAAGAAAATGAAATTTTTATAATTCAAAGAAAATCGAAAGATTTTCTACCTATGAAAAATCGGCTTTTGGGAGAGGTTTGTTCACTCTCTGTTTGTGGGAGCGACATTAAACCGAATATGAAAGATTATTTCATTTTCGGTTTTAGCCCAAATATGTAGCCGAAGGGAGATAATATGTCAAGAATCAGAATTTTAGCCTTAGGAGATATTGTTGGAGAAAGCGGTTCTGCTAAAATAAGAGAGTGCCTTTGGCAGATAAGAAAAGAAAAGAATATTGACGCAGTTATAGCCAACGGAGAAAATTCGGGGGCCCGAGGGGGTATAGACCGTGACAGTGCCGAGATGCTGTTTGCAGGGGGCGCTGACGTTATTACCACGGGTAACCACGTATGGCAAAACAGACCCTTTTCCGACTATCTTGAAAATTCACTCTCCGTGCTTCGCCCTGCCAACTTCCCTTCTGCCTGCCCCGGCAGAGGCTACGGAATTTTTGATGCATCGGGCTATAAGATGCTGGTTATATCCTTACAAGGCACAGTATTTATGGAAAGCCTTGAATCCCCCTTCCTTAAAGCTGAGGCAATTCTCGAAAGAGAAAAGGGCAATTTTGACTTTGCCGTGGTGGACCTACACGCAGAAGCCACAAGTGAAAAAATAGCCTTCGGACTTGCCTTTGACGGAAGAATAAACGTAATTTTCGGAACACACACTCACGTTCAGACAAACGATGCAAGAATACTGCCCAACGGCACTGGCTACGTTACCGACGTGGGAATGACCGGTGTGTTCAACTCGGTGCTGGGGCTTGACGCCGAGCTGATGATTAAAAAGTTCTACACGAAAATACCTCAATACCACAACACTGCAAAAGGTGAGGTTACAATCTCGGGCGCAATATTCGAGTTGGATACCGACACCTTTAAATGTACCAATGTGGAATTGGTGAATATAAGAAATTAAGGAAAATTTGTAAAAAAAGAGTATCTGGCGGGGCGAGGGCTTGCTCCCGCCGAAATAAACAAAGCAAAAAGAGCAGGAGTAAAAGGATAAATTCCTTCTATTCTTGCTCTTATTTTTACTTTCATTGACGGTTTGTTTTTATTCCAATTCCTCTCCTGTAAAGCCAAAGGTTAGTTTTCCGCGCAATATCGCTCCGTCAACTGCACTATCGGCGGTGAGGGTTGCTTTGTAGCTACCGCTGTCAACGGTAATGCTACCCGTTATTTCGTCCACCTCTCTGGTGTTGCCAAGGGCATCGAAAATAACTGCGCTCTTGCCGTCGTACTCAAGATACTCGCTGGAATTGACGGTACACTTAAAGGTGATTGTGTCTCCGTTGTCAAGGGTTACGGTAGGATTGACCATAGGTGCAAAGGTGTGTTTAGCAAGCACTACGTCATCTATCATAACGCCGTCCACGTTTCCGTAGGTGAATATTCTCATCTTGGAAATTGCGGAAAAGTCAACGGGACCTCGGTAGACCTTGAAATTATAGGTGTTTCTTCCACTCCAATGAGGGAAATAATTTGCGGGATAAAGGAAAGAATCGGTTGCCACAAGTGTAAATTCCTTCCACCCATCAAAATCAAGCGGTATAACGTAATCTATCTGATTATCGTCGGACACCTTGGGACTTTCAAGGCAGAAGCAGATTGCCCCGCCCTTTCCGTTGCCCTTTACTCTGACCCGAAGCGCATGCTGTTGGTCGGCGTTCACCGTCTCGCCATACTCGTAGGAGAGCGTTTGGGAAGTGAGGGGGCTGTTTTCGTCAAATTCGGCAAGCAGAACGGGGGCTTCCCCTACGCTGGACCAGTCGGTCTGGATTCTGATAAAGGGAGTTTGCTCATCAAAGGGATTATTACCCTCTATGTAATTGAAATAGCTGTCACTTAAATTATGCACTCTTGCATCGTCGTAGTGCTTCTGCACCAGCGCCCAGTTGCCGTTGCCCTTATCTACCAGTGCGTGCTCGTAACTGCTTTCGCGAAGCTGTTTCTTTATTTCTTCCGAGAAATAGCCCTCCTTGCGAAGCTTATCGTACTTGACGTAGCGGTCAATGTTGGACTTGTTCTTGGGAAGTGTATAGTAAGTTTCAAGGTTTGCAAAGACCATCGAATAATCGTAGGCGATACCCAGCGTGCCCAGCAGGTCAACGTCATCGGTATGCTGATATTCGTAAACTGTATTTGCAGGGTATTTAAGCGGGTCGTCGACGATATTGGCTATATCCTTCTGTGGATAGAAGTTGTACCAGCCCATAGTGGCGAAGAAATAGGAATTGAGGTAGGTTTTATTGAATTCGGAGTGATACCTCATATACTCCTTATAGCCTCTGTTAGCGTAATCGTAGGCGGGAGTGTAGCTATGCACTACGTACTGCGAGGGGTTATAGACCTCTGTTATCGGCTTGGTGGCGCAATGCTCAAGAGTTTCACGCAGGAATTCGGTTGTGTGATACTGGTATCCGCCGAATTCCGAGCCTGTGGGAATATGCTTTCTCACGCCGTCGATTGCATCAAAGTAGACCATATCAAAACCGCCGTTGGTATACGCCTCACCTGTGAGCTGTCCCACGTAATAATAAAGGTCACTGCCTATTTCGGGGGTAAGTCCGCCGTAGTACGAGCCGATTCTCTTTATCTTGGCACCCGCCTTATGCTCGGTTGCAACGGTATCAAAGCGCCCTCTCTCAACTGCGGTTATTGTGTTATCGTTAAACGTGCCTACGTTTATCCTTATAAGCTCCCCGTCGATAATCACAAGGTCCCATGCTCTGTGAAGCCAGCCCGTACCCTTGCTTGCACCGTCAAGACTTTCTACAGTTTTAATTCTTCTGGTGCTTGCGGTAATATCCTCGGCAAGCGTATATTCCTCGGTTATTTCAAACTGCTCCTGCCACTTGGGGTCGGAGAGAAGCTCCTCACACCCCTCGTTGATATAAAAGGCGTAGGTATGAAGTCCCGAAAGTATTCCGTACTCCCTTAATTTGTCCGAAACAAGCGCCTTGAAGTTAAATGCACCGCTACCCGTTATATCAATTACAACGGCTTCACTGCCTTTGTCGTGCGTAAACCTTTCGGTATCGCTGGCGCCCCTCGTTACCTCGGTGGTAACACCATTTTCAAAGGTCGCCTTTATCAGCTCGTCACCGATGGCAACGTAATAAATGCCTGTAAGAGTGCAATTTTCCAGCTTGATTTCCCTCGTGGATTTTTTTATGTTCTCTTGGAGCTTATAGCTTCCAAGATACTCAAACTCCTTGGAATGCTCAATAGGGAGAAGTCTTGCGCCCTCCGGTGTCATATAATACGAATAGTCGCGTCGGTCTGCACTGTCAACGTAGGATGAAAGCACGTTGATATATGCGCTTTTAAGGCTCTGATAAACGAAATTGAAATCGCCCTGTCTGAAGGTTCCACCGCCCTGATGAAAAGCAAGCATATCAACGCCTACCGAAACGTAAAGGTCCATATTGTCAAAGAGCGTCTTGTGATTTGAATTATGGCAGATAAAGTAGTTTGTATTTACAAGCCTTTCTGTCTCCGAATCGAATCGGCTCGCCGAAAAAATGCCCTCTCTTATATCGGTATCCTTTGCAAGCGCTTCGAGGGCGGTAAGGTGATACTTTATAGGCGTGGCGATAATGGCATACTTCGCGCCGTTGATGCCAAATTCGCCAAACGCCGTTGCCATATAATTCCTCGTGCTTATTTTCGGCTGATTCTGTGTCAACGCCTTTGAGCACATTGAAACGCCTAGCACACAAAGGTCATCGTCACTCTCGGTCTCATAGTCAAGCTTGGTCTGGGCAAAACTCAGGCTTTTTGCATTTCCGTTGTAATCGGCTATTTCAAAGGAAATATAGCAATCCTTTACGGTTGGAATAACTGTAAAGGTGTCGCCGTTCTCCATTGTGAAATATATTTTTCCGTTGTCAAGCCCAGCGCTTTCAGGATAAATGAGAGTGTCCCCCACCGTCAGATATGCAAAGGGGACAGGCTCTCCCATTATACTCTCGCCACTCTCTTTGTCAACGATATCCTCAACCGAGCCGTCACAAGCTATTATGTAGGCAAAATATCCGTTTTCAAGTCTTATAGAATCATTCATTTTGAATATTCCTCCAATGTATTCGCTTCCGTAAACAGGAGTAACGTATTTGCCAACACCCGAATTTGACGCAACCAGTATGTTGTATCTTGCCCAATGGGTTGCTATATCATTAAATCCGCGTAGCTTGGTATAATTCTGGCCGAAGACGTTAGTGGTGGTATCTATTCCCTGCGCTCTGTTTATAACGGTGACCACCTCGGCACGGGTTATGGTATTATCGGGGCGGAAGGTGTTGTCCTCGTACCCGCCCACAAGCCCTGCGTTTGCTAATTTTATTATAGCGTCATAGAAAGGGTGTGTTTCGGGAACGTCCTTAAAGCTCACCTCTTCCCCTGTCTCCCGCAGGTGGCAGGAGAGGACTGCAAGCTCAACAAATTCGGCTCTGGTTATGGGCTTGTCGGGGAAAAACTCCGAGCCGTAGCTTGACAGAAAGCCTTTTTTCTCAAGGCAGACGATATATTTTCTTGACCAATGGTCGCTCACGTCGCGAAAGGCAGACACACCGTCGGATATAGCGTCCTCGCCAACGAGCAGTCGGGCGATTACCGTAACCGCCTCGGCGCGCGTTATGGTATTGTCGGGGCGGAAGGTGTTGTCCTCGTATCCGCCCATATATGCTGTATTGGTATCAAGAGTCTCTTTGGCAATGCTTTTTGCCGTAACGCTTACCGAAAGCAATAAAGCCGTCAAAAGAAGCGGAAGAAGCAATCTTTTCATAGCGTTTATCCTGAAATTTTAATATTTGATTTTGAAAACAATTTTTCTTACGTTCTTTTTATCCTCGCTGTGTCTGATGCCGGGGGCGTGTGCTTCGCCGGGGAAGATTATGGCAAGCTCGCCTGCTGAAAGAATAGTGGTGTCGCAGGTGTCTGAGTCGATAAGGTAGTAAACGTTATCGCCCTTGGGCTCTTTGCCTGGCTTGAGTCTTTCGGGAAGGTCGAAGCGTATCTCCTCCTCACCCTCAAGGACAACCTGAATGTCGATAAACTTCTCGTGTACCTCAAACTTTGAATCCTGAGGCTCCTTTGCCTCATATTCCTGCACCATATAGAAATAGGTATCCTCTTCAACGATATATTTGCCTACCTCAGTTTTTTCGGCAATTATCTTTTCAATATCCTCAAAAGCCCTTGCAAAATAAGGATTGGACTTGGCGTAGAGTGAAAGCTCCTTTGATTTAATATCCGTAATTATCATATATTTTCCTCCCGATAATTTTTTCTGATTTTAATTTATCATAAAGGCAACGCAAAGTCAAGAAAATAATTGAACTTTTCACACAAATGGTATATAATATATTCAAAGAAAGCACGAGGGTAAAATATGAACGGAAAATCAAAAATCAAAGCCACTGCTTTAATGACGAAAGAAACGGTGAAGCTTGTAATAAAGAATTTTTTTAACCACAACGTAGGGAAAAACGGAGCAGCACTTGCTTATTATCTTCTGTTTGCCATTTTCCCCCTTCTTATTTTCGTCAGTAATCTTATAGGTCAGTTAGAGCTTGACGTATATTCAATTACCAGATGGATGACGGGAATTTTTCCTCAGGACGTTGTGAGTCTGTTTGAAGCCTATCTTGAATACGTGTCTCTTAATTCAAGCAACACCCTGCTTGGATTTTCGCTGGTTTTTTCGGTATACTTCCCCTTCCGTGCTGCAAAAAGTCTGATGTACGACGTAAGACGGGCATACCGTCTCGGCAAGCCCGAAAAACCGATTTCCTTTGCCTTCCGTCAATGCTTGTACACCCTGGTGCTTTTATTGGTAATTGCCCTTTCCCTTGCCTTTTCCACCTTTGGACGAAGGCTACTCAATTATATAATGGGCCATATAAGTATTAAAATTCCCACAATATTTATAACTCTGTGGAATTATCTGCGCTTTCTGCTCATAGGTCTCGTGGTATTTATTGCAGTAAGCGTGCTATACGCCATATCTCAGGACACGAAGCAAAGGTGGTCGGCAATTCTGCCCGGCGCCGTTATTGCTCTTTTTGCCTGGCTTGCAGTCAGCGTCGCCTTTTCCTTCTACGTGGAAAGCTTTGCGAAATATTCCGTTATATACGGCACTCTGGGAACCGTAATAGTTTTGATGCTCTGGCTTTACATCACGGCTGTTATACTCATTCTCGGAGCTGAATTCAACCAAGCGATAAAAGATACGAAAAATAATGCACAGTGCAATTAACACTGTGCATTAATTCTTTTTTAAGCGTTTTTTCTAAAACGGGATTTTCATAACGCGCTTCAATTCTCCGTTTGCTTCTGCCAGAGCCGTCTGGCTTACTCCGTAGCTTTTGCCTATTGACCACATGGTGTCACTCTCAGAGGGGTAGTAGAATATATTGGTCTCCCTATGGGAAAGCCCTTCCTCAACGTCGATGGCTGACACGAAGGATGCGTTGTCGTTGTAATAGACGTGGGCAACGGTAGTGATATCAAAGGCGATATTCACGCTTGAGTCCTCAACCCTTGCGTCAACGTAGCCTGCGCTTTGGGACATTTCAAATGTCACATCCTGACTCATACCACTGATTTCAGAGGGAAGATTGAGATGCACCGAAATATCAAAGCTTTCGGACACCGAAGTTGCACTGTCTTCCGTTATTCCTATGGCAGAAAACGTCACTCTGCAATCGGCGAAAAGCTCGTTGTTCTCAAAATAAGTGTCACGCACGCTTACCTCTGCAGTGGCGCCCTCAACCTCTTCAATTCCCTTTTTCAAGGGGATTTTTTCTTTTATGGCAGTGCTCTCTCTTAAGGCGCCCATATATTTTCTCAATTCACGCTTATCGTAGGTTGGCGCAACGCTACAACCAATGCCGTAAATGTCCTCTGTTAAGGTGACGCCCGAATTCTCCTGAACGAGACATTCTGCCGTGTAGGAAAAGTCAACCTTCATAACCCGATTTTCACCAAGATTATCAACGGCTATTTCGTATTCAAGCCTTGAGGGAACGAGATTTACGAGAGCTACCATATCGTTGCGTGAGTCATCAATTTCAAGACTGCCTTTAACCTCAACGGGCTGATAAAACGCCTGAATATCTCCCCTGCCCTCGCCGTCGGCTTCGGGAATATATATGCAGGAAATAACGGCGTTTCCACTGAAATTCACGCTATTGTCACCTGCTCTTGCATCCTCAAGGGCAAGAGTAAGTCTGGCAGAGAGTATGCGCTCCATAGGTGGACAGCTTTTGGGAAGCTTTATTTCCTCACTGACTGTAAATTCAGCGTCCTTGGAGGAAACTGTTTTAAGGGCGACGGACTGCCTTTCTCTCGTCTCCACTCTTGTGTCCTCTCCCTTTGAATAGCAGTCAAAGCTCACGTTAGCCTTGGCGCAAATATTAAGGCATAGGTCTGTTCTCACACTTATACGGCGAGGACTTTGTACCTTGCACACTGTGTTTTCAACCACGGGGCATACAAAGGCGAACAGGGTGTCGGCATCTATATTTGCCACGTCGGTCTTGGTAGCATCGAAGAAATCTGCGCTGAAATTATGGCTCTCCACTCCTCCGTTATCCGAAACGTAGATTACGTTAAAGTAAACCGTGCCCGAAAGGTCGCAGAAAAGAGTATCGTCTCTCATATACACCTTTTTCGAGGTTATTGTGGGAACGCCTTCAACCTTGATAACTCTGGCAATGTCGGAGCAATAATCGGGAAGAGTTGAGTCATCCTCAATTCTTATTTTTCTTGACGTCTTATAAATATCTACACTCTGAAGGTTCATTTGTGTGCTTTTCATCTTGTGACTCCTTTAACTCTTTTTGCTACATTCTATGTCAAAGGAGTCCGTTTATTCCTCTTTTCGTCAGAAAGACGCAAAATTAAATCTCTGTACCACGAGGCGCTTCCCGTATACCAGCTCCAGCCACCACGCCCGTTTGAGTAAACGTCGCCACACAGAACGTAGGGCTCGGTCTTATATACTTCGCCGTCGTGGGTAGCAGGATTGAGCGCTTCGGCAAGGGTCTTGGCTCTCTTCAGGTTTTCCTCTCTTTTTTCGGGGGCGTAGAGAAAAGCCATAGCGCTCCACACCGATGCGTGAGTATACTGACCTCCATTTTCTCTCATTCCCTCGGGATAGGCTGAAAGATATCCGATTTTTTTATCAAAGGTGTCAATAGGCGGTGTAAACAGCTTGAAAATACGCTTTTTGGGGTCGTAAAGGCTTTTCCACGCCGAATCAAGCGCAAGAGTTATGCGTGACGGATTTCCGTCACCTATAACGGCGTGACAAAGGGATGCAAAGGCTTGTGGGAGAGCGTCAATACAGAAATAGTCTGACCCCTCAACGCCCAATACCTCCCCGTCGGGCAGAAAGGCTCTGGCGTATCTGTCCGAGAAAAAGGCGTAGCTCTCAATTCCGTTTTTCAACCTCTCAGAAAGCTCACAGTAGCTTTTATCTCCCGTCACCTCTGTGTAGAGATGAATTACAAGCCTTGCGAAAAACGCCAGCCACACACTTTCGGAGCCGTCGGGGAGCATATTCATTCCGTCGTTCCAATCTCCCCCTAATATAAACGGAAGAGAATGCTCGCCAAGCCCACGTGACACCAATAAATCAAGGGCCGATTTCAGATGATGGGAAAGAGGATAACGCTCGGGTGTCTTTTCGGGAATTTCATATCTGTCCTTTTCAAATCTGGTCAAGGGCGCAGAATTGAGATAATGGGTTTCACAACCGAGGATAGATTTGTCCTTTGTTCTCAAAACGTATATGCAGGTAAGCCACACAAGCCACAGATAGTCGTCCGAGCAATGAGTTCTCACTCCCCGTCTTGAGTGCCACCAATGCTGAACGTCGCCCTCCTTGTACTGATGGGACGCCATTCGCATAATATGGGCGTACACGGTTTTGGGAGAAACGTCAAGGAGTGACAGACAGTCCTGCGCCTGATCACGAAAGCCCCACGCTCCTCCCGACTGATAGGGACCACTCCTTGCAAAAAAGCGTGACACGAGGGTCTGATAGGAAATCCAGAAGTCCTTTTCGTTTTTAAGGGGGTTATATAAAAAGCTGTGAGACAGTAACCAGACGTCAGAAAAGCGATGAGTGGTAAAATACTCACGCACGGCGTCATAATGCCTTTGTCCCTTGGCGTAGCCCAGCACGAAAACGACCTCACCACCTCTGGCGCAACGCACACCGAAGCCATCTGAAAGCTCTATCTCCTTTTCAAAGGGCAAAAGAAGGTAACCAAAGCCGTCGGTAAGGGAATCGGAAAACACGTTTTTGAAAATTACCGAGCTTTTACTGTCAGAGAAATACTCTATCCTGCCCGACGGACGAGGAAAATCGTCAAGAACGGGCAGAAATCGGTAGAGAAGAGAAAAGTCGTCGTTTTCAACGGTAACGCTCACTGCCTTGAACATAAGGGTTGGATGTATGGCTACCTTTATATTAAAGTGCCGTCCTATATATTCTGCGCGTCCACAGGAAAAACGAGTGGCAAAGGCAGAGGCGCAAAGGTCCTTGTATACGCCGTCCTTCTCCATTAACAGCTTTTCAGAGAAGTACCCACCTACACTGTCGTTTTCCCAATAGGTTATTCTCGAAAGTCTTGAATTGTACACCCAAGTGTTACCCAGACTCCTGTGAGAAAGCATTGTGCCAAAGGTAGCAGAAGCAATAACGTGGGACCACAAAACAGAGGGCTTTTCCTTAATGAGAATATCCCCTTCCTCTGCCTCGCACTGATGCACTTCGGTAACCGTTTGATTATAGGGGAATTTGGTTATTCGCCTTTGTGACGGATAAGTGCAGGAAGCAAGTGAGTGAAGCGCCGTTTGGGAAATTGTAGTCAGATCGGCAAAGTGAATTCCACCCCTTCTTCCCACGAGGAAGGTGCATTGCAGTCGGTCTATCAGGGCTTCAAGCTCACCCTTACCACCTGCATAATACCCGTCTCCACTGATTTCCAGAAGCAACTCGTAGCGCACTCCCATAATATAGTGAAGCTTGTGGCACTGCAAAAGCTTTTCAAGCTCCTCTCTGGGTCTGTCCTTTTTCACAAGGAACACGGGGAGGTCGCCCGAAAGTCCCATGGAGTACACTGCCCCCTTACCAAACGCTTCGGGAAGTGAGCTTTTGAAGGCGGGGGACGCTTGGGGGCGCAACGCCGTGAGCAATGCTTCATAAATGCTTCGGTCAAAATCACCACCTGCTGCCGTAAGGGCGCTGTAAAAAAGCTCTCGGGAATGCTTTACGCTTCTTGAAAATGGAATTTCAAGCTCTTCCCTTGCGTTAGTTATCGCCTCACTTTTAGTCCTTCCCCAACCCAAGACGAAAGTGGTTTCCGTTCTTGCCGTAAAGTCACTCTTTACAAAAACGCAGGGTGAAATCGGCAAACATTCGGTTTCCCTTGAAAGAGACCTTGCCGTTGCGTTTACGAGGGCTTCAAGGCAGAATTCGGTTTTGTCAAACAGTCTTTCCCTTGAGGTCTCAAAGGTAAAGGGGGTACTTGCCACAAGGGCGAAGGAGTATGGCTTTTCGCCCTGCCTTGTAAGGACGAGTGTTGAATCGGAGTATTCTGCTTTAAAGAAAAGGTTGTGGAAGGCAGGGTGGGAAAGAAAGCCGTCAAGGGTGGTAAAAAGAGGCTCGAGGTACAAGCCTACGCATCCCTTCTCCCCCTCTGCCTCAAGTCTTATTCGCATTGCCGTAGTGCGTGAGGAAAGGCTGAAGGTGGCAGTCAGCTCGCCCTGTCGGTACTCGACAAAGCCCGAATCAAAGGAATAGCTGACGTCGGGAGAAACTGAGGGTGAGGAAACTCGGTCACCCACTCGGCTGAATACGAAAAGGGAGAAATTACGGGTCTGGTCAACGGGTTGGATGGCAGAGATGAATTTGCCCTTGCCACAGGACAAGTCAACGCTTATCACTCCCCTCTCGAAAAAGACGGCTGACGCTTCCTTACCTGTCAATGCCCAGGTGGACGCCTCGGTGCGAAGTCCCGAATCCCTTGCCGTTGCACTGATTCTCTTTCTTGGCTCAACGGGTTTTTGAAGCTTTTCCTTTTTAACGCCGTTGGCATCGGCAGGTACGGCTTCCTTCAATAGCTCGGATACTGCCTTCATTTCCTTGTCGGACATAAAACGCTTTACGAAAACATCGTCAAAAACTGCATTGGCGCAGGCAACCAGACTCATACCCATATGGTGACTCATAAAGCTTTTTACCACCGACGCTCTGTCACCCACTCGTGAGGGGCAAAGATCTACAGCCTCGTAAAAGCCGAATTCACCGTACATTCCCCACCTCTCCAGAGCTTCAAGATTTTTCATAGCAATGCCCGTGCCTGCTCTCAGCATCAGGAAGGAGGAATAGGGGGATATTACCATTTGACTCTCACCTTCAACTCGCCGTGACAATGACGACACGCCAAAGGCTCGGTACTGATAGCCAAGGGACTCGTCAAAGGCAAAATATCCACTTTCGGATATGCCGAACACACGCTCTCTGCCTAATGAAGCCGAGGCTTTAATCTGCTCTGAAAAAGCATAGCTCAACGCCTCCTGGGCAAAGCTGTTTTTATAAAGAGGCAAAAGTAAATGGGGCATAAAATATTCGAACGCCGTACCACTCCAGGAAAGAGCGCCGATGCCACCGAGAGTAGTGATGAGAGGCCGTGAAAGAGACCACCAATGAGAGTCACGCACGATGCCTCGGGCAACGGCGTAATAGTCGGTGGTGCGCGCCTCACTCATATACATATCGTAAACTATGGTGTCCTGCTTTTCTCCGTCTGTAAAAAAGCCGAGAGAAAAAAGGTTGCGTGAGGGATTGAACAGAAAGCGAAAATCCGTTTCGTTTTCTATCTGCTTTATTCTTGTGCGTAGCTCCCTTACTCTTTTGTTACCCTTCTCAAGTGGAGCAAGTCCCTCGTAAAGTGCCACGAGGCAGGCAATGAAGTTGCCACTGTCTACCGTTGAAATATATTCCTGACCTATTACCTCAAGGCTGACCGTACTGTACCAATTATACAGTTGACCTCGGTATTTAGGCATTTTTTCAATGGTAGTCACCGTTTTTTCTATACGGTCAAGTGCCTCGTCGGGAGTTATAAACGAAAAGTCCAGCGCCGACTGTACTGCAAGAAGGTAAAGCCCTATATTCGTAGGCGAGGTGCGATAGGCTATATCCGACGAGGGAAATACCGACACGTTGTCGGGTGGCAGATGGTTGTTGGTTTCGTCAACGTATTTTTCAAAATAGCACCATATATCACGAGCATACCTTGTGAGCGTTTTTTTGCGTTGAGGGGACAGTTCTTTCTGTGGGGCGCTCTTGCCAAGATAATAAGCCACGATAAAAAAGATGCACCATAGTATTCCTATCAGCTTGCAAAGGGAAAGTTTTGAAAAGGAGAGCATAAACACCCCTGCAAGAAAAGATGGAAGAGTGTAAAGGAAGGATGAGGAAAGGCTGTTTTTCTTCTTTTCTCCCTGACTTGCAGTAGTCCATTCAAGGAGCTTTTTGCCCGACACTCGCATTCGCCAGATTGAGCGTACGATGGCGTCGGTGTTTTTGTACGCTTGAAAGGCAAGGGCAGAAAGTCGGTAGCCAAGCATTATGCTTTCTCGGTAAAGCGCCGTTACCGTATCCCCGAAAAATCTTCTCAGAATGTTGGTCAGCGAGCCGTGGAAGGAGGAACGAAGGACCTCGTTGAGAAGTGGCGTAAAGGAGGGTAACAGAAAGAAAAAGGAAACCAGCGTCAGCTCCTCTATTCCGTACCACATCAGTGCGAAAAGCCCCAGCACCTGAAAAATGGGGACTGTCAGCGAAGCAGTGTTCATAAAAAACACGAAGCGCTCGGAGGAAAGCATTGGATTTTTAATTTTCCCCTTGGGAGCATTAACGTACCGTCCCGTAAAGACGAGGGACTGTATATCCCCTCTTGCCCATCGGTGGGCCCTGTTATAGAAGGATATTGCGTTTGAGGGTACTGAATCGAAAAAGCATATATCCGACAGATAGCCTGCCCTCAGCCTTGTGCCCTCAAGTATATCGTGGCTTAATACGATGCCGTCGGGAAAGGCGTCAATAAGGGTTTGCGCAAAGGCTGATACGTCAAAAAGTCCCTTCCCACAGAAAAGCCCCCTGCCGAAAAGCACGCTGTTGAGATTGAATATTGACGAATGATAGGCGTCCACTCCCCCTGCGCCCGACATAAGCGCAGAAAACCTTGTTTTGTACGCCGATTCAATGGTATTTACAAGGGCAGGCTGAAGTATGCCGAAGCCCTTTGTAACCACCCTTACGCCCCCTCTCTCCTCAATAACGGGGGTGTTCATGGGGTGTAGCATGGTTCCAACCATTCTATTGAGAGCGCCAAGCTCCATATCGGTATCCGAGTCAAGAGTGAGTACGTACTTGATTTTGGGGAGCGCCACCCCGTAGGTCTCAAGACGGCTTTCCTTGCCGTCAAGAAGCTTTACAAGCTCCACTATTGCGCCACGCTTCCTCTCGTGAGAGGTATAAATGCCATCCCTTTCGTTGAAAACACGCTCTCTCGTAAAAAGCAGGAAGCGATTGTTATAAAGTCGGTTGAGTCTGTCAACCTCTTTTTTTGCTTCTTTTATTATTTTTTCGTCCTCTGCCCCCTTTGGACTCTTGCTTTCGGGCAGGTCAAGGAGAACTCCCCAAAAGGCAAACTCGTCCTTGCCACGACTTCGCGTTTTAAGGCTGATAAGCTCTAAATTTGAAAATATTCTTTTTACTTCCTCCACGCTCGTACCAAGGGTTGCCACTGCCGTCAGCGTTGCGCAGTCCTCGGTGATTTTGGGAAGGTCAATTCTTGGCAGAATGTCACTTTTTCTGAATCTCGCCACAACGGGCACGAACAGGTCGAAGGCAGTCTGCCACAGGGGAAGCAACGACAGTAAAAACACCGTTGCCGTTAAGGTGGGAGAAAGGGCCGTTCTCAACGCCCGTATCATAACGTAGGACAGAACTACAAAAAAAGCGAGAGGTACTGTAAGCCATAGGCTCTCCCCATTCTGAAAGGGCAAAAGCTCTCCTATGTGGCACTTTTTTTCACTTGCCTCGTCGGTGAGGCGCTGACATCCCTCGGTAAAGGTAAGCCCTCTTTTTTTGGAGTATATCTTTATTTTTTCCTTGTACAGAGCCCTGCTCTCACGGTCAAGATGGGCGTAAACGCTATCCCGTCTCAACAATTGCTCGTACCTGACGTAGCCCATCATAAAGGGTGCAAAATCAAACGCCTGAAGCCCCCGTATCAGCTCGGGGGACTCAAGGCTTTTGTCTGCAAGGGCTATAATACATTCTCCGAAAAGGGCTTCTCTCACCCTTTCGCACTGGTCCGACTCCAGAGTGTCCGACACAACGTCAAAGAAGGCAGAAAGGTCGTCGGATATGCTCTCACTGGTCATAACCGACAGAAGAATTGATGCATAGTATCTTAATTTCGGGGAAATTCTTACTCCCTTTACCGACGAATAGGCTTCCTCAATAAGATAAAAATTGTCAAATAGCGCCCCTTCCCTTTCTCTCATTACACGGCGCTTTAAACGGAAGTATGCTTTTTTATAGGACCTTCCCTTTTTTATGATTTCCTTTTCCTCTTGGCTTCTGGCTCTTATAAGTATCTCTTTTACTTTGCTCTTATCCATATTAGTCTCCTTAAAAACTGTATGGTAAGTATTAACAGTAAGGCAATATAATATGCAAATAAGCAAGCTTACAAGCAAAAAAAGGACTGTAAAAAACTATGTTCGAGTTTTTTACAGCCCTGATACTCGGGAGATAGGAAAAAACGTTCAGAATGAACAAACCGAAGCCCGTCGGCGTACAATTGTACCACAGTGGCAAGGTTTGATTCATAGCCAAAAGCATATAATTTTTCAAAAAACTCATTTATGAGTTTTACCTCTTGATATAGGTAGCAACATAAAAATCATTTTCGTCCTTATTTATTCTGTTTTTGGTAGTCTGGGCGTTTTTAACGTCTCCTTAATAGAGTCCCATTGCCTTGGCGTATATCTTCACCTGATGTCTGTAGGAATAGGTGAGAGTCTGGTCATTGATTATTACGTCAATCACCTTTCTTATGGCAGCCTTACGCTTCTCCTCGGTGGGATAGGCCTGTGAGTAATAGTTCATTTTTATCTTATCCACAAAATCCTGAGGAGATATGTCGGGGTCTATACGGTCATCCGTCTTTGAGCCCGACGTCTTACCCGACCCATTTGAGCCTGAGCCTCCGTTGGAGCCCTCTCCCTGCTCTGCGTTATAATCACGCTGGTCAGCATATCTGTCATAGGCTTCATCCTCACGCTCTGCCTCATACTCACGGTTGGTCACGTATCGGTCAAACACCTCGTTCTCACGCTCTGCCTCATATTCTCGGTTTTCCACGTATCTGTCGTGCTTCTCATCGTCACGCTCTGCTTCATATTCACGGTCAGCGTTAAGCTGGTCGGCGTATGCAGAGTTCATTTTTGCCTCGGCTTCATTCACGCTGTTGAGATAATCGGTAAACGCCGTTGACTTTGCCTTGGCTCTTGCGTTTTCGTTCTGCGCCTTTTCTCTTGAGGCGTCCTCCTCAATTTCAGAAAAGGCATAATTTCGGGCAAGGTTGTGGTCTATATCAGCCTGAGCAGATTCACCCGAGTGTGACAGTCCCTTATCAAGCAATGACGACTTGGTGTTGTGAAGGGACACCTTATTCGATGCGTCGGCAACGCTCTTCTTTTTCTTGGCTTCACTGTCTATTTCCTTGTTTTTAAGCTTATACTCACGGTCAATGTCGGCGACAACCGAAGCGTAGCGATCCTGCAATCTTTTTAAGGTTCCGGCGTAGCCTTCAAGCACCGACTGTGCATAGCTTTTTCCGTTGGTTGACAAAATATCACCTCCTTTTATGCAAGAGCACCTGCCGTGAGCTTTTCAAAAAGCAGGTCACTCCATTTCCATTTTTTCAGATATTCTATAGTGTTGTCGTTGAGTACGAAAAGCTTCTGGACAAGCTTATGATAGGTCTCGGGACATAAAAAGGTTCTGACCGAGTAGGTGTCGGATGCAATCTGACTGTTCTCAACGAAATAGCTTTTATAGCCCCTCACGTCAAGGTGAATGCATCGCTTGTTTATAACGCCTATTCCGTCAAAGCCAAGAAGCTCGGCTATTGCTGCCAGCTCGTAGGCTGTATAGCCGTCAACCCATACGTCTGCAGCAAGTCCTTTGGTGTGCTGACCGATTTTGCCTGTCAATTGCTTGTCGTAGGCTTCCGTTCTGTAGCCGTCGGTTACTATAATCGCCTTGTAGCGCACTGCCCTTGAAAGCTTTTCAAGCATTTCAATCAGCTCTTCCGAAATAAGTATTCTGTCTCCGTCAAGCTTACCACCACGCCTTGCACGGAACTCCTTCACTCTGAAATGGGGACTGAGTCTGTCGTTTCCGTTTTTTTCATAGGAATATTCCTTTACTGCCATTCTGTATCCCTCCTTATTCCACGAACTCAACGATTACGAGGCCGTTGCCACCGTCATAGCCCTGACTGTAAGCTCCACCGCCTAAGGGACAGCCTGCGTATCCACCACCACCGATACCGGCTACGTCACCCTCAAAGGCGCCTCCGTTACCATATATGCAATCTCCACCCATAGCAAAATGCACTTCACCACCGGAGTAGTCGGACATCTTGGGATATCCTCCTGCAATGTTCACACTTCCGTTTTCCGAAAGTGCTCTCGTTCCAAGCCCGAATTTTCCACCCTCGGCGTAAACCTCATAGTAGCCGTGGGCATCAAGGTATGAGGCCTCACCGTCCTGAGCGTTTGAAACCATTGACGTTCCGTCAACGGTAAGACCTTTTCCACCTGCTCCAACATGAGCAAAGCATATGGTGCCCTCGTATAAAGTCGTCCAGACGATAGACACGGCGCCTGCGCCTCCACCCAACTTGCGTGAAGCATCAGTGGGCATAATACCTCCTCCTGCTCCACCACCTACGGCAGTAATTTTATAAGTTCCCGTACGGGTGATTTCAAAGGCGTGCTCGCCGGGCTTATAAAATACGTGTGCTCTGAAGGAAAGGTTTTCTATAAAATCGGCTACCTCGGGGGCAAGCTTGTCGGCAGTGAGAGAGCCGTCGGGAATGGACTGATTTGCCAATCCGTTAATCTGGTTTGAAAGCTCCTCGAGCTTTGCCTGTACCGTGTCGCCGGGAACGGTGGTTATCGCTCCCGAGCCTATTCTGTCGGCTCCACTATTTCCAGTGGTCTTTGAAGCAAGCTCCTCTATAAGAACGCCGTTGATATATTCCTTGATGTCAACTCCTGCCTTGTCAAAAACCTCCTTCAACGCTTCGGCAGTATATCCACTTTCGATATTGGGACGGTCAGGAAGCTTTGAAACGTTTTCAACGTCGGTATTAAAGGACGTTAGTTTCATAATAATTCTCCTTTCTTTTGTATACTGCCCCACGCTTCGTGGGGCAGTAATTATAATAAGAGCTTACGCTAAAGAAACGTCGAGGAACACCATTTCCTTGGGGTAAACGATCTTTGCGCCGTAGAGATGAAGTCCCTTAACGGCAGTGCCGTTTCTGAGCTCAGGCTCGTAGGGCTTGATAGAGTTTATCTGCTCTGCAAAGGCGATAGCTCTGTCGGTACGGGCAATACATTTGTAGCGTCCGTCCTCCGACAACTCAATATTGTTGGTAACGTAGATATCGAAGCCGAACATCTTACCGATGTAGCCCTTTGAAAGAACGTTGGAGTTGTTGGTATCGGTAAGCACGTTTGCCATAACGAGAAGCTGCTCCACTGCAGGAGGAACCTCAAGTGAGATCTTGGCAGAATTGGGTACGTTATGCTCCATAAGAGTGCGTCTCACGTCGCTTATAGCCTTAACGATGGTTTCCTTTGTAACGCCGTCACAGGAGATGGTGGTAACCTCGTCGTCCTCAAGAGAGTAGATGTACTTATCTGCCACGTCGCTGAGAGCGTCTGCAGCCTTCTTCATAGCAGCCTGAATAAGCTTAGGTGAGGACTGCACGTCGTCAATACTGTCAATACAGAAGTTGAAGCCCTTTGCCTGATCGATAACGAGAGTTCTCGAATTATCGGAAAGCACCTCGGGGGCAGGCATATTGGTATTCTTCGTGTAATTGAATACGGTTACGGGTCCGAGTCCGTTGATTTTAACACGGTCACCCTGAGTCTTGATTTCGCCCTCGTACTCTCTGGATGAGAGCTTAACTCCTACGTAGTTGTTCTGAAGCTCCTCGTAAAGTGCTTCGCTCCATACTGTGGGGATAAAGTTTGTAATTGCCATATTTTTTTACCTTTTTTACGGTTTTACCGTAATCCTTTCTTTATTTTTATTTGTCGGTCCATTTTTCCATGGACTTCATAATAGCTTTGTAGTTACGTTTGATTTCGCTGTCGCTCATGCTCTTCACCATATCGGGTGTAAAGAACACCTCCTCGTCAGCATTCTTGATTTCGGGGGGCGCCGACCTTTCGTTTTCTTCGTTGGTCTTGGCAGTCTCCTCTTTTTCCTTCTGCTTCTTTACAAAGTAAAGAGCATACTGAGCTGCCAGCCCCTTTCCGTTGTCACAGCTCTCGAAAACCTCGTCGGGAATATCCTCGGCAGTGATTTCGGGGAAAAGTGACATAAGTGTTTTAAGCTCGCCTTCAAGATTTTCCTTCAGGCTCTTGTCACGGCGAAGCTCCTCAAGCTCAAGCCTGTCGGCATCTGTGTCCACAAGCTCTGCCATAATTTTTTCTGTTTCCTTGTTCATAGATAATACTCCTTTTTTGCTTAATTTTACTGCGTATCGCTCACTCTGCCGATAACCGACAGTGAAAGCAAATGAAAATCTCCTCTGTCACCGTCGTTCTTCAGCATAATCTTGAAGCCCTTGGTACGCTTTGTCTTTATTCTTTTGTGGAGACGCACGGGTGTAACTGCAGTGTTAAAGATAAAGGAATCGAACCAAATATTAGAAAAGTCAAATACCTTGTACTTTATTTCAAGTGTTTCGTCCTTACTGGTCATATACTCGGACACCCACACGAAGCTGAATGAGGTGGTGCTGATTGGGTAAAGCTCAAATTCCAGCCTATGCACGTTCTTGGTATCAAGACCGCATATCTCCTCATAGCCACTGTCCCAGCAGAACTCGATTGCACTTCCACCGTCCAGCTTTTCGTCGGTTATACGGCAAAGTGCTCCGTCTGCCCTCACAAACCACATAAGTCCCTCTCTGTCCTCACTGAACGCCGTGGCGTCAAAGCCCTCGTAATAGTAGAACAGGTCGAGAGCGTAGTTGTAAACGTACACCCTTTCTCCCTGCCAGATATACAGCTCCGAGGTTGCGCTTCGGTCAAAGGAGCTGACCCTTTCGGTATCGAAGGACTTCAGTCCAACGCGTATCCTCTCGCCTATCTCCTGAGCGTTTCGCTCATCTCTGATAGAGGAGGAGCTCCACAGATAAAGTCCCGAATGGGTAAGAGTGATCGGCTTGTTGTCAATAAGCTTGGCAAAGTCCTTTGATGCACAGCCCACCTGTGAGGAAACCGTTTTTATGGGAAAAACCGTGTATTCCATACCGTTTATATCGGTCTTGGTCTCCCCCCAGCACTGAAAGGCTTCGCTTTCCGTGAAGAGCACAAGCTTATCGTAGTGGCGAAGCGCCGAGGTAATCTCACCACCGTCGCCTATTCGGTTGAAATTCAGCTCGGGGAAATATTCCATTCCCGAAATACCCCCGTATACTCCCGAATATCTTATAATTGACGGATATTCGGCATCTCCCCAGAGAAACACTCTGGTGTCGTTATCTCCACCGTAGGACAGAGCGTGAGTCATACGGTGAATGTTGCCTGCCCCCTCTGCCGACCCCTTGGTAAAGGTTATTTCAAGGTTGTTGACACCTGCACTTGAGGGAACGGAATTGAACTCAACCAGCCCCTTGGTCAAATTGACCGAATACTTTGACGACGACATAACTTTGCCGTCAAGCACCACAAGGTCAACCGAATCCAGCTCGGTTTCGGCAAGCTGATACCATTTGTTCTCTCCGTCGGTGGTAAAGGACTGCCTTTTTTTGCCCGTAAGCAAATTCACGTCCTCAAAGGAGGTGCCTGCCCCCGAATAATCGCAGGAGATTGCAATAAGGGGAACGTAGGGCTCAATATCGCCAAAGCTATCTCCGTCCCACACCTTGATTTTAGTGCCGTCAAGAAAATAGAGCTTTGAAGCAAAGTGAAAAATACTCACCTTACCCTCTGACGACTCCAGCTCTCCTATAACGGATATTTCTCCGTTATCAAGAGAGTAAACCTTGTCGGACACTACCCAGATTACTCTGTCCTTGCCCTTTATCGCCCCGGTAAAGATGGCTCTTCCCTCTCCCGAGGTCTCAGCTACGCGTTCCCATCCGTCACGCTGGAGGAGAGTGTAGCTTGGTGTGACGGTAAGATTTTTCATTCGGGGACTTTCTCCCGACCTGAGACGGCTTTCACCTGCTTCACATTGGTGAAGACCGAGAAACTTGTCAATTCTTATATTAAAGCTTCGTGCCATATAACACCTCCTTTAATATACGTCCTTGACAGAGCCGTGAAGGGCTGTGGCAAATCTGTCTACAACGGCGTTTCTCGCATTGTTGTAAAGTCGGTAGAAATAGTCGGCTCGGGACGCGTCCTCCTCAAGTATGAGAAGTGAGGCAAGGCAGAAGGGTAAAGCCCCCGATGCCAAAGCGTCGTGGAGAGGAATATCGTCGTCCATAGAGCTGACCGGCTGAAAATCCCATTTTATTTCAGAAGCGGGAATATTCCTTACGATACATTCGTCAAGCCACAAAAGTGTAACGATAGAATTTATAAGCTCAGGTGCGTTTTTCTCAAAATCAACCACGTCACTGTGGTACGCTCCTCCTGAATCTCTTTCGTTAATAAGAGCCATGGCTCTTTCAAACGCCTGTCTTACCTTCATTTATTGCCTCCTCTCTCGCCCTTTTAAAGTCCTCCAGAAGTCCGTCCTTTGAGGCAATGTAGCCCTCGGGAAGTCTTTCGAGATACTGTTCAAGGTTAATGTGTCCGTTCTTCAACAGGTTTTCAAGAGTGTTAAGGCTTGCCACCTCGCTCCAATAACCTGCCATTCCCGCATTCACGTTGCACGAAAAGATAACGTCACTGTAAAGGGCAACGTCAAGCATTGCGCCCGTCAGCATACCGTCCTCACGCCACATCATCATACGGTGACGGTCATAGTAGTGGAGAATATAGTCCAGCCATATAAGTCCAAGCTCCTCAACTGCCTTGTAAAGCGCCTTCTTCTGAATTTCGAGAGGTATGGACGAGGATTCCTGAAGGGCAATAATTGCCGAGGTATTGGTTGCCTCAACGTTGCCGAGAGCAGCGTCGGTTGCACCCATCAGCTCTCTGGTCATACTCATGGTCAGAGATATTACGTCAAGAAAGCCTGATTGCATCACACCGGGGGACAGCACCTCTGCTACTCTGTCAACGGGTCCGTTGACGCCTATTGCTTCTCCCACCTCGTTGGTCCACTCGTCAATGACGTTGGAGTTATATACCACCTTTGAGAACGAAACGTTTATCATATGCTTCATTACCATTGCAAACGCCTTATTGATGTACATCTGATTTTCAATAAGTCCGGTTGCTGCAGCAGTTCCATGATAGGAATTTTTCGTTTTGTCCCAGTTCATAAGAACCAGGGGATAAAGAGAAAGTCTGGTATCTACGTCACCCGTGATTACACAGCCTCTCGTGCTCTTGCGATAGTGCACCGTTCCGTTCTGTCGGTAAAGCTTGATAACGTAAGAGCATTTGGTGTTTTTCAATTCACTCTTGCCCTTGTCCCCTGCCTCGTCCTGAGTGTCCGAGTCGGGCGCAATTTTCTCAAGCTCTGCCTCGCTGACGCCGTTTGCCCTCGCCTCAGCCTTGAGTGTCTCTACAAGCTCTCTGCCCGATATGAGAATATAGGGCTGACTCTGTACGTCGGGAGTATTAACGTCCCCGAAAAATACGTTGGTTGAGTCAAGCAACTTGGTGGCAAAATCACCCGTATAGCTCTGGAGAGTTCTTTTGTTGTTGTCCCAATATACGTAAAGGAACATATCTCCGCTGAGCGCTGCATCCCTTACTCCGTCGTAAAGAAGTGAGGTAACGCCGTCCTTATCAAATCGGTAATTGAGATACTTGGTCAACAGTCCCGAGGCTCTCACAAGGTCGTCACGCACTTCTCTGCGATAGATAACACCTGCGCTTTCGGCATCTATCTTCAAGGCAATTTTCGCCGACATTATATTGGATACGAAATATCCGATAACTCTCTTGAAGATATTGAACACGGGTGTGGGAAGCCCACCGCTTTTTACGCCGTTCCACTGGTCGCCTCTCCAGAAGCGCTCGTTTTTGTCAACGGTATCGTAGAGATTTATCTGTCGGTTGTAGTCGCGTCCACTTTCAAGCAGCTGCCAATCGTCAGATACCTTTTCTCTCATTTTGTGTTTCAATCCTTTTCTCCTCCTTTCTTGTGGTCATAGGATATAATGTTCTGCCAGAAACTGCCCTCCGACGTGGGCTGGGGCGTGTCAACCCTTTTGTCACCGTCACCCCATCTGACCTTCATACGCTTTTCAAAGGCTATAAAGATAAGCGTTTCGCCAAGCATTATTGCAAGGCCTGTCAAAATCAGTTCTAAAATGATTTTCACCCCCTTCCTTTCCGGCAACTCTACTCTACCACAAACGGACACTGACATACAATGACATGTTACTGACATCTTTTTGAAGAAATTTTTACAAAACTATTGACAAATATAACCACCTGTGTTATCATACAACTGTACTAATACGATTAATACAGTTAATACACAGAAAGGAGTGACGCAATGATACCCTTAAATCTGAAAAGCGGAGTGCCAATCTGGGAGCAGATAAAGGAGCAATTCAAGAAGCAGATACTGATGGGCGTGTGGGCACCGGGTGAGCAGTTACCCTCGGTAAGAAGCCTTGCATCCGAGCTTGGAATAAACCCCAACACCATTCAGCGAGCCTACAGTGAGCTTGAACGTGAGGGTCTTTCCTACACGGTCCAGGGCAGAGGCTGCTTCGTTGAGGAGGATCTGACGGCAATACAAATAAAAAAGACCACCCAAGCACTTGAAAGGCTTGAGGTGGTGATAACCGAGCTTAAGGAATCGGGAATTCAATACGACACAATTATAAAAAAAATAAGTAAGCTGTACGAGGAGGGCAGAAAAGATGATTAAAATTGACGGCGTATCAAAAAGGTACGACAACAACGTGGAATCGCTGAAAAGCGTTTCTATGGACATAAAAAAAGGCTCGGTGCTTGGGCTTATCGGCACCAACGGAGCAGGAAAATCCACACTTCTTCGCATAATGTCGGGCATCTACAAGGCAGACAGTGGAAGCGTGACCATCGACGGAGAAAACGTGTTTGAAAACGACGGAGTGAAGGCAAAGCTTTCCTTCGTGTCCGACGAGCAATACCTTATCCCCCATTTCACGCTGAAGGATATGGCAAAGCTTTACAAGAGATTTTACCCCAACTTTTCCCACCAGCGCTTTGAGGAAATGTGCAAGGCTATAAACCTTGACACCACCAGAAAAATAAGCACCTTCTCAAAGGGTATGAAAAGGCAGGGCGAGGTTATTCTGTCAATCTGCTCGGGAAGTGAGTACCTTTTCTTTGACGAGACCTTTGACGGACTTGACCCCATTGCCCGTGATTTCGCAAAGAAAATGATAGCCGACAGTGTAGCAGAGTCGGGAAGAACGGTGGTTCTCTCCTCTCACAACCTGTCGGACATTGAAACCGTGTGCGACAGCGTTTGCCTCATTGACGGTGGAGAAATGCTGTTACACAAGAGCATTGACGATATTGTAAAGGGCTGGCGCAAGTATCAGATGATATTCCGTACTCCCCTTGAATCCTGCGACGCATTTTCCGATTTTGCCACCCTTGCACAGATAAGCGGAAAGCTGGTGACCTTCGTTTCTGCCCTTGAGGAAAACGAGGTTCAGGAAAGAGTGGCGTCGGTCATCGGTGACAACGGTATTATGTACTCCGAGTGCGTAGACCTTACCCTTGACGAAATATTCACTCTTGAAGTAAGCAGAGTCAAGGCAGAAAGGGGGGCGTGAAATGAAAGGATTAAGCTTTAAGAAAATCGGACTTATCATTAAAAACAACTACGTCATAAACCGTTCCATTCCCATTATTCTCTTTATAGTGGTGCTGGCGCTTGGCTGTATAATCGGCGCTATGCCCATTTCCGACGTGGAAATGAGATACGAGCATATGATTGCCATGAACTACGAAACCTACGAGGCGTACAAGTCCAGTATGGAGTACACCTACGACGATTTGGTGGGCTTTGAAAACGTATTTTCCTTTATCTATCTGGTAGTGGGCTTTGCTCTCGCCTTTCTGTCGGTGCTTTCCCTCAACGGCTTTATGCGTGACAAGAGTGGAAACGACTTTTACCATTCCCTCTCGGTCAACAGAGGTGAAATCTTCATTGCAAACTATATCACTGCCTTTATCAACTCGGCGATAACAATCGTGGTGTCACAGCTTGCAGGTC
Source organism: Clostridia bacterium (assembly GCA_017520825.1). GTDB lineage: Bacteria > Bacillota > Clostridia > Oscillospirales > SIG627 > RGIG6353. Next base: position 16,843 of record JAFXEX010000021.1, on the reverse strand, counting down.
TCTTGCTTATGGACTTTATAGCCGACTACAAGCCCATGACGCTGGTTGAACTTATTGCCACACAGACCCCCGTAATACTTACGATTCTGCTTTTCACTGCACTGTTTACGGCGATTGCTATGATTTCAACCATTGCGTCCGGCTCGGTATTTGCAGGAATTTTAAACTATGCCTTCATCAACTTCTATATTCCTGCCACAATCCTTGCAGTTGCAGTTGCAGGCAATTACTTCGATTCAAACTTAATGGATTGGCTTGAACACTACCCTGCACCCTTCGCCTACACCTCACCCTTTATCCGATATATCTACGCCTGTGAGGGAACCTACGGGCTTACCTGGTTGAGCTACCTTCTCCTTGCTCTTGCCACAGTAGCTCTTGTGGTCTTCGGAATTTGGGTATACTCGGTAAGAAAGAACGAAAACGTTTCAAAGCCCCTTCCCTTCTCAAAAACCGTGCGCCCCATTCAATACCTTCTCATCTTCGACCTCATTCTTCTGGTTGCCACCTTCTTCCGTGCAATCTCGGGCTCATTCATATGGTACGTTATCGGCGCTTTGATGGCACTCTTCTTCGGCTTTATCGCGTTCAACGCCTTTGCCGAAAAGAGCTTCAACGGAGTGTTCCGTGGGGCAAAGCATATGGTATTTATCCTCATTCTTTCGGTTGTGGCAGGACTGATATTTGTGGTTGACTGCTTCGGCATCTACAAGGAGCCAATGCCCGACTACGATAAAATTGAGAACGCCTACCTCTCAATTTCGATAAACTACGATGACCGCGAGGAATATCAGAACTATTCCTTTGAAACCTATGAGGAAGACTTTGACTATCGCTACAGCACTGAAATTGACGAGGAAAACGAAAAGCTTCTCGGTGAGCTCTATCAGCTTCTCAACGAATATAAGGGCAACGGCTATACTCCACGCGAGGAAGGAACTGCAAGCGTAAATATTTCTTTGTCAATCAAGTGTGAAGGCGACTTCTCACGCTTCCACACCTACGTTCATTTCCTTGACAACTCGGCAGGCTGGGCAAAGGTTTCGGCGTTGCTGGATAAGCTTTCGGAGAAGTATCCACCCAATAACGAGGACGTATATTATTACGAAAACACAGATTACGAAAAAATAGTTGAGCCTGCGTAACGATATTATGTAAAGCAAAAGCAAGAGGAATAAATCCTCTTGCTTTTTTTACGGTTTAAAGCCTCTGCCTTTTCCTATCCTATAAAATTCAACCAGCCCTCCTTCGCTCTCACTGTGACCTATCGGAAAAGCCGTTTTACAAAGCTGTCCTGCCGTGAGGACAGAGAGAGGCTTTGCAATGAAATAAAGCAGACGATGGAAGAGCGAGCAGTGTCAAGCAACGCAGAATATATCCTTTACAAGCCTTATGAATAAATTTTCATTTTTTTGAATAAATTTTCACAAAAGCACTTGACAAAGCACTTTTGTGAGAGTATAATCATTGACAACAGATTTTTAGCGAAGGATTAAACTATGTTCACAAACGTTTTTGCAGGCTTCTTTTTTTATTTTAGCGCAGTGTTTTTTTACTGTGCTCTTTTCGGCGTGCAAAGGTTACAAGTGAGAGGCTAATCCAGACTGATATTGAAATCCATTCAACCTCACTCGTAACGGAGTGAGGTATTTTTTTACAGAAAGAAGGCAAAAAACAATGAGTATGATTTTTGAAAGAAAGCTTCCTATTCCTCAGGAGGTAAAGGAGCTTTATCCCCTGTCCCACCAGCTTGAAACCCTTGTGGAAAAGCGCGCCTGCGCTCTCCGTGACATTTTCACGGGTAAGTCCGATAAGCTGGTGCTTGTTATCGGTCCCTGCTCGGCTGACAATGAGGACAGCGTTATAGATTACATAACCCGTCTGCGTCAGGTTCAGGAAAAGGTGGAGGACAAAATATTCATCGTTCCCCGAATTTATACCAACAAGCCCCGTACCACAGGCGACGGCTACAAGGGTATGCTTCATCAGCCCAACCCCAACGAAAAGCCCGATATGTACAAGGGCATCGTTGCCATTCGTGAGCTTCATATGAGAGCTCTTGCAGAAACTGGCTTCTCCTGCGCCGACGAAATGCTCTACCCCGAAAACTACCGTTACCTCAGCGACGTGCTTGGCTACGTTGCAATAGGCGCGCGCTCCGTTGAAAATCAACAGCACAGACTGGTTTCAAGTGGACTTGACGTTCCCGTTGGTATGAAAAATCCCACCAGTGGAGATATTTCGGTTATGATGAACTCCATTACTGCAGCACAGCACAAGCACACCTTTATTTACAGAGGCTGGGAGGTTAACTCCGAGGGTAACCCATACGCTCACGCAATACTCAGAGGCTACGTAAATAAGCACGGCGAGGCTATTCCCAACTATCACTACGAGGACCTTCTTCACCTTTCGGAAGCCTATGAGAAATCGGGACTTCAGAACCCTGCGCTTATAGTTGACACCAACCACTCGAATTCGGGCAAGAAGTATCTTGAGCAGGCAAGGATTGCCAAGGAGGTGCTTCACTCCTGCCGTCACAACGCCGATATTAAAAAGCTGGTTAAGGGCTTTATGATTGAAAGCTACATTGAGGACGGCGCGCAAAAGATAGGCGAAAACGTATGGGGCAAGTCCATTACCGACCCTTGTCTCGGTTGGGAAAAGACCGAGCGTTTGATTCTCGATATGGCAGAACTGCTTTAACACGGCTTCATATTTGGGCTAAAAACGAAAATGAAAAAATAATAAAAGTTAAAGTGATGTGTTCTCGAATTATAAAAAGCGTGAACACATCACTTCTTTGTTATATATTTTTATAATGTTGAAAGCTTACGCTTTCTTCCATTTTGAAAATTTCATTTTCTTCGCCCCTTGCTCGCACTGCCGTAGAAGTTGTACGGCTACGGCTTCGCAATTGACGATTTTATCTCCAAATCTGTGCGCCTTTTGTTACGGCGTCGGGATTGACAAATCTCCCACCAAAACTCCCACCTTTTTGATATACGGCTTCATATTTGGGCTAAAGAAAAAGCAAGAGGAGTATTCCTCTTGCTTTTTTAATGCACAATTAATGTTAATTTGCCTTTTGCAAATTTTCCTTATCGTTTGCAAAGCAAACATATCGCGTGCGAAGCACATATCGAGTTCCGTAAGGAACATATCGAGTTGCCGTAGGCAACATATCGCGCATAATGCAGTTATGCCTTTTTATCTCTTTAACAGAACCTCTTTTTCGTACTTCTTCACTTCTTCAAACCAAAGGGCGTCGGAGGCAACTCCACACTCCTGACAGTATTGCTCCCATACGTCACCGAAGGGAAGAGTTTTACATTCCTCCATCATTACCATAAGCTCTGTAAGCTGATTGGTATCCTGAAGCTCACGAAGCATTTCGTTGGGAGTACAAAGCGCTGAGAGAAGTGCTTTTTGCCAGCTTCTCACGCCTACCACCCAAGCAGAAATACGGTTTATACTTGCATCGAAATAGTCAAGCGCCATATACACTCGGTCAAGGGCATCGCAACGGACGATTTCCTTTGCCATCTCTCTGGTTTCGTCGTCGAAGAGAAGCACGTGGTCGGAATCCCAACGTACACCTCTGGTAATATGTAAGGCTATCTCGGGGAAAAAGGCAAGCAATGCCGGAATTTTATCGGATACCACCTCGGTGGGATGATAATGGCCGTTATCCATAAGAGGCAGACAGCCCTCGTGAGTTGAGGCAAAGACCAGTGAAAATTCTGCAGAGCCTGCAGTAAAGGACTCTACGCCGATTCCGAAAACCTTGGATTCAACGCAGGGCTTTACGAGAGCCTTGTCAAAGGGCTCTGAGAGTATTTCCTCAATAGCCTCCTTGTATCTTATTCTCGGATTCATTCTGTCGGCAGGAATATCCTTGTATCCGTCACCCGTCCAGATATTCATAACGCAGGGAACGCCCGTTTCCTCGGCAAAATACTGTGAAATTCTTATACAAGCCTTGCCGTGCTCAATCCAGAAGCGTCTGGTTTCTTCATCGGGGCTTGAAAGAGTAAGTCCGTTTTTTACCTTGGGATGCGAGAAAAACGTGGGATTGAAATCAATGCCCATTCCTCTTTCCTTGGCAAAGTCCACCCATTTTTTGAAATGCTTTGGCTCAAGCTTATCACGGTCAACGTATTCGCCCTTTTCAAAAATTGCGTAGCAGGCGTGAACGTTGATTTTTTTCTTTCCGGGGCAAAGGGAAAGCGCCTTGTCCATATCTGCCATAAGCTGTTCGGGAGTCGTTGCCTTGCCGGGATAATTTCCCGTGGTTTGAATTCCACCGGTCAAGGGTCCGTCGTGGTCAAAGCCCGTAACGTCGTCACCCTGCCAGCAATGAACCGACACTGCAACCTTTTTAAGCTTCTCAATGGCAAGGTCGGTATCAACGCCAAGCCTTGCGTAAATTTTTTTAGCCTCTTGATAACGGTTATTCATTTCATTTATCTCCTTTATTTGTACTGTTAAGATAATCCTCTACAAGTGCGTCCTGTATGCTCTTTAACAGCTCAGGCGCCCTTCCACCAACCTCCGTGCCGTCGATATGAGTTGCCACGATACAGAAGTTTGAGCTTGACGAAAGCATAACCTCGTCTGCCCTCATAAGAAATTCAAGGTCAAAAGGCTCTTCCCTCACCTCAACGCCCAGCCTGTTGCATACCTTAATGAGATTTTTTCGCGCAATGCCGGGAAGCACCAGATTGTCAAGTGGCGCCGTATAAAGCACGCCGTTCTTCAGACAGTGAACGTTGGTGTGAGCGCCCTCGGTAACTCTGTTTTTAATTCCGTCGGCTTCCCTTCTGTAAAGGACGCATTCCTCTGCCCCTGCCCTTTTTGCCTTTTCTGACGCAATAACGCTGGGAAGCAGACAGAGAGTCTTTATATTACACATAAAATAGCGTATGTCCTCGTGAGATATAAGCCTTGCTCTGCGATATACGTCGGCAAGCCTTCTGGGTGTAACCGTTACCCAAAGGCTCGCCTTAACTCCTTCGGGGAACACGTGATTTCGGGGAATATTAGCGCCTCTGGTAATCTGCCAATAGAGAAACGCCTCGCCGTCGGTCTCACTCACGTCCACCCTTGCCACAAGGTCTGAAAGCAAGTCCTTCAGCTCCTCCTTGGTGTAAGGAATTTCAATCTCCACTGCAGATGCAGAACGGTAAAATCGGTCAATATGGTCCTCAAGACAGTATATAACGCCGTTCCTCGTTGCCGTTGCATCGTACACGCCGTCACCAAACCAGCAAACACGGTCTGTCATCGGAACGCTCATATTCTCAATAAGGTCGTATTTTCCGTTGTAATATCCAAGATTTTTCAATAGCTTTTCCATAGTGCTTCCTATTCGTCAAGGTCGTTTCTGTTTTTCTTGGCAGGCAGAGCAATAACCGTTAAGTAGCCCACCAAGCCAAACAAAAAGCAATACCAGAAATACTTACTTTCGTTATATCCCTTATATTTTGCAATGGTTGAAAACTCATCTGCAATAAGCCACCAAATCCAAAGCGCCACGAAAACGGCAATCAAAATAAGCCAGATTCCCATAACATTCTCCTTTCAACGTCAGTCATTTAACTATACTATCCTTTGAATAATGCTTTATATAGTTGCTTCTGCGTATTTCATTGAATTCTCTTGCGAATTTAAAATCTACTTCCTTTTCCTCGAAAAGGGAAACGTCTATATGCAAGCTTCCGTTTTCGTCATATTCAAACCTTAATAACTCAAAGCTTTTCAGCTCCGTAAATTCGGACGCCATTCGCTTTATACGTTCGAGAAGGTAGGCGAATTCCAGAATTGCAGATTCATAATCGTTACAATCCAGAAAAATCCGTACGTTTTTAAATTCCACGTAAAGTCCCGACAGCTCGGTTTTCTGCCACGAGGTATAATCTCCGTTTTTCCAGGCTGAATCGTATTCGAACAGCTCCTGAAATCTGGCAATGCTTGAAGCAATGAATTCCTTCAGCCTCTCTATGCGAAGGCGCGTTTCCTCCTCTGTGGCGCTTTTAGCAACCGTTCGCTTATAGTATTCGTGATACCATCTGTGCTGTCTTTTTACGTAATCCTCTAAGCTCAATACCACGCCGTTGCATTTGTCAAAATTTATTGAAGTAATAACGTTCCAATACAAAAACCTAAACTCGTGCATAAACGCTATCCGTTGGTTTAAGCTCTCTCTTTTTTTAATTTGCTTATCGTTGAGGTAAAACACCAACGATACCAAGGCTGAAGTGCCGGCACCGGTGCCAAGCCCCATAAGTAAATCCCGTTGCCACCCTTCACAAATCAGACTTCCGTTAAGCAAAGCCCAGGACAAAAGTGCCAAGCCTACGAACAATAATACAGACTTTGCATTGGATACAGTTAATTTATGGCAAGGCTTTGCTTCCTCTAACCTATTACGGTTAATTTTCATATACTTTTTCCTTTTCACAACAACGCTTTTATTTCAGCGTATAAATTCTCTGTGTAAAGCTCAAAGCCATCGTCCTTGGGATGCAGTACCAAATCGGCAAAATATCCGTCGTCGTGAGGGACCAAATCAAAGCCCGATATAACCGTGATATTATCAAGCCCCTCAACCGACTCTCTTATATATTGCTCTACTGCTTCAAAGGCTCCGAACTCTCGGTATTCCTTATAATTCTTTCTCCATATGGGTGTAATTGCAAATATTTTCGAGTTGGGATAATTCTTTGAAAGATTATTAAAAAACGCCTTACAGTTAAGCTTAAAGGCTCCACTGCCAATTGTATTCCAATCGTTTGTTCCGTAGGCTACGGTTATATAGTCGGGTACAAAGTCGTCCTTCAGCTCTGAAAGGCGAGGGAAAAATATTTCTCCCCCGATTCCCTTATTGAATTCCTCTGCCCCTATTTTATCTGCAAGCCTTGCAATATATCGGTTTGACGGACGCAAAGCGTCGTATCCCTGAGTTATGGAATCACCGAAGGCAAGTAGCTTTTTGGTGGGCTTTACCCCTTTGATAAAGGCGCCGTCGTCTATAGTAAGCTCTTCAAGCTCCACCCTTGCAGACCAGGGAAGATGAAGGCATACGCTTTTCTCTCCCTCTCCCAGAGCAAAGCTTTTTGAAAAAGTGCCCAGAGGAAACTCCTGCTTGGTGTAGTTGCGCTCCGGCTTTATATCCGAAAAATTGTCAATATAGCCTATGGCACGCCCGTTCACAAAAGCGTCAACCGAAAAATATTTTCTCGAAGATGAAGCCGTGGCTTTCAGCCTTATATACAAATTTTTACTGTCTGTTTTAAAGGAGAGCTTAACCCCTGCGTTTGCAAGAGCCTTGTTGTAAAAATCATCGTTGGTCTCACGGTACAGTCTTTCCTGCTCCTCGGTAAATCTGCTGAAGGAAAAGACGCCGTTTTCTTCATTTACGGCTACGGCACCCGTGGTAATCTCTTTTATCTGACTTAAGTCAAGCTTCATTTTATACTCCTTCGGTGTTCAACTTATTCTGTTAAACCATTATACAATACTTCCTCTACATTTTCAAGCGTTTATTTAACGAAATATGGGACAAAATACTACAAAAAGTTAAGGAGAAGCAATATGTGTACGGCAATAAATTGGAACGGATATTTCGGCAGAACTCTTGACTACGAAGTAAGCTTCGGTGAAAGGGTGGTTTCACTGCCCCGAGGATATACCCTTGAGCTTCAGCACAGAAAAGCCGTTGAAGGCTCTTTTGCAATAGTGGGAATGGCAAGGCTTGAAAGGGACTTCCCTCTCTTCTTCGACGGAATGAACGAGAGAGGAGTTGCAATGGCAGGGCTTAATTTCGTGGGGAACGCTTATTTCCCAAGTGGAGAGGCAGGGGACGTTTCTGCCTTTGAGCTTATCCCCTATATACTGTCACAGGCAGAAAGCGTAAGCGATGCCAAAGAGCTTCTGCAAGGAGTGAGGATAGCCGATACACCCTTTTCGCCCGATTTCCCTACTGCCCCACTTCATTGGCTGATAGGAGATAAAAGCGAAAGCGTTACGGTTGAATCGGGGCGTGACGGCGTAAGGATTTACGAAAATCCTGCAGGGGTGCTTACCAACAATCCACCCTTCCCCTATCAGATGATGCACCTGAATTGCTATCTCAACCTTACGGCAGGCTATGTGGAAAGCAGATTTTCCAAAGGTCTTGAGCTGAAGCAAATATCAAGGGGAATGGGCGCAATAGGTCTGCCAGGGGATTGGTCCTCGCCCTCACGCTTCGTAAGAGCCACCTTCGTGAGAGAAAACACCCTGAAGGAAAGGAGCGTCGCCCACTTTTTCAATATTATGTCCTCGGTCAGCGTACCGAAGGGGTGTATGGCGCTGGATAACGGAGAGCTGGAATACACCCGATACATCGCCTGTATGGACTTGGAAAACGGAGTGTATTATCACAAAACCTACGACGGTATGAGCATAGAAAAAAGAGGCTTTTAAGCCTCTTTTTCAATATTCAAAAGTATTTTCCTTGCCCTCAAGCACCTCAAGGTATCTCTTGCATTCCCTCTTGGCGCTGTCAAGGTCGAGGCATTTGTAGTTACCACATTCCTTTCGTGTGTTGCCGAACATCTCACCCTTATGCTCCACGGTTTTTTTAGAGCAAGCTTCACTTCCTCTAAAACTCTTTCGTTGGGAAGGTCTCTCACAAGGAGATAAAAGCCGGTTCTGCATCCCATGGGACCAAAATAGATGACTCTGCTTCCTATATCCGAGTTTCTCAGATAGGTTGCCATCATATGCTCAACCGAGTGCATAGTCACGTCGTCAATATAATCGTCACCGTTGGGCTTCCTGGTGCGCAGGTCGTAGGTGATTATATCTCCGTCAATGCGCGAAACGTAAATGCCGGTCTCTATTTTATCGTGGTCTACCGAAAAGCTTGCTATTCTCTCCATTTTATTGCTCCTTAAAAATACCTCTAAATCAACTGAAAAAGGGACTCTTCAGTCCCCTTTATTATATCTTCATACCCTCGTTATGTCAACAAAAATATGCTCCTCTGCCGACTTTCTTGCTGCAAGGCACATTTCTGCGCTGAGTATACCCTCGCAAAGAGTGGCGTGGGATGCGTCCTCCCCCTTCATCACGTCTACAAAATTCTGAATGAGAATGGGGTCTGCGCCAAAATGTCCGGCAGCGTTGTTGGGGCAGGTATGCCTTTCAACGAATCTGTCACGGTGATTGTACACCGTCATTTCGGATTTCGTCCAATCAAATTCAAGGGTGGCCTCCGTTCCTATAAACCTTGCGCCCCTCTTTGCAGCGTCAAATTTGGTTACGAAGTTCTGAGTATACGTAACGTGCATTCCGTTATCGTATTCCACGATAGCCGAGCCACTGTCCTCGTTACCCGTGTCAACGGCAAAGCAACACTGCTCACCGGGAAAGGCAGGGTCGTGCTTCATAATATTCTGAGGCGATTCGGGGCAGGTCTTGGCATCGGGACAACTTGAACAAAGCAAGCCCTCTGGCTTATCCCCCTTGAAATACTGCTTTGATTTCATTGCGCAGACTCTTACGGGCTTTATTTCGCCGAGTACGTAGTTGATATAGTCAAAATCGTGGGTAGCCTTCTGCATAAACATACCACCGGTTTCCTTCTCGTCTCTGTACCACTTGTGATAATAGCGATGTCCGTAGGAAACGTTGTTGTAGGCTTGTACCTGCACTATTTCTCCACACTTTCCACCTTCTATCATTTCTTTTATACGGGTGGTAAATACGGTGAAGCGCAAGGGAAAGGAAACCACAGTTTTTTCACTTACGTGAAGTATTGATTTAAGCCGTTCAAGGTCCTCGTAATTGGTACAAACGGGCTTTTCGAGAAACATAGGAATATTATACCTTGCCACCAGAAGAGCGTAGTGGGTGTGCAACGAGCAACGAGTACCGATACAAACTCCGTCAAGCCTTTCCTTTTTCAGCATTTCCTCTGCATCGCTGTAAAAGGTGGCGTCCTTCAGTGGCTCAAAGTCCTGAAAACGCTTTTTTACACCCAATACGTCAATATCTGCTACTGCCACAAGCTGTACCTCGCCCGTTTCTACAAGCTCTTTGACTATACTGCTTATGCGAATGCCGTAGCCGATTACACCTATTTTTAACATAATTATCTCCTTTTCGGATTATAGATTTACCAGTACGCCCGACAACGTTACCAGCGCTATGCCCATAAGGCTTTCGGACGTGATTTTTTCTTTATAAAGGACAACGTCTATGAGAAAGGTCAGAGGCATTGATATAACGTAAGAAAGAGGATAAAACACTGCCGAGGAAAGATATCCCGAGGAAAGCGTGGTGAGATACTCGGCAAGATAGAGCATAACTATTGCCAGACCTATATAGAGGGTAACCTTAAGGGAAAGCCTTGCGCTTTCTTCCTTTTCGCCCTTGGGAAAGAAAAGTAGTATGAGCAAAAGCGTCACGCAGGTAAACAGAAAGGTGTAAAGCTGAAAATCCTCAACGGTACCCACCGAAAGAGAGGTGTAAAGCTTTTTGGTAAGCACGCATCCGAAGTTTGAAAGTCCACAGATTACGAGAAGGGCAACACTACCCGGCGTAAGCCTTGCCTTGCCGTTGCTCCTCGACAGACAGAGCATTGCGCCAAACAGTAACCCAGAGCCTATCCATTGCATAAGAGCAACCCCTTCACCCTTGAAAATCAGTGGGGACACAACGAGAGGCAAAACCACACCACCGATCATACAAAAAACCTCAACCGTACAAAGAGGCACTTTGTTAGCGCACAGTATCCAGGTGCATAGCAAAAGTCCGTTGGAAATTCCCGACAGAACGGAAATTATAATTCCCACGGTGTCCGTTTTACCAAAGCCCGTGGCAAGACAAACTGCAAGACTGACTGCAAGACACCCCACCGAGCGTATAAGGTTTATCCTTACGCTGTTTCGGGTGCCCGTTGCAATAGTTCCACAGCTTTTAACCGATATCATTTTAACCGTTGCAGCAATTTTTGCAAGCAACAAAAATATATAGCCCATAGCCTTCCCTCTGTAAATTTTCTAATAAAATTATAACGCCGTGGCAGAATTATATCAAGTAATAAATCAATACAAAAATATAATTTTCCGAAACTGTTGCATTAAGTGAAAAAGTGTGCTACAATGGGGCTATGAATATATCCGATTTTTATAAAACAGATTACAGAGTAAGCTATCTGAACGTTTTGAGACAGTTCTGGCGAGAGGAAAAAAGGTGGAGCTGTATAGGGGTGCCCAAAGGACATCATATGCTTTTGTATCTCGACGGTTGCTCGGCAACCTACGTAACGAAGGGAGGAAAAAGGGTTGACGCCTCCAATGGAGAAATACTGTACGTTCCGGCAGGAAGTGAATACGTCGCCGAGTTTTACGGCTTCCGTAACGAAGAGTCGTCCACTGTAAATATAAATTTTCTGCTGTTCGACCATAAGGGCGAAATCCTCAACGACCCCAACGAGATAGAACGCTTCTCGGTATCCGACGCAGGCTTATTCGTCAAGGAGCTTGAGCATGTGGACCTTTCTATACAACAAATCCCCTCTAAATATAACGTTCTGATATATAACCTTCTTAACGCCATGGGGGATGAAAGCGAAAAAAGCGTCACCTACAGTGACGGCTTTGAGCTGATTCGTGACGCAGTGGAATATTTGCATATTCATTATAACGAGAACGTAAGTGTCAGCCAACTGTCACACGCCTGCAATATAAGTGAGGTGTATTTCAGACGGCTCTTCAAAAGGCATATGGGATGCTCCCCTGCCGAGTACAGACAGAAGCTCCGTATGGAGCACGCCTGCAGATATCTGAAATACAGCGAAAGCTCGGTGTCAGAAATTGCAGAGGTAGTGGGCTTCGTCGACTCCTCCTATTTCATAAAAAGCTTTAAGGAGCATTTTGGCACCACTCCTCTGAATTACAGAAAGCACACAATTTAACGACAAACATTAAAAATATATTGACAAACATTAAATATCGTGCTATGATTATATCGTCAAGAAAATATTGGAGGTAAACGCAATGAAAGGTATTAACGTGCTTGGAAAAATTATTACGAAGATTTTAGAGGTGTTCCATTGGGTGGGAGCAGTACTTATGGCGTCGGCAACCGTTTGCTCGGCAGTAGCTCCCGATTGGGTTAAGCTTTTCGTGAGCTTTGATGCCAAGGAATGCTGTGGCGCGAATCTTGAGGTATACGGATTTGAGGTGAACGTGCCCGTGGTTAACGAAGCCGTTGATATGACCTTCTTTATGCTTTTCGGCATCGGCGCAACTGTCATTTTGGCTATTATGGCAATGGTATTTCGCAATCTGCATCTTATCTTCAAAAAGTCCGAAAACGGAACTCCCTTCCAAAAGGATAATGTACGCATGATGAAAGAGATTGGAATTTTTTCAATCGCCGTTCCCGTAATCGGTTTTATTATGAGCGTCATAATACGTCTTGTAACCGGCGTGGAATCTGCCGAGATAAGTATTGATATGGGTGGTATACTTATGGGCGTTATCGTTTTGTGCCTGACGCAGTATTTTATTCACGGCGCAAAGCTTGAAAAAGACGTTGACGGACTTCTTTGAGGCGCTTGATATGGGAAAAATCGTTTTAAAGCTTGACAGAATGATGGTGGAGCGAAAAATGTCCCTCAACGAGCTTGCCGAGCGTGTGGGAATTTCCAACGTTAATCTGTCAAAGATAAAAAATAACAAGGTTACGGCAATACGCTTTTCAACCCTCGCCTCAATTTGTCAGGCGCTGGACTGCCGTGTTGAAGATATTCTTGAGTTTCAAAAAGACTGACACTCTCTCCCCTTTTGAAGCGTATGACTTAAAAGCCGAAACCATAGAGATATCTATAATTTCTGTCGATATGCAATCTTCGAATGCTCGATATTTTTGTTATCACAAAATCCATATGTTTTTCGCTTTGCTCAAAACTCGATATGATATAAATCTCGTTGCCGTAAGGTAACATATCGAGTGTGTCAGCGCATATCGAGTCATTTTTGACATATCGAAAATCTCGGCAGAGATTTATGTCGATGAAAAAACAAGCAAAAAACGCATAACGAAAGAGGGCTGACCATTGGTCAGCCCTCAACCTTATGTTTGCCGTTTTCTATATTCCCCAAGCATTGCTCCTCCGATGATAAGCACTGCGCCGATGATTTGTATCGGTAGCATTGTTTCTTTCAAGAAGATCACCGAGAACAATACCGCTGACAGCGGCTCGAGATATCCGCATATCGCAACCGTCTGCACAGGCAGCTTCCCGATAGACGAGAAATAAAAATAACAACCGATGCCCGTATTCAGAAGTCCTAATACAAGAATAGGGATAATACTTTGTGTGTCGATCTCCATACGGTAGCCTTGCTTGATGCCAACGAAGATAGCAACTGTAATAAATGCCATAAAAAGCTGAAGCATCGAGTTTTCAAGCCCCGTGATGCCCTTCGCTTTCTTGTTAAACATGACCATTAGTGAATAGCATACCGCCGAGAGCAGACCGTAAGCAAGTCCCCATATGCTCACGCCGTTTTCAAACGCCGTTCCATTGACGAGGAAAATGCCGACAAGAACTACGAGAAAACTACACACCTTGATCTTTGTGAGGTTTTCTCCGAACAGAAACGGCGACAGCATCATCACAATGACAGGACCGCAGTAATAAGCGAGCGAGGCAAGGCTGACACCGATCTCGTCGTATGCCTCATACAAGAATATCCAACTCGTTCCCATTGCAATTCCCGATATGGCAAGGAATACGCTTTGCGTTTTGTACTTGTAAAATGTCAGCTTCTCCCTTGCGATAAAAAAGATAGCGATTAATAATAAACTTCCGATCAACGTGCGCAAAAGCACGATCTCATAGCTGCTCAGATGTATCAAACTTGCCACAATGCCGTTTGAGCCAAACAGCAATAGCGCAAAGATATATTTCAAATACGATGCTTTCATTTCAGAACCTCTTGACAATTCGGTGATAATAGTATATCATATTATCATAAATTACACAAGCGAATATATCTCATATTCGGTATTACAAAAACTCATAGATAGAGGGATGAAAAATGGATACCAACGTACAGAAATATATGGCGTTTATCAAGACCGTGGAGTACGGCAGCTTTACAAAGGCGGCGGAGATACTCAACTATTCACAATCGGCTGTGAGCCGTATGATAAACGACTTGGAAAAGGAATGGAACGTGACGCTCTTGGAGCGCAATCGCACAGGCGTGAAGTTGACCTCGGACGGAATGAAGATACTGCCAATCGCGCAAAGCGTATGCCGAGAGTTTGAGCGCTTGCAGGAGCAGATCGACGAAATAAATGGGCTTCAATCTGGACTTATCCGTATCGGTACGTTTTCAAGCGTGGCAACTCATTGGTTGCCGAACATCATCAAGGAGTTTCAAAAGGACTATCCCAATATCGACTATGAGCTATTGCTCGGCGATTACACCGAGATAGAGGAATGGATCAAAACAGGGCGCGTTGATCTCGGCTTTCTCCGTCTGCCAACTGTCGATGAGTTTGAAACGGTATTCTTAGAGGAAGATAAGCTACTCGTGGTTATACCCGAGGATCACGCACTTGTCGATAAGGACAAATTTCCCGTAAAGGCATTGTGCGATTATCCCTTTATGCTTCTTGAAAAGGGAGCGAAAGCGGAGATATCCGAAATATTCGAGAAAAACGGCATCACGCCAAACGTGCATTTTACAACGTGGGATGATTATGCGGTGATGTCAATGGTCGAGGGAGGTCTCGGAATTGCTATTCTTCCCGAGCTGATACTGCGTAGAATACCGTACAGAATAGTGGCTAAAGAGCTTGACGTGCCTGCATTCAGAAGGATAGGCGTGGCTTATCGAAGCCAAAATGCACTCTCTATTGCCGCCAAGAAATTCATGGAGTATTTGAAATACAGATAAAAAAAGAGGGCTGACGAAAACAATCGTCAGCCCTCAAAAATTGCACTGCAGTAAACAAAGAAAAAGGGATTGATAAAAGACGCGAAAAATGATATAATAATCTCACCGATAAATAAGAAGTTAACGGAGATATACAATGGAAGATATTCTGATAAAAATACTTGTATGCTTTTTCGCAGGTGCAGGTGCAGGTATCGGAACCGGCTTTGCCGGTATGAGTGCTGCCGCGGTGATAGGTCCAATGCTCATAACCTTTTTAGGTGTCCCTGCCTACGATGCGGTTGGCATTGGACTCATCAGCGATGTTCTGGCAAGCCTTGTCAGTGCGTATACCTATAAGAAAAGTGGAAACTTAGATATAAAAAACAGCTTACCTTTGCTTGTAAGCGTGTTGGTCGTAACGATGATCGGCAGCTTTGTAGCAAGCTTTTTACCCGAACAGGCTATGAGTGGCACGATGCAGATAGCACTCATTATAATCGGCTTGCGCTTTCTTTTAAAGCCCGTCAACAAAACGAGGGAGCAATTGGAAGAAAGCTCTCCCAAAAGCAGACTGATCAAGGCAATCGTCGGCGGTATATTCGTCGGATTTATCTGCGGCTTTGCAGGCGCAGGCGGCGGAATGATGCTACTTCTTGTTCTGACCTCTTTCCTTGGATATCCTATGCACTTGGCGGTTGGCACGAGCGTGTTTATTATGGCGTTTACTGCTTTGACCGGAGGTGTCAGCCATTTTGTGATCGGAGGAATGCCCGATATCCTTTGCCTCGTGTTGTGCGTTGTGTTTACGCTTGTTTGGGCGAGAATTGCCGCCAAAATTGCCAACAAGGCTAATGCCAAAACCTTAAATCGCGTGGTCGGTATCGTCATGATCGTCACGAGCGTCGTGATCTTAGCGGTGAATTATCTTTAATTCACAAATTGGGATTTTGATATAGAGCGAGGCGAACATGTGGTCAACTGAAAACAGTTGATTTTTCTGAGTAATCTAAAATTTTGATACCATTTTTAGGTGGGTGCAAGTTTTAGCAATATAGGTGCATTTACCTATAAGGATTTGCACCTATTTTAATTTGATAAATTGGAATTTGTTTATCAAGACTTTTATAATGAATACATCAGCATTCCGAGCCCCGCCGATATGATGATCATCAGTATCGGAGTTGGTTTTTTCTTGAATGTAAGCTTCGCTACGATGCTGATCAATATCAATATGGCAAATATGATAATGCCCTTAAAATCTATGGCAAGTGTATCTCCTATGCCACCGAACCCGATTGCCGTACTCATAAACATTGTGATAGCCGTTGCGAGTATCAATCCAACAACACACGGACGGATACCGCAGAGAAACGCTTTTACCCCCGCATATTTCAGAAAGTTGCGTATCAAAGCCGCAATTACGAGAATGATAATAAATGACGGCAATACCACGCCAAGTGTAGCGAGGAGTGCGCCGAGGAAACCACCTTGTGACGAGCCAACGAACGTTGCCATATTAACTGCTATCGGTCCTGGGGTAGATTCTGCTACGGCAATCATATTGAGCATTTCTTCCTCGGTAAGCCAACCGTACGTCAAAACTTTTTCTCGTATCAGCGAAATCATTCCGTATCCGCCACCAAAGGAGAATGCACCGATCTGAAGGAAGGTTAAGAACAATTCAAGATAGATCATGTTTTTTCTCCTTCCTGATCTTGCCGAGGAGATATACCACTATGCCGCAGATTCCACTGATCAGTATGTAAAATATCGTTGAAAACTTCACCGCGAACAACGAAAACACGACCATACAGATGAGTGTTATTGAGATCATGATCATGTTAAAAACGGTTTTCTTCATCTGCTTCAGCATCTTCAGTCCTGCTGTAAGG
>JAFXEX010000020.1 GCA_017520825.1 Clostridia bacterium | reverse complement strand
TATATGCTTGAATACTCCATTGTTGCAGGTATCACCGCTTCGGGTGCTGACGCTTATATGCTTCACGTTACCACCACCCCCAGCGTTTCCTACGTTACCCGTCAGGACGAATTTGACTGCGGTATTATGATTACCGCCTCACACAATCCCTTCTACGATAACGGTATCAAGGTTATTAACCGCTACGGCGAAAAGCTTGACGACACCACCACCGCTTTGATTGAAGCCTATCTTGACGGCAACTTGAATGCTCTCGGTTTTTCAGGTTCCGACCTTCCCCTTGCCCACAGAGAGCGTATCGGCTGTATTGTTGACTATGTTGCAGGCAGAAACCGTTACGTAGGTTACCTTATTTCCCTCGCATCCCACTCATACAAAAATCTTAAAATCGGTCTTGACTGTGCAAACGGTGCTTCCTGGTCAATAGCCAACGCAGTTTTCGGTGCCTTAGGCGCACAGACCACCGTTATCGGCGCAGAGCCCGACGGTCTTAACGTTAACAACAACTGTGGATCAACCCATATTGAAAACCTCTGCCGCTTAGTTAAAGAAAAACATCTCGACTTAGGCTTTGCTTTTGACGGTGATGCCGACCGTTGTATCGCAGTTGACGAAAACGGAAATATTGTTGACGGTGACCTTATTCTCTACATTCTCGGCAAACGCCTTAAAAACCGCGGAATTCTTAACGATAACACTATCGTTGCTACCATTATGTCCAACAGCGGACTTTTGGCAAGTCTTGAAAAGGAAGGCATCAAATGCGTGCAAACTACTGTTGGCGACCGCTTCGTGTACGAATGTATGCAGCAAAACGATTACTGCTTAGGCGGTGAACAGTCAGGCCACATTATTCTCAAAAAATACGCCACCACCGGTGACGGCTTACTTACCGCAATTATGATTGCCGAAGAGCTTTGCGAAAACAAAACTACCCTTTCCGCCCTTGCCGAGCCCGTAAAGCTTTATCCTCAATTTATGATAAACGTTCGTGTCAAGGATAAGCAGGCGGCGCTTAACGACGAGGCAGTTCTCGCTGCCCTTGCCGACGTTGAAAAGCTTATTAATAAGAAAGGCAGAGTTCTTTTGCGTCAAAGCGGTACCGAGCCCGTTATCAGAATTATGGTAGAAGCCGAAACTGAAGAGCTCTGCAAGGAATATGCAAACCAAATTGCAAACGTTGTAATTGAAAGAGGTCATAAAGTTGATTAAAAAAGTAAAAACCGCAGAATTATTTTCCTGCGAAACTCCCTATTTAACGGAGCTTTTCGATAAATATCAGTACCCCTGGGAGATGCTTCCCGAAATCAAAGGCTTCGCAAAAGCCCTAATTGAAAAGGGAATTGAAGGCTATACCCTCTATTCCGAGGGTGTTTTGGTTGGTGAAAACGTAAAGATTTACCCCACCGCCACCATCGAGCCTCCTGCAATCATAGGCTCAGGATGTGAAATCCGCCCCGGTGCCTTTATCCGCGGAAGTGTTATCCTCGGCAGAAACTGCGTTATAGGAAATTCCACCGAACTAAAAAATTGCATTATTCTCGATTCCGCGCAGATTCCCCACTATAACTACGTTGGAGATTCCATTTTAGGCAACAAGGCACATATGGGTGCAGGCTCCATCTGCTCAAACCTTAAAGCCTCCAAGGATAACGTTGTAATCCATTCCGATGAAGATTACGAAACAGGGCTTCGCAAAATCGGAGGGATTTTAGGTGACGGCGCAGACGTAGGTTGCGGCTGCGTGCTTAATCCGGGAACAATTCTTGGCAAAAGCACCAGAGTTTATCCCCTTACCTCACTGCGAGGTGTCTATCCCGAAAACGCCATTGTGAAATCGGCAGACAACGTTGTGAAAATGAGATAATATCTTTTTTAACGAACGGCACGTAAAATGTGCCGTTTTTTTGTATTTTTGGTGAATTTTTAGGCAACTTTTGCTTTACAAATTTTTGCTTATTATATATAATATAGTATATATTGTCCCCCTCTATGCCTTGGAGGACTGTTTGAACTATTTATTAGCGTTTTACACTATCTCAATTTAATTTAGCTTTTGTTTACGCTTTTAATATTTCTACTACCATTTTTACAATTATTTAAGGAGTTGAACGATTTGAATTCAAAAATGGCATTTTATATCGTTAAGCGTGTATTGCTTGCACTGTTTACGGTATTCCTGGTAATTACTATTACGTTTTTCGTAATGCACTCTGTTCCCGGCGGCCCCTTCACAAGCGAAAAGGCTATTTCTGCCGAGGCACAAAAGGCTCTTGAAGCCAAATACGGTTTAGATAAACCCTTGTTTGAGCAGTACGTTTCCTACTTAAAGGATATTGTTACCGAGCTTGACTTCGGCCCGTCAATCAAAACCCGTGGACGTGACGTTGCGGATATTATTGCCGACGGTCTTCAAACCAGCGCAAAGCTTGGTGTTGCCGCCGCCGCAATCGCATTGGTCTTCGGTATCATTTTAGGTGCAGTTGCCGCTCTTCGCCGTAACAAGCCTATTGATAGAATAATTATGGTATTTACAACCGCCTTCGTTTCAATGCCGTCATTTATAATGGGGTCGTTGCTATTGATACTGTTCGCCATAGTGCTGAATATATTACCCGCTAACGGCTCCACGGCAGAGGGCTTGATATTGCCGATAATTACCTTATCGCTTTCACCCCTTTCCAACATTACCCGTCTTACCCGTTCCTCAATGCTTGACGTTTTAGGTCAGGATTACATCGTAACGGCAAAGGCAAAGGGCGTTCCTCACATTAAGGTTTTATTCGGTCATGCGCTTAAGAATGCGCTTATCCCCGTTATTACTTATTTCGGTCCTATGCTTGCTTACATCGTTACCGGCTCACTTGTTGTTGAACAGATTTTTGCAGTTCCCGGTATCGGCAGAGAATTCGTAAGCAGTATTACTAACCGTGACTATCCCTTGATTATGGGAACCACCATCGTGCTTGCAGTGCTTATCGTTGTTATGAACCTTATAAGCGATATTCTCTACAAGGTTGTTGACCCCCGAATCAAATTTGAATAACACCGAATTAACATTAGCGTTAGGAGATAATTATGAGAAAGTTCCCTATTAATATGCATCTGAACGTGGACTCGTTCCTTCCCGCATCCGATGCTGAAAAAGAATATATGGTGCAAATGCGTCCGTCAACCACCTTCTTCCGCGACGGCGTAAAGCGCTTACTTAAAAACAAAATTGCAACTATCAGCTTTATTATGATAATTATTATTACACTTGCCTGTATTTTAATTCCTCTCTTCTGGCCTTATAAATATGACAAGCAGCTTGGAATTTCATTAGGCAAGCCCGTAGATCCCACGTATGCAAACCTCCGTCCCTTTGAATACGGCGAAACGGAGCAGGCAAAAATAGCAGCCGGCGAAACCGTGTTCCCCCACATCTTCGGAACCGACTCCGCAGGGCGTGACTATTTCATTCGTGTAGTTTACGGCACAAGAATTTCCTTGCTGGTAGGCTTCTTTGCCAGCCTTATCGTACTTGTAATCGGTATGACCGTAGGCTCAATCGCAGGCTACTGCGGCGGCAAGGTAGATATCGTGATAATGCGAATAGTAGACATTATCTATTCACTTCCCGATATGCTTATGGTTATCCTGCTTTCAGCGGCACTTAACAACTCAGGGCTTGATAAGCTGATACAAGGAACCGTCTTAGAGAAAATAGGTCTTAATATTTTAAGCTTGTTCATCGTATTCGGTCTTTTGTACTGGGTTTCCATGTCAAGACTTATCCGTGGCCAGATTCTTTCTCTTCGTGAGCAGGAATACGTACTCGCAGCCCGTGCCTGCGGTGCAAAGCCCGGCAGAATCATCAAAAAACACCTTATGCCCAACTGCATCGGTGTTGTAATCATCTCAACTGCGCTTCAGATTCCCTCAGCCATCTTCACAGAAAGCTATCTTTCCTTCCTTGGCTTAGGCGTTAACGCTCCTATGCCCAGCCTTGGCTCTCTGGCTTCTGACGCATTAAACGGTATCCACTCCTATTCATACCGCTTAATTATTCCCGCAGTTGTAATTTCACTCATCGTTCTTTCATTAAACCTGTTTGGTGACGGTCTTCGCGACGCCTTTGATCCCAAGCTCAATAAATAACGGAGGTACAAATTAATGGCATTACTTGAAGTAAGAGATTTACGTTCCTCCTTCTTTACTGATGCAGGCGAGGTTAAAGCAGTTAACGGCGTCAGCTTCGATCTTGAAAGAGGAAAAGTTCTCGGTATCGTAGGCGAATCCGGTTCAGGTAAATCGGCAACCGCTTACTCCATTTTACAAATTTTAGCAAGCGCCGGTAAAATCGTAGGCGGCTCAATTAAATTCAACGGTCAGGAACTGGTTGGCGCAGGCGAAAAGGTTATGAAAACCATTCGCGGCAACAAGATTTCCATCATCTTCCAGGACCCCATGACCGCCCTTAACCCCACCTACACTATCGGTCATCAGCTAAAGGAAGCAATTTTGCTTCACACAAACCGCACAAAAGCGCAAGCCAAGGAACGCGCTATTGAGATGCTTCGTTTAGTTAACGTTAACGACCCTGAAAAGCGTATGAATCAATACCCCTACGAGCTTTCAGGCGGTATGCGTCAAAGAGTTATGATTGCTATGGCACTTGCCTGCGAGCCTGACATTTTGATTGCTGACGAGCCCACCACCGCTCTTGACGTTACTATTCAGGCACAGATTCTTGAGCTTATGAACTCCATTCAGAAGGAGCTGGGTATGGCAATCATTATGATTACCCACGACTTAGGCGTTGTTGCTCAAATGTGCGACGAGGTTATCGTTATGTATGCAGGCTCCGTTTGCGAGCAGGGCACTACTGACGAAATCTTCTATAATCCCCACCACGAATACACTAAAGGTCTTATGCGCTCCATTCCTACCGCTACCTCAGCAGGTACGAAGCTTCAGCCCATAACGGGTACTCCCATTGACCTTTTGAATATGCCCAAGGGCTGCCCCTTTGCTCCCCGTTGCGCTAACGCCATGAAAATCTGCATTAACCAAAATGCCGAAATTATGGAGGTTTGCGAAAACCACAAGGCTGCATGCTGGATGAATATCAAAGAGGCCGTTGAAAAGGGCGAATTAAAGTTAGAAAAATCTGAAACACAGGAGGAAACGACCAATGAACAATAACGAAAACACTCCCCTGTTAGAAGTCAAAAATCTTAAACAGTATTTTGACATTAACGTTGGTGTCTTCAAATCAAAGCCCTTAAAGGCTGTTGACGACGTTTCTTTCTACATCAACAAAAAAGAAACTCTCGGTCTGGTTGGTGAATCCGGTTGCGGTAAAACCACCGTCGGCAGAACAATACTTAATCTCTATAAGCCCACCGCCGGCGAAATCTGGTACAACGGCAAGCAGATTAAAACAAAGGCTGATATTAACGAATTCCGCAAAAAAGCAACAATGGTTTTTCAGGACCCCTATTCATCACTTAACCCCAGAATGACCGTTGCTGACATTATCGGTGAGCCTCTTGACGTTCATAACCTTTACTCAACTAAAGAAGAACGCAGAGAGCGCATCTTAGAGCTTATGGATTACGTTGGTCTTAACAGTGAACACGCTTCCCGTTACGCCCACGAATTTTCCGGCGGACAAAGACAGCGTATCGGTATTGCCCGCGCGTTAGCCGTTAACCCCGAGTTTATCGTGTGCGACGAGCCCGTTTCCGCTCTTGACGTTTCCATTCAGGCTCAGGTTATCAATATGTTTGACGAATTGCAGGATAAATTAGGACTCACCTATTTATTCATTGCCCACAACCTCTTGGTAGTTCGCCACATAAGTGATAGAATCGCCGTTATGTATCTCGGTAAGATCGTTGAGCTTGCCGATGCTGAGGAAATTTATTCCCGTCCCCTTCACCCCTACTCAAAGGCATTGATGTCTGCCGTTCCCGTACCTGATCCTCAGGTAGCTCGAGCAAATAAGCGAATTATGCTTTCGGGTGATATTCCCAGTCCCTTGAACGCTCCCTCAGGCTGCCCCTTCCGCACCCGTTGCCCCCACGCAACCGAGCAGTGCGCTATGGAAACTCCTGAATTTAAGGAAATTTCAAAAGGACATTTTGTTGCTTGTCATAATATCGACAAAATTAACTAAGGTTGATGGTGCTCCTTGTTCCGTGAGTGCCGGAACAGGAAGCATTTGAAACATAAATTTGAAAGGAATGATTATTTATGAAAAAAATCCTTGCTATGGTTTTAGCAGTTGTTTTGTTGTTGGGCATTACTGCTTGCACACCTCAGGACAATTCTGCTGAAAAAATCGCTCCTCCCACATTAAAATATCTCTACAACACAAGTGATGCACACAAGGCTATTGCTGAGTACATTCAGTCTGCATTTGCTACCGTTGGCGTTACAATGACCCTTGAAAACCAGGAATGGAACACCTTCCTTAACACCCGTAAAAACGGTGAATACGGTGTTGCTCGTAACGGTTGGGTTGCTGACTACAACGATCCCATCTGCTTCCTTGATATGTGGACCAGCAATTCCGGTAACAACGACGTTCAGTTCGGTAAGGGCGCTCATAAAGACCTTGCTATGTATAGCGTAGATCTTACTCCTTACGGCGGCGAAAAGATCGAAAATAAGACCTGGGCAGAAACCTATGACGTTCTTATTGCTAAGATCAAAGCTACCACCAAGGCAGAAGACCGTTATGCTTTGATGCACATTGCTGAAGATATGCTTATGGCAACCGGTTGCATTACTCCTATCTACTACTACACCGACCTTTATATGATCGATGACAAGGTAGAAGGCTTCTACTCCAACCCCCTTGGCTATAAGTACTTCATGTACACAACTGTTGACGGCAAGACCGACAAGCTTAACGTTTGCCTTGCTTCTGAGCCCGATACTCTTGATCCCGCTCTTAACTCTGCAGTTGACGGTGCAACAATGCTCGTTCAGATGTTCTCCGGCCTTGCAAAGTGGACCTATGTTGACGGCAAGTTCGTAATCGCTCCCGATTGCGCTAAAGAACTTGTTGAAGGCGTAGTAAACGATGACGGTACTGTTACCTACACCTACACTCTTCGTGACGGCCTTAAGTGGTCAAACGGCGACGAGTTAAAGGCTTCTGACTTCGTTAACGCTTGGAAGCGTGCTGCTTCTACTGAGCTCGGTGCTGACTATGGTTATATGTTCGAAGTTGTTAAGGGCTACGGCACTGACAACAAGGACGACCTTGCTGTTGTAGCTGATGATGCTGCAAAGACCATCACCGTTACTCTTTCTAACGCAGTTGCTTACTGGAACGAACTCCTTGCATTCCCCACCTACTTCCCCGTACATAGCTCAGCTTATACTTCTGAGAAGTGGGCTACCGAACCTGCAACCTACATCTGCAACGGTGCATATAAGATGGATGCTTGGACTCATGACAGCGTTATCACTCTTAAGAAGAATGCTAACTACCACGATGCAGCTTCCGTTAAGATGGAAGAGCTTAACTGCTACCTTTCCGATGATGCTAACAATATGTTAACAAACTTCAAGAAGGGTGACTGGTTATTCATCGATGACGTTCCCACCAACGAAATCGCTGCTCTTAAGACCGATTATGCCGACGAATTCGTAATCGCTGGTCAGATCGGTACTTACTATGTATGCTGGAACATCAACCAGGATCTTCTTCCCGGCTCAACCCTTTCCGCAGTTGAAAAGGAAAAGGCTCAGCAGGAAATCCGTAAGGCATTTGGTCTTATTCTTGACCGTAACCACATCGTAGCAAACGTTTCACAGGCTGGTGAAGTTCCTGCTTCCTCCTTCGTTGCTATGGGTATGACCGAAGCAGACGGTTCAGAGTTCTACAAGAACGCTAACAAGGCTGCCGGCGCAACTTATGTTGGTTACTATGATACCTCTGCTGACGCTTTCTCCGGAAACGTTGCAAAGGCTGTTGAAACTCTTCAGAAATACTACAACATCACTGTAGCTGAATAATTTCAATCTTAAATCGTCTTAACGCACTCAATAAGACAAAAACACCGACTCGCTTGAGTCGGTGTTTTTTTACTCTCTTTTTCCTATTGATTTTCTTTACTAATTTGAATTCACAATGTGATTAACTTTTCATTTGCAGATATTATCCACAAGTATGCCACCGCTAATAAATAGCAAAAAAAGAAATCACCATTTTACCGATGATTTCTCTGTTTTATTAATTAGCCTTTGTAATTATAGCCTGCTTCAAGAGCCTTAATATTCATATCCAAAAGCTCTGCGCGCTTTGCAGATACGATTTTCTTTAAGGTTTCAACAGTGTTTTCGAAGGAAAGCACGCCTGTTTCCTTAAGCATTTTACCAACCATAATCATATTGGCAAGAGTAGGAACGCCTGCGTCAATAGCCATCTGAGTAGCAGGAATATAAAATGCCTTTACGTCGTCGCGAACAACCTTACGTCCGATTAACGTGCTGTCAACAAAGATGCTTGCGCCCTTTACTGCAGCATTTTCATACTTATCAAGTGAAGGAAGGTTCATAACCATCAAAACGTCGGGCTCGGAAACGATTGGTGAGCCAACGGGTTCGTCGCTGAGAATAACACTGCAGTTAGCAGTACCGCCGCGCATTTCGGGGCCGTAAGAAGGCAACCAGCTTAACTCCTTGCCCTCAACAAGTCCCTTATAAGCAATAAACTTACCTGCAAATAAAACGCCTTGTCCGCCGAAGCCAGCAATAAGAATCTGTGTAGTCATATTATTTTTCCTCCTTATTTTCAGCGCTTCTGTCCTTATAAACACCCAAAGGATAATAAGGAATCATTTTCTCCTCTACCCATTCAAGAGCCTTCTGAGGAGTCATACCCCAGTTTGTAGGACAAGATGAAACAACTTCAATTAAAGAGAAGCCTTTTTTCTCGGTCTGATTCTTGAACGCCTTAAGAATAGCCTTCTTAGCGTTTCTAACGTTTTTAACGTTGTTAACCGCAACACGCTCAATATATTCGGGGCCGTCAAGTGAAGCAAGAAGCTCGCTGACTCTGATGGGATAACCCTGATTAGAAAGGTCTCTGCCGTAAGGAGAGGTCTGGGTTACCTGACCGGGAAGTGACGTAGGAGCCATCTGACCGCCGGTCATACCGTAAATAGCGTTGTTAACAAAGATAATAGTAATATTTTCGTTTCTCGTTGCCGCGTGAACGGTTTCTGCCATACCGATGGAAGCCAGGTCACCGTCGCCCTGATATGTAAAGATAATATTATCGGGCATTGCGCGCTTAAGACCAGTAGCAATAGCAGGAGCTCTTCCGTGAGCCGCTTCTACCATGTCGCAAGCAAAATAATCGTATGCCATAACTGCACAGCCAACGGGTGCAACACCGATTGTATTGCCCTCAATGCCCAGCTCGTCAATAGCTTCTGCTACAAGGCGATGAATAATGCCGTGTGTGCAACCGGGGCAATAATGGAAAGGTGCATCTGTCAAAGCTTTTGGTTTTTCAAACACTTTCATTATTTGTTCTCCTTTGCAAGATTTTCTATTGTTTCAAGCACGTGCTCAGGTGTAGGAATCATACCGCCGCTACGGTTACAAAGCACAACGGGTCTGCGGCACTCGGTAGCAAGCTTGATATCCTCAATCATCTGTCCCATTGAAAGCTCAACGGAAACAAAGCCCTTAACCTTATCTGCAGCCTTTTTAAGCACGTCTACGGGGAAAGGCCAAAGAGTTATAGGACGAATTAAGCCAACCTTAATTCCCTTGCGTCTTGCGGCTGTAACAGCGTTTTTAGAAACACGTGCCGCAATACCGAAGGCAACAACGCAATACTCTGCATCGTCCATCATATACTCTTCAAACATAACTTCGTTCTGCTCGATTTGCTTATAACGCTCAAATCTTTCGAAGTTAGTTTTCTCAAGTAATTCGGGGTTAAGATAAAGTGAGTTAATAATGTTATGCTTTCTCTGCATCTTTGTTCCCGTAACAGCCCAAGGCTTTTCAACGGGTTCAGAGGTAGTTTCAGGTAATTCAACAGGCTCCATCATCTGTCCCATTGTGCCGTCAGCAAGAAGCATTGTAGGTACTCTGTACTTATCAGCAAGGTCGAATGCCTTAATAGTAAGGTCTGCCATTTCCTGAACGGAAGCAGGTGCAAGAACGATTAAATGATAATCGCCGTGACCGCCGCCTTTGGTAGCCTGGAAATAGTCCGACTGTGAAGGCTGAATACCGCCTAAGCCGGGGCCGCCGCGCTGAACGTTAACAATAAGCGCAGGTAAATCAGCGCCTGCAATGTAGGAAATACCTTCTTGTTTAAGAGAAATTCCGGGGCTTGAAGAAGATGTCATAACTCTGAAACCGGCTCCTGCAACTCCGTAAACCATATTTATTGCTGAAACCTCACTTTCAGCCTGAAGGAACGTACCGCCGATTTTGGGCATACGCTTTGCCATATAAGCGGCGATTTCAGTCTGAGGAGTGATGGGATAGCCGAAATAAAGACGGCAACCTGCTTTAATAGCAGCCTCAGCGATTGCTTCGTTACCTTTCATTAAAACTTTTTCTGCCATTTTATATCTCCAATCTGTTACTTAAAGCAACTCTTATTTTTCAACAGTAATTACGCAATCAGGACACATCGTTGCGCAGAAAGCACAACCGATACACTTTTCCTGGTCAGTCATTTCCGCAGGAGAATGACCTTTTGCATTAAGCTTATCTTTTGCTAAAATTAAAATCTGCTTAGGGCAAGCGCTTACACAAAGACCGCAGCCCTTACAAGCATCAACGTTAAAAGTTACTTTTGCCATTATTTTGACTCCTTTATATCGTAATATTTTTCCTGAAGCTCTAAATTAAAGCTGTCGGGAACGTTTTTAATACCTTTTTCAACTGCATTAAACAATAACGGCAGCCCCGAAAGCTCGCAAAGCTCCTTTGCTTTTTCAAGGGTACTGATTACTGTTTCCTCGGTAGTTTCGCATCCAAGGTTAGAATTGTTAATTATTGCAGTAAACTTTATTTTGCAGGCTTCTTCAATCTCACGCATAACCTCAAGGGCCTCTTGGGCAGTCTTGGTTAACGGGCGGTAGAAGTTAGCAACAAAACACATTTCGAAATTATTTTCCTCTAAAATTTCGGGAGCATATCTGCCAAGGGCATAAGCACCTCGGTCATCACCGCCCACGTCAATAACTCCGTAGCAATCCCTTGCTTGAACAACGCCGTAAACCTCTTTGGGAAGAGCAGGAAGGTCAACGTTTGTGTTGGCAAAGGCAGGTGAAATCAATTCAATTCCCGCCTCTTCCAAAACCTTTGCGCTATCCTTTGTTCTGAAATAGGGATTAACAATATCTAAATCGACAATTTTCGTATTCAGCCCTTCACTTTTTAATTTCAGAGCCAAATTAACTGCGATATTTGTTTTTCCGCTACCGTAATGACCTGCAATAATATATAATCTCTTGCGCTTATCCATTGCAAACTTTTACAAGCCAGGAATGCTTATCCTCTGCCTTACCCCACTGAATTGCAGTAAGGTTATCGTAAAGCTTCTGAGTTAAAGCTCCAATTTTGTTATTGGAAACAGTATATTCCTTGCCGTTATAGAAAAGATGACCAATGGGAGAAACAACTGCAGCAGTACCCGTTCCCCATGCTTCCTCTAATGTGCCGTTTTCAGCAGCTTCGAAAAGCTCGTCAACGCTGAAGAGTCTTTCTTCAACCTCGTATCCCCACTCCTTAAGAAGCTCAATACAAGATTTTCTTGTAATGCCGGGAAGAACTGAGCCGGTAAGTGCAGGAGTAATAATCTTTCCGTTAACCTTGAACATAACGTTCATGCTGCCAACTTCTTCAATATACTTTCTCTCAACACCGTCAAGCCAAAGCACCTGAGTATAGCCGTTCTTTTCAGCTCTTTCGCCTGCGCGAAGGCTTGCTGCATAGTTACCGCCGCATTTTGTATAACCGGTTCCGCCGCGTACTGCGCGAACGTCCTGAGACTCAATAGCAATCTTAACGGGGTTAATACCCTCTGCATAATAAGCGCCAACGGGTGAGCAGATAACAACGAAGGTTGCTCTGTGTACTGCGTGTACGCCAAGGTGAGGATCGTTACCGAACATGTAAGGACGGAGATAAAGTGAAGTTCCGTCTGCTCTGGGTACCCAATCCTTTTCAAGCTCAACTAAGGTCTTCAAAATATCAAGACAGCCCTCTTCGTCAAGCTGAGGAAGGCAAAGACGCTCAGCACTGTTATTAAGACGCTTAATGTTCTCCATAGGTCTGAACATACAAATCTCGCCCGTTGCACCGCGGTAAGCCTTCATACCCTCAAAAATTTCTGCGCCGTAGTGAAGCACGGTTGAAGCGGGGTGAATTTCCAAAGGACCAAAAGGAACGATTCTGCCGTTATACCAGCCCTGTTCGTCGGAATAATCCATAATAAACATATGGTCGGTAAATACTCTGCCGAAGCCAAGCTTTGATTCGTCCTGAGGACGCTCCTTAGGACAAGTTGTCTTAGTTATTTTAATTTCGTATTTCATAACATCTATCTCCTAATTACAATTTATTTCTTTGAATCTTACCGCTTGTTGTTTTGGGAAGCTCATCTCTGAACACAACAACTCGTGGATATTTATAAGGCGCTGTGCGCTGTTTAACGTATTCCTGAATTTCCTTCTTAAGCTCATCGGTCTTTTCTGTTCCGTTAACAAGCACAATGCTTGCTTTAACAACCTGACCGCGAACCTCGTCGGGCTCAGCAGAAACGCCGCACTCTAAAACGTAAGGAAGCTCCATGATAACGTTTTCGATTTCAAAAGGACCTATTCTGTATCCTGAAGACTTAATAACGTCATCAACTCGGCCAACGTACCAGAAGTATCCGTCCTCATCGCGCCAAGCGGTGTCGCCCGTGTGATAATAGCCATCGTGATAACACTCTGCCGTCTTTTCCTCGTCGGTGTAATAGCCCTTGAACAATCCGCAAGGAGCGCCGTCAGAAATATTAAATACGATTTCGCCAACCTCACCTACCGCAACGGGTTTGTCTTCCGAATCAACAAGTTTAAT
>JAFXEX010000019.1 GCA_017520825.1 Clostridia bacterium | reverse complement strand
CCTTATCACGCAGCAAGAGGTACCTGCTGCATACTCATTGTTTTAGCGAGGATGTAATCATCCATACCCTTGTATTTCGGATTCCACGAACAGCTGACGCACTCGACTCCCATATCGCTTAAGGTGTTACGAAGAGTAATCAACGCCTGCTTTACCTCCGGCTTCGAGCGCTTATCCAGATCAAAGGCTTCATATACCTTTGTAATTCCAAGCTCACGAAGCGTATTCGGTAAATATTCTATAGCGTTTACTCCCGGAACTGCAATAAAGAGTCTGCCGTCAGACAAAACACTTGTCACGTCCGCCTTCATCGCTCCCTCAGTCAAACACGCTTCTCTTGCGGTGGTATCTCCCACAACGTGTATCCAGGACCTTGCTCCTGTTCCGTCCTTGAAATGTTTGCTAGAGAACCAGCGAAACTTCTTTTCATCGGAACCGGGCGGCACATCAAGTCTCATTTGAAGTCCCTGAATATAGCCGTCCTTATCACACACGGGGATAAATATTCCGCCGAGCTTTTTGTAGAACATCTGAAGGTCGCCCTTATCATCGTACCAGAACCCCGGAATACCGACCATATTGTACTTTGACGCAAGTGCTTCAAGCACCTCTCGTCTGAATACATTGTCGGTAGGAATACTGCGGTACATAAACTGATGTATATGACCGAAGTTAAGTCCTCTGTTTTCAAGATTCATAAGATGATTTCGGTTTAAGCGAAGAAGACTTAAAAACTCATAGTAGATATCGTGTCTTTCCTCGATGGAACGGATGGGAGTTTCCTCATCCACACGAAAGTACAGAGTTTTAGTTTCAAGTGTACCTTGCTCGTTTTTGAGTATGGTGTATGCCTCTTTGTTTGATATACCATGCATCTGTGCAAATAGAGATACGCTGTTGCCCTTTGCCTTGCACTTAAAACAGTTGAACCTGTCTTTCTGTCTGTTAAGTCCCAAATGGTACTTGGTATCACTGCAGAAGGGACACAAGGCTTTAAGCTCTACGTCGTTTCTCTGTATGGGGTGAAAGTATATACCGCATTTTTCTGCAACTTCCACAATATCAAAACTATCGTACTTGAAGTTTGTCATGCCGCCACCTTTTCCTGTGCCTGTGCTCTCTGTCTTAACGGATAGGTTACCGTGAGAGCCACGTTTCTTGCATAAGCAAGAATAACCTGACCGTTTACGGGATCAAGTTTGGTGGTAATGCATTCGGCATTGTCTATGTACTTCGGGTAAACAAGCCCCGTAAGTCTTTCGAGCAGTGCCGATACTTCAAGTCCAGCCTTGATTTTCTCGGATGTTGACAGCCAGCGGTAGTCCTTGCCGTCATAAGTGAAACGGAAGGTGTTTTTAACTTCACCTGTAGTTTTTACAACGTCGAAGAGCTTGATGGACGCACGGTTCATCTGTAAGCTCTGCAGGGTTATCTCCGCTTTCTTTGCCGAATATTCACCAACAGCAGCAATAAGCCTTGAAAGCTCTGCCTTCTTTGTTGCACATTCTTCAAGCTGTTTGTTTATCGCCTTTATCTTTTCGGGAATATCGTTTGCTTCATAAAGCACCTTTACTTCATTAGCATAGGCTTCAGCCTGTTTTATGAGTTCTTCAAGCTGTGCGTACTCTTCGGGTGTAAGGTTACCGTACTTGATTCTGTCCTCAAGCATTGCAATTTCGGAAACGTCAGCACTGCCGAGAGCTGCAAGGTCTGCTTCGATTCTTGCAAGGTCTGCTTGCCTGAATTCCTCGAACTTTTCAGCACTCTTTTTATCAAGTGCCACAAGCTCGTCTCTTGCCGACACAGCACTCTGACCTTTGGCACGAATATCGTCGTACTCAGCCTTTAGCCCCGCTGCAATAGTTCTGCAGTTTTCCTCAGTTACAACCGTATGACAGGTAGGACAAGTATCTCCAATTTTTACACCTTTGGCTCTTGCAATTATCTTCTGACACTGCGCCGAAAGTGCGGCAATCTCAGCGTTGATCTTTGCAATCTCCTCGGTGAATTTTGAAACATACTGTCTGTGCACAGCTTCAGCCTGCCGTTCAAGAAGACGCTTTCGCTTATCATCGGAAAGTGCCTCCGCAATGGCGGCTTGTTTTGCCTTTAATGCTTCAACATCAATTCCTTCGAACTGCTTTTCTTCAAGAGCCTGCTTACGGCTGACAATATCGTTTCCTTTGGTAACAATATCATCAAGCTTTGCTACAGTTTCGTCATACTGCCTTTGAAGTACATCACGCTGTCCCTCAAGGTAAACTGCTGTTTCCTCGATTTCCTTTAACGCCTCGCGTCTTTTCTTTGCGAAGTATTCGGGATCAAGAAGGCTTTCGCCCTCTAGGAGTGTACGGGTACTTTCGCTCATTTGTGCAAGTACATCCTTTTGCTCGACCACCGGGACAAGCTTCTGTAAAAACTCTCTGCCGTCCTCAGCAATCTTCTCAATGAAGTATATGGGGTTAAAAAGCGAAAGGAATATATCCCTTTCAGCAAACAGTTCTACAACGTCTGTCTGACGCAAGTTCATTGTATCAAAGACAATGGTTGTATTACTGCCGCTTCGTCTGCGGGAAAGAGTATGTATCTCGCCGTTTTCATCAACGAACTGCACTTCTACGCACATTTCACGGCTTTCCGAGTTGAGAAGCCTGTCACAGCTCTTTTCTCCCCAGAAGGGTGTGCCGCAGAAAGCGTAGCTAATCGCATCAGCGATGGTACTCTTGCCTTGACCGTTTCCACCCGATATACAGGTAAAACGGTCAAACTCAATGCTGTAGGGTTCCTTGAACTTCTTAAAGCCTTCCATTTTGATGTTTATGATGTGGAATTTATTTATCCTTTTCATAACCGCACCTCACTTATGCCGCAATGTCGTAGGAATTGAGAATAGCGTATGTGCCGTAAGAGTTCTGACCTCTGCCTGCGTTTACGTTCTTGATTCTCGTTCCCACCTTCAAGCGTTCATCAGCTCCTTGCATAAATGCCTGGAACTGTTTGCCCTTACCGAACAAAAGCATAGAACTCTGATTGTTCTGCACATTTATCTTACGAACCTCGTAAACATCGGCATTTTCATCACCGTTGTTCTGAGGCTGTGTAATTGCAGGTGCAGGAGGCGGAGTTTCCGCTTTCTTCTGTGCAGGCGGAGGTGTTGTATTATTCTGCTTAGGAGCAGCTGTACCGAACATTCTTGCAACGGTATCGTTGTATGCCTTTTCGAGCTTTGCGTTTTCGGATTCGGGGATAACATAACTGTTGCCCCTTGCTTCGGCCGCTACCCATACAGTGTTAAAGCTGTAAAGATATCTGCCGATGTTCCATTTTACCGCCGCACGCTTAAAGGCATCTGATAATCCACCTTTGACGGCTTCAATGTCACTGTCCTCAGCACCGTCTGTCTTGTCGATCCACTGTCCCAGCTCATCGTCGTAGATAGAAATGGTACAGAGCTGTGAGGACTTAGTTTTCTTACCCGACACGCTTTCGTGCCAAGGAGTGTAACTGTCCTTCCAGCGATTCTGTCCCACTACCTCGTCAAGTCTGTCTGCAACAGCTCTTGCGTCAAGATACGGTACCGCTATACCTTGCATTCTCTGTTCGTTTACATACTGTAATCTCCAGCTTACATCCGATGCCGGAAAAGGTTTTCCGAATTCTTCAAAGTATTTGTTTTCCCTCATGGTTTGTTCCTCCTATATTAACTGTTTACAAAATCCTGTAGTGTTTTACCGCTTGCGATAAGAACGTCGGTGTAATAGTCCTTTGGTTCTTTACTTTTGAGCGTTTCAAAAAGCTGTCGTAATTCCACATCGAACTTGGTCCTCTCGTTTCGGTAGTGATCGTTGTTGTTAGGCATAGACATTATGAAATGCATAACTCCCGTGAGCTGATGAAGCGATTTGATTTCCGGCAGCTTATTACCGCCGCAGCACAATCTGAAACCGCTGACATTGGAAAAAGGATATATGTACATCTTACTTTTTGGCGTAAGCAATCCTTCATCCACAACTCCGAGATTTACATTTGTTATCTTGCCTTTGCTTATTAAAAAGCCGAACACTAACCTTGGAAGCGGAAAGTCGTGGTACTCTGTCTTTTCATAAACTATGTCACAGCGTCTTTTCGGAAACTCAATGCATATCTTCTGAGTTCCGCCGTCGCCTGCACCATAGAAGAAAGAGCCCTCGGGCATTATTCCGCTTGTTACAAGTCCCGTTCTTATGGAATCCTTGACGCATTTCAAAAACACATCAGGTTCTACCGTTTTAAACTTTTTTACTCCGTCTTCAACATCTTCAACGAAGATTTTTCCTTCACTGTTTATGCGGATAACAAGCTCATCTTCACGACGCATGACAAAGACCTCCTTTACGGCAACGCTTTTCACGGCGAGCCTTTCTGTATTTCTCTTTGAGAATGGGAAGTTCTTCTTTTATGAGCGCCATTGTTCTCACTATCCACAGACACATAGGTATTTCGCAATCGAAGTCGTAACCCCAAAGCACCTCAAGTCTTGCACCTTTACGCAAATGTCCGTAAAAGTAATCAAAATTGTATGCGTGAAAACCGCGTATGCTTTCAGCTTTTGCTTTGATGTGAGCAATATATGGGTTCTCTTTGGTTTTACATCCCTCAAGTCTGTAAAGCTTTTGGGCGATGCGAAAATATTCCTGCATTTCCTTTGAACTGTATGCCCAGATATATACCTCACCGTTATCTTCTTCATAGCCGTGCTTAGCATAAAGATTATCGTCGTAAATAACGATTGGTGCGGCACTTTGAATTGCCTCCATTACAAATTCGAAATAGTAATCAACCGAGATCTCATCTCCGTAATAATGGTCGAAATTACGTATTCCGGCATCGTGGTAGACTTTTATAAGGCAAACAAGCAAAAGGATTTGTTTTGAGTAATCATCTGTTGAAAGTTTCATTTTGTCCCCCTAAAAGTATTTTCTTGTTGTCAGAACCTTAGCCGGCATTTCGGCAAAGGTATTGACTATGTTGTGGAGCGTACAGATTTGACCGTCAACAAATTCCATCTTATCGTCAATGAGTGTTGTTATATCATCTTCTTCAAATGCATCAAAGTCTATATCACCGACGTGTATCGGCTGTTTTGACATATACTTTGCAATTACATTGTCATAGATGTATTTTTCGCCCTCTGTTTCGATAAACTTCGGAACTGAAGATTCGCTGTCAGCCTTTTTAAGAGCCGACACCATACGTCCGAGATCTAATGTGTATTCCATAAATTATCCTTTCTAAGCAAGGTGTTTTACTCCCTCCGGTGTGAGAATATTGAACAGCATCCTGTTCACTCTCGTTTCGGTAAGAGTACCTTCCTCTTCGTTTTCACGCCTCTTTACTTCCTTGATAACTCTGCCCTTGATTACATGGGGTGTGTCGCAGTCAACGTAACCGTTGATAAGACCACTACCACCGATCAAGCCCACTTGCCCAATGTTGAGAGGTAAAAGCGGTCGTTTTTCAATAGCATCAATCTTGCTTTTTTCGAAGAACATATTTATTGATTTCGATTTTGCAAGCTGACGCTGAAGCTCACCTAAGTTAAAGTTGGCTCCCTTGAAAACTTCCACGTTTTTCTCCACTTCGGGTACAGAGTATATTTCGGTACCAAGCGTATCAATCATCGGAATCCTTTCGGGAAGCATTGCAAACTGTGAGAGCTTTTCTGCTTCATCCGAGCCGTCTTCCTTTTTCTTTTTTATGCCGAATACAACTATCTGCTTAAACTTTGAAAACTCACTGTCAAGAAACCGATAGACCGATATATCCCCAAAGTTATCGCAGAGTACACGGCAAATATCATAGGTAAGCCTGTAATACGGAACAATGTACATAATGACACCGCCCGGCATCAGATGATGTATGCTTTCCACAAGGAAACGCTTCTCACTTCTTGCCTTTACACCGCCTTCACCGATTACATTAAGGTATGGCGGGTTAAGGAAAAGCACATGAAATGCTTCCGAGCTTATCCTCGAATGGAAGAAGGAGCCGAAGCCTACACGGTCGAGACGTGTTTCCGCTTCTTTTCCTCTTGCTTCGTCAATCTCTGTTCCGTAGGTTACGGAGTCTGTACCTAAAGCGAGAGCTTCAAGTGCAAGACCGCATCCGCAGCACGGATCAAAGATATTGACCTTGTTTTCGGGGAATTTGAGAGCATTTTTCATCATCTTGACGTGAGAGATGTCTGTGGGATAGTATCCCATCTTGACATTGTTCATAAGGCGACCTATGAGAGTTGCATCTACCGTTTCGGTTTTAGGTATCTGGTTCTTAAGAGTAGTAACAGCAGATATGAGCTTGGTGTAGTCGGGAGTCAAAAGGTTAAATGACTTCACCGCACCGTATAGCTTGTTTGCAAAGGCTGAAGCATCGGACATATCGCACTCGGAGAAAAGAAGACCAAGTTCCCGAACCGTATCAAGCAGCTTTCGCTTTGTGCTTTCAAGCTCGGTAAAGGTATCCTTTGCTCGTTGTACGTTGTTCTTCTCCTTGTAAATATCAATGGCTTTACGCTTTATGGGCATAGCCTCGATAATACTTACAAGACTTCTTTCGGCTTCTGCAAACTTTTCTATGGCATAATAGCTTTCAGACATTACGCAGCCCTCCTTAAGTGATTTCCGTTATCGTGGTAATCAACCTGTTCGGAGTGTGTAATCTTCTGTACCTGTTTTCTGCCGAGAGCATCTACTGTTTCAAGCTTTTTCGTTGTAACCGTCACTGTTTTTTCAAAGGTCATTACGACCTCTTTTGTTTGAGTAAGAATAAAATCATTCATTATGCGACCTTTCTGAGACTGAGTTTTCTTGAGGAAAACGCAACTCTTGTGTTTTCAAGACTTCCTTCGATGAGAAGGTAGTACAGCATACTTGCTACAGCCGTAGAAGCGAATACGTTTGCCGCAATAGTCTGCGGTGCTGATACGCTTCTTTCGGCGCAGGAAAGCTCGGAGGGAAACTTTTCGGTATCGGTAAGTATATCAGGATAAACCCTTGCAACGGGCTTACTTAATACCTTACCGCCCATTTTCACACCGCACACTACCTGTCCCGTGAATTCACCGTTACCTGAATCAATGTAGATAATATCCTCAAGCTTATTGAAGACGTTATTACACATAACTCTTGAACGGTTGTTATCTACAGCACCGATAAGTATGCCAATGGGTTTAGGGCTACCGTAGCTTCCTTTTACGTTAAGAAGCTCAAAAAGTTCCTCTTCGCTTTCTATGTAGTCGGGGATATATTCGGTTTCTATACCGAACACCTCCGAATACCTTTCTGCCATAACCTGTGCCTTGTTTTCACCTATGTCGCACTCGGCAAAGTTTTGCCTTATGAGATTTTTTCTTTCCACAATATCACCGTCGCAGATGATTACCTTGCATGGACGGTTAGAAGAAAACGCAATCCGATAGAGATGCGGAATTACGTTTCCTCCTGTGCCGCCTGCACCGATAATGACTATCTTCACAGGTCTGTTAAGTGCAAGCTTCATAAGTCACCCGCCTCCTTAAATTTGGGCTTTCTTACATCAACTGCATCCTTCCAAGCCTCGGGAAATGTTCCGTCAAAGCCTTCAAATACAGTTTCGGGCTCTATCTCAACATACTTACCACCGACAGATGCTCTCGTTGTAATATCCGGGAACACCTTATCCATTCTGCCAACTACCGTGTAAAGCCTTGTGGCTCTTTCATCACGGTCATCGGTAGGTGAAAATCTTGCCGCCATAGTATTGTGAGAATGTATCTCCATAACAAGAACGAATTTATCTTCGTCAAGCTCGGGGATAGACGAGTCCACGCTTGCCTTTGACACCTGCTGCTTCGGCACGTGTACATAATACCTTGAGTCCGCGAAAGACCAATATATGTACGCCAATGCTTCAAGCTCTCCTGTGTCGGTCACATATTCCTTGAAGAATGAGAGTATTTCCGACAGCATACTGTACGGAATCTTCGGCAGAGCCGGGATAAACCCGGCCCTTACCTTTCTCATCATACTTACTTTTTCGGCTTCGGAAATGAATACGCCAATCTTATTGGCACGAACTTCATATACCTTGCCATCATCCGAAGGGACAAAGCCGATTGCTTTTCCGCTGGCTGCGGCATCTTCAACAGAATCGAAAACGCCCTTGTATGACGATACGATTCCTTTCTTCTTTGCCGTAACCGAGGGAATAACCTTGCATTCGATCTCACCCTTAGCTTTTTTAAGACAGTCCATAAATTCCTTTGATTCTTCAATCTGTTTCTTCAGACTTGCAATCGTGGTTTTCTTAGGCGTCGAAACCGTCTTTGTGATAGTTCCGTAAGTCATTTTCCACGATACTGCCGTAGCGTCGTCAAGCTCGGGAAAATCCTCTGCTTTTTCGTTACGCAGTTCATCAAAGGTCTTTGAGGTGTCTATGATTTCCTCTTTGGCATTTGCATAGGAGAAGATGGGAAGCTTCAGTACTAAGCCGCTCTTGTCCTTTTCTGCCTGTTTTTGGTTTGCCTGTGCCAGTGCCGCTTCAAAAGGATCCTGCTCCTCTGATTTATCGCTTGCGACATCAGATTCTGCTGCTTCAGCTTTTGCATCGGCTGCCGACTGTGATACGGTTGTTGTTTCTTCATTTGTTTGTGTTTCCTCTAACTTTTCGGTTGTAATTGGTGCAGGTGTTTCACTCTTAACGGGTGCACTTTCTGTCTGAGCATCGTCTTTCTTTTCTGCAGTTCCGAAAATGCTGTCAAAGTCATCACTGCTGAAATCGGGAAGGTCTGTAAAGGTCGCATCACTTCCAAGATCGATAGGTTCATTTCCGCCGAATAATCCGTTGTTTCTTTCGTCACTCATTTTTGAGTCCTCCTAAATAATTTGTTTTTTGTTTGTGTGGCTGCTGTTTGTTTCACGATCAATTTAATACCTGAACTTTATCACCCCCAATACTGAGGAGCAAATCAAGTCAGCAGATAAACCAATCGCACCAAACCTTGACCACTCGCTGAAATTTTTTAATTTCATCTGTTTTACCTCCTTCCGAAAGCAAAAAAACACACGCAAAAGTCCCTAAAAAGACTTAATACGTGTGTTTGCTTCCAATTAAAATTATTTTGTTTTCCTGTAAAAATGACAATAGCAGGTACCGAAAATGCCCATACCTATCCCGTAGGATGGAACATACCTGTACCTGCTTAACTGCTTACCGTTTTAACTGCTTACCATTTTTACAATGACATTTTAACATATGATTTTATTGCTTTCAATGGCAGGAGTTAAAAAAGTGGG
>JAFXEX010000018.1 GCA_017520825.1 Clostridia bacterium | reverse complement strand
GACTGTTTCAAAACAACTGTCTAGTACAAAATGGTGTAGAAATGGTGTAGTAGAGACTACCCAAACACCGAAAAACCTTGATATATAAGGATTTTTTAAAGGAGAATGAAGTAAAATGAAATTAGGTATAGTAGGACTTCCTAACGTAGGAAAGAGTACGTTATTTAATGCCATAACGGGCGCAAGAGCAGAGGCGGCAAACTATCCCTTCTGTACCATTGACCCCAACGTAGGAGTAGTAACCGTTCCTGACGAAAGGCTTGACGCTCTGGCGAAGATGTATTCCCCTGAAAAGATAACCCACGCTATAATCGAATTCGTTGATATTGCAGGACTTGTAAAGGGCGCGGCAAACGGAGAAGGTCTCGGAAACAAATTCCTGTCACACATAAGAGAGGTTGACGCAATCGTCCACGTGGTACGTTGCTTTGAAAACGACGACGTTATCCACGTCAATTCAAAAATTGACCCTCTCGACGATATTCAGACCATTAACACCGAGCTTATTTTATCCGACATTGAAATTCTCGACAGAAGAATAGACAGAGCTATGAAGGCGCTAAAGGGAGACAAGAGCGTGCAGGCAGAGATTGATTTTCTCACCAAGCTGAAGGCTCACCTTGACGCAGGAATGAGCTCAAGAAGTCTTGAGCGCACTGAGGACGAGGCTAA
This sequence comes from Clostridia bacterium, assembly GCA_017520825.1. Taxonomy (GTDB): domain Bacteria; phylum Bacillota; class Clostridia; order Oscillospirales; family SIG627; genus RGIG6353. Next base: position 28,386 of record JAFXEX010000018.1, on the reverse strand, counting down.
ATTCCTTGAAGATATTCCTCTGCTCAGCGAAAAACCCATAATTTACGCGGCAAATATCGGTGAAAAGGATATTCCCGATATTGACGACCTTGAAAACAAAAATCCTCATTACAAGGCAGTAGCCGATTTTGCAAGAAGTGAAAATTCGGGCGTGCTTCCAATCTGCGCAAACATAGAAGCAGAAATTGCAGAGCTTGACGACGATGAAAAGGCTATGTTCCTTGAGGATCTTGGACTTTCATGCTCGGGACTTGACAGACTGATAAAAGAGAGCTATTCTCTCCTGGGTCTCATAAGCTTCCTTACTGCAGGTCAGCCCGAGGTAAGAGCGTGGACCATAAAGAAGGGCACGAAGGCTCCTCAGGCTGCAGGAAAAATTCACAGCGACATTGAGCGTGGCTTTATCAGAGCCGAAATAATTTCCTTCGAGGACCTTATGGCGCAGGGCTCTATGAACAATGCCAAGGAAAAGGGTCTTGTAAGAAGCGAAGGCAAGGACTACGTCATGAAGGACGGAGACATTACTTTATTCAGATTTAACGTATAAAAAGAGAGGTGCAAAAATGAATTTACTTAAGGAAAAGAAATTATTCGTAATGGATATGGACGGCACGATTTATCTGGGAGAGAAGATTATCAAGGGCGCTCCCGAGTTTATTCAGCGTGTCCGTGACAACGGCGCAAAGGTTATGTTCTTCACCAACAACGCATCGAAGAACCCCGACCTTTACATTGACAAGCTCACACGTCTCGGCTTTAAGGCGTACCGTGACGAAATAGTTACCTCCGGTGACGTAACGGTAGGATTTCTCAACAAGCACAGAAAGGGCAAAAGCGTTTATCTGGTAGGCACTCCTGCTCTTCACGAAACCTTTGAAAAGGCAGGAATCAAGCCCGTAAAGGAGGGCGAGCCTGCAGATATCGTGGTTGTAAGCTTTGACACCACAGTAACCTATGCAAAGCTTGAAAACGCCTGCACTCTCATCAGAAACGGCTCTGAATTCCTTTCCACACACCCTGATATAAACTGTCCTACCGAGGACGGCTTTATCCCCGACAGTGGCGCTATATGTGCTCTGGTAACCCTTTCCACAGGCGTTGAGCCCAGATACTTCGGCAAGCCCTATGCAGAGACTGCAGAGTACATAGAGGACCTTTCGGGCATTGCGCGCAAGGACACGGTTATCATTGGCGACCGTCTTTACACCGATATTGCAACGGGTAAGAATCACGGAATCACAGCCTGCTTCGTTTTATCGGGAGAGGGAACTATGGAGGACGTTGAAAAGCTTGACGACAAAATGAAGCCCGACGTTATTTTCCAATCGGTTGACCACATAAGATAAAAAATTTTTAAAAAACTATTGACAAAGCTCTGACTTGGTGCTATATTATATACATCAAAATTTTAAAAGGCTATGACGAAGACGGTTTTGTGAGTTGTTTTCAGAGAGTTGATGCTTGGTGCGAATCAACAGCATACTGACAAAGTAATCCTATCACTTCCGAGCCGGAATTCTGAAAGTGTACGAGTAAGTGTTCCCGTGATTGCTGCGTAAAGGCATAGGAATTGTTTGATTCCAAGAGTGGCAGGTCTCCTGCAATTTGAGTGGTACCGCGAGTGATTTATCACCCGTCTCAAAGAAAATCTTTGAGACGGGTTTATTTTTTTACAAGGAGGACAAGAAAATGTCAACAACTTCAAAAACAAAGCTTTTGGAGGTAGCGCGCCGAATTCGCGAAATGCGTGAAATTGACGGCATAAGCGTTGAAGAAATGGCAGAAAAAACAGAGGTCTCGGTAGAGGACTATCTGGACTACGAGGCAGGAAACGCAGATTTCCCCTTCTCATTTATACATAAGTGCTCACTTGTCTTTAATATTGAAATAACCGACATACTTGAGGGTAAGAGCGCAAATCTTCGCTCCTACACCGTGACACGCAAGGGCGAGGGACAGGACACGGCAAAAGAAAACGGAATTCAGATTCAGAGCCTTGCTCCCAAATTCAAGGATAAGATTGCAGAGCCCTATTGGGTAAAATACGATTTCGACCCCGCGCTTCAGGATAAGCCTATCAATCTTACCACACACTCCGGTCAGGAATTCGACTACGTTGTAAGCGGACGTCTGAAAATTCAGGTTGGCGACAACGTGGAATATCTCAGCGAGGGTGACAGCATCTACTACAACAGCTCGGAGCCTCACGGAATGATTGCCGTTGACGGCAAGGAGTGTCTCTTCGTGGCAGTAGTACTTCCGGGCGAGGCAACCGAGGAAACCACCGTAAGAAAAACTATCGTTGCTTCCTCTGCAAAGGCTGGACTTGTAAGCGAAAAGTTCATCAAGTGCGTTGAGGACGAAAACGGCTCTCTGGTTTCAATCGATTTTGAAAACGAGGACAAGTTCAACTTCGGCTTTGACGTGGTTGACGCTATTGCAAAGAAGGACCCTGCAAAGCTTGCAATGATTCACATTGACAAGAACAAGGTTGAAAGAAAGTTCACCTTTAACGATATGAAGCGCCATTCGGCACAGGCAGCAAACTACTTCAAGTCCCTTGGCATCAAGAAGGGCGACAGAGTTATGCTGGTACTCAAGCGTCACTACCAGTTCTGGTTCTCAATCTTAGCGCTTCACAAGCTGGGCGCTGTGGCTATCCCTGCTACCAACCTTCTGGTTGCTCACGACTTTGACTATCGCTTTAACTCTGCCGGAGTTTCGGCAATCGTTTGCAGCGCCGACGGTCAGATAGCAGAGCAGGTAGATATTGCTCAGGAGTCAAGCCCCACTCTCAAAACGAAAATTCTCGTGGGTGGTCAGCGTGAGGGCTGGCACAGCTTTGACGACGAATACTCACTTTTCTCCACGCATTTTTACAGAACCGAGGAAACTGCCTGCGGTGACGATATGATGCTTATGTTCTTCACCTCGGGCACAACGGGTTATCCCAAGATTGCGGCTCATTCCTACAAGTACGCATTGGGTCACTATCCTACTGCAAAATATTGGCATATGGTAGAGCCCGACGGACTTCACTTCACCATTTCGGACACTGGCTGGGGTAAGGCGCTCTGGGGCAAGCTCTACGGACAGTGGCTTTGCGAGGGTGCAGTATTCACCTACGACTTTGACAAGTTCGATGCCGCCGAAATCCTTCCCATGTTTGCCAAATACAACATCAAGACCTTCTGCGCACCACCTACCATGCTCCGTATGATGATAAAGGAAGACATTTCAAAGTACGACCTTTCGTCAGTAAAGCATATGACGACGGCAGGAGAGGCGCTTAACCCCGAGGTATACTATCAATTTGAAAAGCTGACCGGCTTACAGATAATGGAGGGCTTCGGTCAAACCGAGCTTACCCTTGCTATTGCAAACCTTATAGGTCAGGACCACAAGGTTGGCTCTATGGGACGTCCCGTTCCCCTTTACGACGTACAGATTCTTGACCCCGACGGAAATCCAGTTCCCAACGGTGAAAACGGTGAAATCTGCGTGAAGATCAGCGACAAGATTCCCTGCGGTCTCTTCCTGGGCTACTACGGAAACGAGGAAAAAACTGCAGAGGTTATGCACGACGGCTACTATCACACGGGCGACGTTGCATGGCGTGACGAGGACGGCTTCTTCTGGTACGTGGGCAGAACCGACGACGTTATCAAGTCGTCGGGCTATCGCATCGGTCCCTTTGAGATTGAAAGCGTTATTATGGAGCTCCCCTACGTTCTTGAGTGTGGCGTTTCTGCTGCTCCCGACGAGGTAAGAGGTCAGGTGGTTAAGGCGAGCATCGTGCTTGTCAAGGGCACCGAGCCAACAGAGGAGCTGAAAAAGGAAATCCAGCAGTACGTTAAAACACGCACTGCTCCCTACAAGTATCCGAGAATAGTGGTGTTCCGTGACGAGCTGCCCAAGACCATAAGTGGAAAGATTCAGAGAAATAAGCTGTAATTTCAATAAATTTGCTGAAAAAACTTGACAAAACCAAACTGATGTGATATACTTCTTACATTCAAGTAAAAGCTTTGACGAAGAGTGCACCGAGGACTTTATGCAAAGAGAGACGGCGTGTGGTGTGAGCCGGAGATAAAAATCGGTGTTTGTAGCTTCTGAGCTGAGAGGAAGAAAGCGTTGCGAGTAGACCCTCTCCGTGATTGCTGCGTAAAGGCATAGGAATTGTTTGATTCCAAGAGTGGCAGGTTTCCTGCAATTTGAGTGGTACCGCGGGCGTTGTTAATGCAGGCTCGTCTCAAGGATTACATCTTTGGGACGAGCTTTTTTGTCCCGCTTCGGAGGTTAATTTATGCAACAGATTACAGGACTTGATTTCAAAATCAAGGAAATGGCAGGGCGTATCCGAGAGCTTCGTGAAATAGAAGGTCTGTCTGCTGACGAAATGGCAAAAAAGACGGGCGTTGCTCTTGACGAATACGTAAGCTGTGAGCAGGGCGAAAGCGACCTTACCTTCGCCTTTATCTACCGTTGCGCTCTTGCGCTTAACGTAGACGTTACCGATATTATAGAGGGACACAGTCCCAAGCTTACTTCGTATACCGTCACCAGAAAGGGTATGGGACAGAAGATAGAGCAGGCTCACGAGATGACCTACTATAACCTTGCTTCTGCCTTCCAGAACAGAATTGCAGAGCCCCTTTTCGTAAGAGCATCTTACAGCGAGGAGGCGCAGCATTCCGACATTGAGCTTACCACCCACGACGGACAGGAGTGCGACATTATAATTGAAGGACACCTGAAGGTTCAGGTAGGCGAGCATAAGGAGATACTCGGCCCCGGTGACAGTATCTACTACAACAGCTCTACCCCTCACGGAATGATTGCAGTTGACGGACAGGACTGCCTTTTCTACGCAATAGTATTGAATCCGTCGGGAGAGCCCATTCCCGAGCTTACCTCGGCGCCTGCAGTTTCTAACGAAAGAAAGCTTCCCCGTGACAGTGAGGACAGAGTTTACCGTAAATTCATCGACACGGTTGAAAACGAAAACGGAACTCCCACCTCTATCACCTTCAAGAATACCGATAAATTCAATTTTGCCTTTGACATCGTAGACGCTATCGCAGACAAAAATCCCGATAAGCTTGCAATGTTACATATAGACGTTAATAAGAACGAAAGACGCTTTACCTTCAAGGATATGAAAAAGCAGTCTGCGCAGGCAGCAAACTATTTCAAGTCCTTGGGTATCAAGAAGGGCGACAGAGTTATGCTGGTCTTAAAACGTCACTATCAGTTCTGGATAGCAATGCTCGGACTTCACAAGCTTGGCGCTATTGCAGTGCTTGCAACCAATCAGCTTCAGGAGCACGATTTTGAATATCGCTTCAATTCTGCAGGTATTTCAACGGTAATTTGTACTGCAGACGGCGACACGGCTCACCAGATTGAGCTTGCAAGTCAAAACAGTCCCACACTTCAAACCAAGATAATCGTTAACGGTGAGCGTGAGGGCTGGCGTAGCTTTGACGAGGAGCGTTCCCTCTTCTCAACTCACTTCAACAGAACGGAAGACTCTCCCTGCGGCGACGATCTGATGCTTATGTTCTTTACCTCGGGTACAACGGGGTATCCCAAGATTGCAGCACATTCCTGCACCTATGCGTTGGGTCACTTCCACACGGCAAAATATTGGCACACCGTTGACCCCGACGGACTTCACTTTACAATTTCGGACACGGGCTGGGCAAAGGCTATGTGGGGTAAGTTCTACGGACAGTGGCTTTGTGAGGCTGCTACCTTCGTTTACGACTTTGACCGATTTGACGCGGCAGATATATTGCCTATGTTTGCCAAATATCATATTACTACCTTCTGCGCACCCCCTACCATGCTTCGTATGATGATAAAGGAAGACATTTCAAAGTACGACCTTTCGTCAGTAAAGCATATGACGACGGCAGGCGAGGCGCTTAACCCCGAGGTATATCATCAATTTGAAAAGCTGACCGGCTTGCAGATTCTGGAGGGCTTCGGTCAGACCGAAAGCACTATGATAATAGGAAATCTTGTGGGTGCTTCTCACAAGATAGGCTCTATGGGTAAGCCTGCTCCCATATACGACGTTGCTATTCTCGACCCTGACGGAAATCCCGTTAAGGACGGTGAAAACGGAGAAATCTGCGTTAAGGTAAGCGACGGCGCTCCTCACGGTCTCTTCAAGGGATATTATCTCAACGAGGAAAAGACCAAGGAGGTTTGGCACGACGGCTACTATCACACGGGCGACGTTGCCTGGCGTGACGAGGACGGCTTCTATTGGTACGTCAGCCGTGTTGACGACGTTATCAAGTCGTCGGGCTATCGCATCGGTCCCTTTGAGATTGAAAGCGTTATTATGGAGCTCCCCTACGTTCTTGAGTGTGGCGTTTCTGCCGCTCCCGACGAGGTAAGAGGTCAGGTGGTTAAGGCGAGCATCGTGCTTGTCAAGGGCACCGAGCCCACAGAGGAACTGAAAAAGGAAATTCAGCAATACGTAAAGAGCAGAACTGCTCCCTATAAATATCCGAGAATAGTAGTATTCAAGGAGTCCCTTCCCAAAACGGTAAGTGGAAAAATTCAGAGGAACAAATTATAATGGAATTTAAGAGAATAACCCTTTTGTCAGGTCATTACGGAAGTGGAAAGACCAATATCGCGGTAAATATGGCGTTCGAGCTGAAAAAGCAGTTTGAACGGGTAGTAGTTGCCGATATGGATATAGTAAATCCCTATTTCCGTACCAAAGACAGTCTGAAGGAATTTGAAGAGGCAGGAATAAAGCTTATCGCTTCTGCCTTTGCAGGCTCCAACGTTGACCTGCCTTCCCTGCCACAGGAAATGTACTCTCTCACCGACGACGTTTCAAGTCATTGCATACTTGATATTGGTGGAGACGAGAGAGGCGCCCTTGTGCTTGGAAGATACGCCGACTCTATAAAAAGAGAAAACGATTACGAAATGCTTTTCGTATTCAATGCATACCGTCCCCTTACTCCCGATGCAGATTCGGCACTGGAGGTAATGCGTGAAATCGAGTGGGCGGGAAAGATACCCTTTACGGGCATCGTAAACAACTCAAACATCGGAGAAGAAACAACACCCGAGGACGTTTTGGCGTCAATGGAAAAAGCAAGGGAATTAAGCGAGAAAGCAGGTATTCCCCTGAAAATGACAACCGTTGCTTCGGGTATATTCCCCTCCCTTGAAAATAAAATACCAAATCTATTCCCATTAAAGCTTCAAGCGAAAATTATGTAAGGAGTGTTAAAAATGCCAAAGCTTACTTTTAAAACAGACAATTGCAAGGGCTGCGGACTTTGTGTTGACGCTTGTCCCAAGGGCGTTCTTGCTATTGCCAAGGAAAAAATCAACAAAAGAGGTCATCACCCTGTTGAAGCGGTGAAAGAGGACGCTTGTATAGGCTGTACCTTCTGTGCAACCATGTGTCCCGACTGTATAATCAAGATAGAGAAATAGAAAGGTCGTGAAAAAATGGCAGATAAAGTATTGATGAAAGGTAACGAGGCTATTGCCGAGGCTGCTATAATCGCAGGCTGCAGACATTACTTCGGTTACCCCATTACTCCCCAGACTGAAATTGCCGCTTATATGGCGAAAAGAATGCCTAAAATCGGTGGTTGCTTCCTTCAGGCAGAAAGTGAAATTGCCGCTATCAATATGGTATACGGCGTTGCTTCCTGTGGACTTCGTGTTATGACGTCCTCCTCAAGCCCCGGAATATCCCTTAAAGGAGAAGGTCTTTCCTACCTTGCAGGCGCTGATCTTCCTTCCCTGGTAGTAAACGTTCAGAGAGGTGGTCCCGGTCTCGGTGGTATTCAGCCCTCGCAGTCCGACTACTTCCAGGCTACAAAGGGTGGAGCTCACGGCGACTTCCATATGATAGTTCTTGCTCCTGCTTCCGTTCAGGAAATGGCTGACCTTACGGTTCACGGCTTTGACCTTGCCGACAAGTACCGTATGACCTCAATGATTCTTGCCGACGGTACGATGGGTCAGATGATGGAGCCCGTATCCCTTGACCTTAACGTTAAGCCTATGCCCGAAAAGCCTTGGGCTACAACGGGTACCAAGCTTGAACGCTTCCACAACATCACAAATTCACTTTCTCTCGTTCCCGAGGAGCTTGAAGAGCTCAACTTCAAGAGATACCAGCGTTATGCCGAGATTGAAAAGAACGAGGTTATGTACGAGGAATATATGATGGAGGATGCTGAAATCTGTATCGCAGCCTTCGGTATCGCCTCCAGAGTTGCCAAGAACGCTATCGTTGAGGCTCGCGCGCAGGGTATCAAGGTAGGACTTATCCGTCCCATCACCCTCTGGCCCTTCCCCAAGGCGCCCTTCCTTAAGGCAACCGAAAAGGTACATACCTTTATCTCGGTTGAGCTTTCAATGGGACAGATGATTGAGGACGTACGCCTTGCAACCGAGTGCCGTCGTCCCGTTACACTGGTAAACCGTGCAGGCGGTATGATCCCCTCTCCCGAACAGATACTCGAAGCTATAAAGAATGCTCATAAAAACGGAGGTGCAAACTGATGGTAGTATTTGATAAACCCCACGCACTTGCCGACCTTCCCATGCACTATTGCCCCGGCTGTACTCACGGTATTATTCACCGTCTTGTTGCCGAGTGTCTTGACGAGCTTGGTATTGAAGGACAGACCATAGGTATCGCACCCGTTGGTTGCTCGGTACTTGCATATAACTATTTTAACTGTGATATGATAGAAGCAGCTCACGGACGCGCTCCTGCTATTGCAACGGGCGTTAAGCGTGCTGACCCCGATAATCACATCGTATTTACATATCAGGGTGACGGTGACCTTGCCTCAATCGGTATGGCTGAAACCGTACACGCTGCAGCGCGTAACGAAAACATTACTGTTATTTTCGTTAACAACGCTATCTACGGAATGACCGGTGGTCAGATGGCTCCCACCTCACTTCCCGGTCAGGTTACACAGACCTCTCCCTACGGACGTGACACAAATCATTGTGGATTTCCCATCAAGGTATGTGAAATGCTCTCCGAGCTTGACGGTCCCGAATATCTTGAAAGAGTTGCCGTAAACAACGTTAAGAACGTTAAGGCAGCTAAAAAGGCTATCAAGAAGGCTTTTGAAAACCAGATCAACAAGAAGGGCTTCTCGCTTATCGAGGTAGTTTCAAGCTGTCCTACCAACTGGGGTATGACACCTCAGAAGGCGCTTGAATGGGTAGAGGAAAAAATGATTCCCTACTATCCTCTCGGTGTATATAAGGACAGAACTGCGGGAATCGTAAAGGGGGCAGACAAATAATGACTAATAAATATCTTTTTGCAGGCTTTGGAGGTCAGGGTATCCTTTTTGCAGGAAAGCTTCTTGCTTACAAGGGACTCACCGATGAAAAGCAGGTTTCATGGCTTCCCTCTTACGGACCTGAAATGAGAGGTGGTACGGCAAGCTGTTCGGTAATTCTCAGCGACTCTCCCGTAGGCTCTCCCATCGTTTCAAACCCCAATATTCTTATTGCAATGAATCTCCCCTCCCTCGACAAGTATGAGGATACGGTTGAGGCAGGTGGTATGATCTTCTACGACTCTTCTCTTATCGAAAGAGAAGTAAAGAGAGACGACGTGAAGGTATTCCCCATTCCCGCAACCAAGCTTGCCGAGGAAAACGGAACTCCCACACTTGCCAATATGATAATCGTGGGCAAGGTGCTTGCTGAAACGGGCGACTTCACAGACGAGTCGGTTATGGCTGCTCTTAAAAAGGTAATATCAGCTAAGCGTGCAGATATGCTCGACGTAAACCTTAACGCTATGAAATTAGGACGCGATTTTTAATTGGAGGCGAAATTAAATGGAAATTTCAATCACTCGCGCAAACGAGCTCAAGGCTAAGCCCGATAGCTCAACTCTCGGCTTCGGTAAAATCTTTACCGACCATATGTTCATAATGGACTATTCCAACGAGGAGGGCTGGCACGATGCAAGAATCGTTCCCTTCGGTCCCTTCCCTATCCACCCTGCTTCAACAGTGCTTCACTACGGCTCTGAAATATTTGAGGGTCTTAAGGCTTACCGTACTGCAGACGGCTCGGTTCAGCTTTTCAGACCTCTTGAAAACATTCGCCGTATGAACAACTCGGCAGAGCGTCTTTGCCTTCCCCAAATCCCCGAGGACCTTGCCCTTGAGGTACTGACCAAGTTCGTTGACTACGAAAAGGAGTGGACACCTTCTGCAGAGGGTACTTCTCTCTACATCCGTCCCTTTATGTTCGGTAACGACGAAACTCTCGGCGTTCACGCAGTTCACAACGCAACCTTTATGATAATCACCTCTCCCGTAGGAAGCTACTACAAGGAGGGCATTAACCCCGTTAAGATTATGATTGAGGCAGACGACGTAAGAGCTGTCAGAGGTGGTACCGGCTACGCTAAGTGTGGTGGTAACTACGCTGCAAGTAACAGAGCAGGTCAGAAGGCTGAATTGCAGGGCTATTCTCAGGTGCTTTGGCTGGACGGTGTTGAAAGAAAGTACATCGAAGAGGTTGGCGCCATGAACGTAATGTTCAAAATCAACGGTGAAATAGTTACTCCTGCCCTTACGGGCTCAATTCTCCCCGGTATTACAAGAAAGTCGTGTATCGAGGTGCTCAAATCAGAGGGCTACGTTGTAAGCGAAAGACTGCTTTCCATCGACGAGCTTGCAGAGGCTCTTGAAAAGGGTACTCTTGAAGAGGCTTGGGGCTGTGGCACTGCAGCAGTCGTTTCTCCCATCGGTGAGCTTGCATACAAGGGTAAGAAGTTTATTATCAACAACGGTGAAATAGGTAAAGTTACACAGCATCTCTACGACACCCTTACAGGCATTCAGTGGGGCAAGATAGAGGACAAGTTTGGTTGGACAATGAAGCTCAACTAAATTTCAGGGATGTTAAAATTGTCTATATATCAAAGAAGAATCTCAAAACTGAGGTTCTTCTTTACTTTTCCCAAAAAACACTTGACAAACAAAAAATACTGTGCTATAATGCAATATCATAAAAATAATACTAAATGCATTGAAGGAATTATCGCTTTTTCCTATTCCGTCGCAGAGAGCCGAGGTTGGTGTAAATCGGTACGGTAAGTTTAAGTGAGTCTCGTTCCGGAGCAGAATCGCCCAACGTGCATAGCACTGCGTAAGCGATTACGGTTTGTCCCGTTACCGTGACAAAAAGCTTGGTTGAGCTTTACAGAGTGACTGCATTTGCAGTAATTCGGGGTGGTACCGCGAAGTATTATTCGTCCCCTTGGTCATAATGGCCAAGGGGCTTTTTGTTTTATTTCAAGAAAGGATAATTACTAAAATGAAAACAATCCAGATCACAGACATCACACTTAAAAAGCTGGCTCAGGACAGAGAGGTTTCTCTTCTTTTCCGTGACAAGACTGCTATTGCCTCCTGCGCAGATTCTCTCGGCGCAAACGCAGTAGAGCTTGCGCCTGTGAGCAAGGTGCGTGAGGACACTATAATTTACAAGACAATCTCCCAGAACGTTGCAAACAGCGTTGTGGCTATTCCGGCAGGCTTCACGTCGGACGAGGTTGCTGTGGCTTGGGAATGTATCAAGAACGCTTCACACCCCCGTCTGCAGATAGAGCTTCCCGTATCTACCGTTCAGATGGAATACATATATCATATGAAGTCCGACAAGATGCTTACGAAAATCGGCGAGCTGGTTGCCGAGGCAAAGAAGCTTTGCGACGACGTTGAATTCGTTGCTCTTGACGCCACGAGAGCAGACCTTGATTTTCTTATTCAGGCAGTAAAAGAGGCAGAAGCAAAGGGCGCGAATATCGTGACCGTATGTGACGATGCAGGTACTGCTCTTCCCGAGGAAATTGCACAGCTTGTTAAAGCCGTAAAGGATGCCGTCTCGGTATCGGTTTACGCTCAGGTATCAGACGCTTTGAGTATGGCAGTTTCATCGGCAGTTTCGGCTATCAACGCAGGTGCTGACGGTATCAAGTGCGCAATGGCAGGCAAGGACACTCTTTCTATGGGTAAATTCTCCGACACCGTCAAGGCAAGAGGTGACGTTATCGGCGTTGAGACCTCTCTTAAGAACACAAAAATACATTCAAGCATTGAGGATATGCTCTCCAACATAAGCCACGAAGCCTACGACTCAACCGAAGCAGTCAGTGAGAAGAAGAAAATCCTTCTTGACGCTGACAGTACCATTGCTCAGGTAGCCCAGGCAGCAGAGGTGCTTGGCTACGACCTTTCCGACGGCGATTGTGGAAGCGTACACAAGGCTCTTTTGCAGGTTTGCGAAAAGAAGAGCTCGGTTGGTGCCAAGGAGCTTGAAGCGTTGATTGCAAGCTTTGCTATGCAGGCGCCCTCCACCTATCACCTTGAAAGCTACACCACAAGCTCGTCAAACGTTTCTCCCTCTATGTCCCAAATTACCCTTAAATGTGGTGACGAAATACTGTCGGGCGTAAGCACGGGTGACGGTCCTATCGACTCGGCTTTCCGTGCTATCGAGCAGAGCATTGGCTACCACTACGAGCTTGACGATTTTCAGGTGCAGGCAGTTACCGAGGGCAAGGAGGCTCTTGGCTCTGCCCTGGTAAAGCTCCGTAACAACGGAAAGCTCTATTCAGGCAACGGTATTTCTACCGACATCGTTGCAGCAAGCATCAGAGCTTACGTAAACGCATTGAACAAAATAGTATTTGAGGAGGAATAAAATGAAGCTTGTTTTTTCCACCGAAAACGTAAGCCGTGCTTCCTTCCTCGACCTTTGCCGTTACGCCTACGATTACGGCTATTCGGGCTTTGAAATATACGATGCCATAAAGGAAAGAAAGCAGCATTACGACAGTATTCTCAGAAGTGGACGCATCTCCGACGCCAAGCGTAAGCTTGTAAACCGAGGTCTTTCGGTATCAGCGCTCACCTTCCCCTGCCCTATGGACAGTGACGAGGCTCTTGCAGAGGATTTGGTAAAATATATTGATATGGCGTCCTCGGCAAGCGTAGAAAACGTAATAATCAGAATTCAGAAGGATATTTCCAACGAGGCTCTTGCAGAAAAGCTTTCACCTGCCATTAAAGCAGCAGAGAAGGCCGACGTCGGCATACTTCTTGAAACTGCCGACGCACTTGCAGACACGGAAAAGGTTATTGAGCTTATAAACTACCTTTCGTCAGCAGTAATAGGCGTTTCGTGGAACGTGCGTGAGACCTACTTCAAGGCAAACGAAAGCGCTGAAACCACCATTAAAAATCTTGGCGCTTACATCAAGTATGCACGTCTGGGTGATATGAAGGATGGCGATACCGTTCTTATCGGCGAGGGTGAATTGCCCGTTGGCAATTTCATAAACGCTCTTTCGTCACTTAATTTCGACGGCGCAGTATGCGTTGCCTGGAACGACGAAATAACCGATGCCGACATCGTTCTTACTCATTTTTCAAACTATATAGGAAACCTTAATCGCAGAAAGGTGAAGACCGACAGCGCTTATTACAACAGATCGAAAACAGGTACGTTCCCCTGGAAGAAGTACGACATCGTTGATGCTACCTTCTCCGACGTGCTTGACGTTATGGTTAAGAATTATCCCGACCAATACGCCTTTAAATATACCACGCTGGATTACACAAGAACCTACACCGAGTTCCGTAAGGACGTTGACGAATGCGCAGCAGCTCTCATATCCCTTGGCGTTAAGGCAGGTGACCACGTTGCAATATGGGCGACCAACGTTCCTGCGTGGTACATAACCTTCTGGGCGACCACTAAAATCGGCGCAGTTCTGGTTACCGTTAACACGGCTTATAAAATTCACGAAATCGAATATCTGCTCAAGCAGTCCGACACTCACACTCTGGTTATGATAGAGGATTGCAAGGACATCAACTACAAGGAAATAATTGAAGAGCTTTGCCCCGAGCTTCAGCACACGGAGCCCGGTCAGCCCATATATTCAAAGAGTCTCCCCTTCCTTCGCAACGTAGTAACGGTTGGCTTCTCTATGACGGGTTGTCTGACCTGGGAGGAAATGCTGAAGCGTTCAGAGCTTGTTCCCAAGGAAGAGGTGCGCCGACGTGCTTCCCTCGTTAAACCCGACGACGTTTGTAATATGCAATACACCTCGGGTACCACGGGCTTCCCCAAGGGCGTTATGCTGACACACAGAAACATTGTAAACAACGGCAAGACCATAGGTGACAGAATGGACCTTTCCACTGCATACCGTATGATGATACAGGTGCCTATGTTCCATTGCTTCGGAATGGTGCTTTCCATGACCTCTATGATGACACACGGAGGCACGCTCTCACCTATGCCCTACTTCTCTCCCAAGTCCTCTCTTGCCTGCATCAACGACGAGCATATAACCTGCTTCAACGGTGTTCCCACAATGTTCATTGCCCTCTTCAACCACAGTGACTTTGCAAAGACCGATTTCTCCTATATGAGAACGGGTATTATGGCAGGCGCTAACTGTCCTGCCGACCTTATGCGCCGTGCAGCAGATGAAATGAATATGCGTGAGATTATTTCGGTTTACGGACAGACCGAGGCTTCTCCCGGTTGTACTATGGGTGAGGTAAACGAGGATATTGACCACCGTGTTGAAACCGTAGGAAGTGCTTTCCCCGGAGTTGAGTGCAAAATTATCGACCCTGAGACGGGTGAGGAGCTTCCCGACGGAGAAAGTGGTGAATTCGTTGCCCGTGGCTTCAACATTATGAAGGGCTACTACAAGATGCCCGAGGCGACGGCACAGACCATTGACGCTGACGGCTGGCTTCATTCGGGTGACATTTGTTGCCGTACCCCCGACGGATATTTCAAGGTTACGGGCCGTCTTAAGGATATGATTATCCGAGGTGGTGAAAACCTTTATCCCAGAGAGATTGAGGAATTCTATCTCACCAATCCCAAGGTGCGTGACGTTCAGGTTGTAGGCGTTCCCGACGAGCGCTACGGCGAGGAGTGCTGTGCCTGGATTATTCTCCACAAGGGTGAAACTGCCGACGAAAACGAAATGCGTGAATACGGAAACGCTTCCATCGCACGTCACAAGGTTCCCCGTTACTTCATCTTCGTTGAGGAATTCCCCATGAACGCTGCGGGAAAAATCCTCAAGTACAAAATGCGTGACGAATCCAAGGAAAGACTGGGACTTAAATAATTATAACAGGGCTCTGCCCTGTACCCGCCAAAAACCTTTTTATAAAAAGGTTTTTGGATTTCGAAAAATTTTATCTTTTACAAAAAAAGTGTTGCAAGATTACTTGCAACACTTTTTTACTTTACTTATTTATTCTGATGTAATTGAAGCTGGTTATTGGATTACCGAAGTAGCGTGACTGATAAATGAGATTGTTTACTATTTCATCGGCTCTTTCGTCAAACACGATTTGAGGAAGATAGAGGTCGTCCTCGGTTGTGTTTACAATGGGGATTATTCGATATGAAAGTGACTTGACTCCCGTTGTGTCCTTAACGAAGGTCTGACGGAAGAGGAATGCGTAGTTGGTATTCTTCATTTCAGAATCCACGCTTCCACTGTAGGTAAGGTCGCCCGTCTCGTAAACTATCATCTTGTTGTTGTAGGCTTCTATACCCTGGGCAACTCTCGAGCCGTAGCCAACCACCAGATCTGCGCCCGAAACTCCGTTGCCGATTGCAGCACGGGCAATTTCCTTGTTATACGCATCAAAGTGCGCCTCGTATTCACTGACTGTACCGTCGAGATAATCGGAGGTAAGTGAATCTGCCTTTCTCTGTCTTGTGTTCCAATGAAGCATTACTATTATTATATCAGCGCCATTTTCACGCTCGGTAAGAACAACGTTCTTTATTACTTCCTTATTTCTCTCCTTCTGCTCGTCGGTAACGGGGGTATCGGTAAGGTCAAAGGTTATATAAACCACCTTGCCGAAGGATGCTGCAATGCTTTGTGAGCCCTCCTGCACCGAATAGGATATTCCGTTGTCCTTAAGCGCCTTTGCAGTTTCGTTCAAGCCGTCGGCTCCGTATTCCATAACTCTTGAGGAAGCCAGAGAAACTGCGTCAATACCAAGCATTCTCTTTGCGTAATCGGGTGAGCCCTTGGTGGGATTAACCGACTCCGAAACCGTTGCCGTTGTCAAGGGTGCTTCAAGGGAGATAAGAGTTAAGTCGTCGTTTGCCGTAACTGACGATATTGCGAAGAAGGGATAATTCTTGGTATATTTGCCCATCTGGGTTGAGAACTTGAGGGCTTCGGGTGTGCCTAAGCTATCACCGAGAAGCGCGCCTCCACCAACCGTTACGGTAAAGGTAGAGCCGTCAACCGACGCCGTCTGCTTTTCGTAGAGGGCAAGCATTGCAAGTGTCATAGCTCCACCTGCATCGGTATTAAGAGTGGGGTAGTAATCTGAATTTGCATCTCCAAGCTTTGCCACAGCGCTATCAATATTACTCAGCATTGCAGAAACCTTTGACGAAAAATCACTGTCGCTTGCAAAGCCATTTTTCGCAGTTGAAAAGCTACGTGACAGAGTGGCAAGATACTCCGAGCCTGCCTTGTCCCCAACCTCTGTGGATGACAGATAGGAAGAAATACGGTCAAGATTTGAAATCATATAATCAAGCTGACCGAAATCCTTGTTTTCTCCGTAGGCAAGAGTGTCCACGAAGCTCTCCACCTTATCGGCAAAATATGCTATTGCGTTTGCGTTGAGAGCAACCTCCTCCTGCTGAGGCTTGGTATCGTTGGGGATATCGGTGTTGACCTCGTCCTTCTGACCTCCGATAACGTTAGGCGTATACTCCTCGGAATTTATAAGATTTACAGTCATAAGCATTGAAATGCCAAGCGCAACTATACATAGGCACAAACAAATTATTCTGCTTTTCATTACGTTTCTTCCTTTTCAAACTTCTTTTATTGTTTATATCATACCATACTTTCGGCAAATTGAAAAGAGTTTTTTGCTATTTTTGTCAATTATTTTATCCTGCCTTGAAATCAATTATCTCCCCCACCGTTTCGTCGTCTAAATCCTCTATGTGAGTATAAGCGTCGGGGACTCTGCCAACAATAACCGTATCTGCTATAACCACGCTGTCGGTTACCTCAACCGTATTATGCTCTCCCAATATTATAACGCCGAGCTTTACCGTGATTTTCATAGTTATACGGTGCCATGATTGGTTTATTCCAACCTCTGTAAAGCTACTTTCAAAGGACGTAATTACACTGTCCGTAGGTATCAGCCGTATGGAAAGCCTGAAGCCTCTGCCCGACAGAAGATACATTCCCGTAAGGTTTCCTATGGGGATTTTAAGCAGGCGTCTTTCATCGTCCGAAAGGACGCTCAATATCCTCAGGGACACCTCACTTTTCATTTTATTTATATTTACTATATTTGATGAAAGGGACAGCACGTTGCCCTCTGTGTCACTATTAAGGGTAACCAGGTCGGTGTATTGGGTGCCTTTTTCCTCTATGACGGCTTTTACCGATTCACTTATAACACGGGTGGCATAGGAGCGTGAATACTGTACAGCGTGAGCGTTGACGATAGGCATCAGCTTATTGAAGGAATAAATAAACAAAAGCAGGAGAAAAAACAAAGTGAGCAGAATAACGCCGACTCTGCGCTTGATTTTTTTCACCTTTTTCACCTCAATAAAGTTTATTCAGCCCGATAAAATGAAGTTAAAGAGCAAAAAAGGATTTTAAGTCGATTTTATTGATTTGCTCTTTTTTTCATTTCCTTTTGTCAATAATATATAAAAATATATCCGAAAGTGAAAAAACTGTAGACTTTCACCCTATTTAATGATAAAATAAGCATAATAAAGATTACGGAGGACCGTTATGACCTGTAAAAGCTGTGGCAAGGAGCTTGCCCCCGATACGAAAATTTGTGACGCCTGTGGAGCGCCGGTAGAAGAAGCAACCACACCCAAGAAAAGTAAAAAGGGACTTTTTATTGCTATGGGAATTATAGTCATACTTGCTGCGATAGTAGTTGCAGTGGCATTTCCCTTTGTAAAAAACACCTTGTCAAAAACCTTTTTACCCACCGAGAAATACTATCAAAGCGTAGAGAAAGGTGCAATTGAAAAGAGCATTGATTCTCTTGCAGAGCAGGTGGACGAGATTAAGCGCAATGCCGATATAAAGGGTGGCTTTTTCGATTACTGTGATTCGGTAAAGGTTGACTCTACCCTTTCCCTCACCATTGGTGACAGTATAATTAAAGCGCTTTCCGACACCTCGGGAGCAGACCTTTCATTTTTGAAAACCGTGGGAGTGGGCACAGACCTTGCAGTAAAGGACGGAAGGCTGGGACTTATCCTTTCACTTATGCTTGACGGCAACCGCCTTCTCACTGCCGATGCAATATTGGACAGTGGCGACTACACGGCGTACCTTTCACTTCCCCAGCTTACCGAAGATGCAATAAGCCTTGACCTTGAAGAGCTGACCGGAGTGAGTGCCGACGAGATAGCTGAGGCCTTTGACGAAAGCCTTGAAAACGGCGTAAAAATTTACGGCGCTCTGCCCCAGGGGAGCGTTCTGAAAAGGGTGGCTATGCGCTACGTGGACTTAATCCTTTCAGAGCTTGACGACGTTGAAAAGAAAACCCACAAAATCAACGTCTACGATATTGAAGCAGACTGTACGGCGCTCACCGTAACTGTCAGTGAGAAAAACCTTAAAAGCATTATCTCCTCACTTCTTGAGGAATTCAGAGACGACGATGAGCTGTGGGGTATTATCGAGGAGCTTGTAAAAGTCACCGACCCATCTATCCTCGTGGAACGTATGAGCGCAAGAGACGAGCTGAAAGAAAGCTTTGAGGAAATCAAAGACGGGCTTATTCAGTCTGTTGACGGATTTGGAGAGCTTGAATACACCGTATACGTTAACGCAAGGGGCGAGGTAATAGGCAGAGATATAGTGCTTGATAAAACCGTCATTGAGCTTTACAGCATTATCGACGGAAGAAACGTGGGCTTTGAGCTGAACGTTGAGGGTGAAGAGATTTCATACCTTGATATAAAAGCAGACGGCACCTTGAAGGACGGCTTATTCAACGGAGAGGCTACCTTGAAGATTGCCGAGCAGTCTATGGCAAAGCTCATTATTGAAAATGCAGACCTTGAGGGCGAGGATATAAGAGGTAAGATAACTCTTAAGCCCTCAAAGGTAGTAACCGAGGTCATTGGAATGCTTGCCTCCGACCTTGAAAATGATAAGGGCATCAATCTTGACGCTCTGGGAATATCCCTTGAGGACCCCTCGGCAGTTCTTGAGTTTAAGGCAAGTGAAAAGGAAACGGGCTTGTATTTAAGTATTCTTTCAAAGGATAACCTGCTTATCAGCCTTGGAACACACGCCCTTGCAGGTGAGGCGACGGTGCTTGAAGCTCCGTCTGACACCGTTAAGGTTGAAACCGAAGAAGATATTCAACGCTGGGCATCTACCTTTGACGTAATGGGCTTTATTGAAACCCTTCCGGAAAGTATTTCGGGTATCGTATACCTTATTTTACTGTCGGTGATGGGCTAAAAATATATTGACAAAAGTCTGCCGTAATGCTACAATTAAAGTGCAGAAATTAAACATCAAGGAGGAGTTCACTCATGGCATTCTGTCAAAAATGCGGTCAGCAAATCGAAGAAACAGTCAACAACTGTCCTTACTGTGGAGCATTAAACGCTTCCAACCCCAACGCAAAGCAAAATTCACTTGTAGAAAAGGCAAAAAAGCTTAATCCGAAATATCTTGGAATATTCGGTGTAGCAGTGGTTGCCGTTGTTCTTGTAATTATAATCGCTTCGGCTATTTTCGGAAACGGATACGAAAAGGCTATCGACAATTTCGTTGATGCAAGTATGTACGGAAAGGCAAAGGCTGTAAAGGCTCTTGCCCCCAAGGAAGTATGGGAATACATCGAAGAGGAGTACGACGTTACTCCCGACGCCGTTGCCGATTATTATGAAGAAATGAGCGAGGGCTCAATGGAAGCTCTTGAAGAGGAATACGGCAAAAATATCAAGGTTTCCTACGTTCTTGACGAGGCAGACGAGGTAGACGAATACCAGTACGACGAAATCAAGGATAAGCTTAAGGAATGTGGAGTTAAGAGAAAGAACATCAAGAAGGCCGTTGAGGTTGAAGCTGAAATGAAAATCAAGGGCAAAGAGGATGCAGACACTGCTGAGGTTGAGCTTGTTTTCGTTAAGATTGGTGGAGATTGGTATTACTACGAGGGCATTGAGTCTATCATCTCTCTCGTTTCCTGGGGATTCTTTGAATAAGTGGCAAGTTGCCACCGACAAATCTCGCCTATCCCATTAACAAAGCAAAACGGCGAGGTTAATTTGGTGAAATTGTTGTAACTAAAATTGGGGGCTGTAAAAACAAACGGTTTTTACAGCCCTAAATCATAGGAGATAGGAAAAATGCTTCAGAATGGACTTTTTTTACATCTCCTGAATTATAGGAGTAATTATGGAACGCAAAAGTGGTGTTCTCTTTCACATATCTTCCCTTTGGGGTGAATATTCGTCGGGCTCATTCGGAAAAAGCGCCAAGGAGCTGGTTGAATTTCTGGCAGACTCGGGATTTACTTATTGGCAGGTCTTACCCTTCTGTGTAACGGACGACTGCAATTCTCCCTACAAGTCCTATTCGGCCTTCAGTCTGAATCCATACTTTATCGACCTTGAAGTGCTTTACGAGGAAGGGCTTATAACCAAGGAAGAGCTTCAATCAGCCCGTCAGCAGACACCTTACCTTTGCGAATTTGAAAGGCTGAGAGAAGAAAGACTTGCTCTTTTGGAAAAGGCGAGCAAGCGATTTGATATGAGCGTCTGCGAGGAATTCCTTGCCTCTCATCCTCATACCCAAAGGTTCTGCGAATTTATGGCTATTAAAAAGGCTAACGGTGACAAAGAGTGGCAGGAATGGGAAACCCATCAGCCCGATGCCGACACCCTTCGTCTGTGGCGCTTCTGTCAGTATAAGGCTTTTACACAATGGCTTGAAATAAAGACGTTTGCCAATTCAAAGGGCATAAAGATAATCGGAGATATCCCCATATACGTTTCTCTCGATTCCTCCGACATGTGGGAAAATCCACAGCTATTCCAGCTTGACAAAAGGCATCAGCCCACCTCGGTGGCAGGAGTTCCACCCGACTATTTCAGCGAGGACGGTCAGCTTTGGGGTAACCCTCTGTATAATTGGAAGGAAATGAAAAAGGACGGCTTCCTCTGGTGGCGCGAAAGAATGGCGTTTATGTGCGAGCTGTTCGACGGTGTGAGAATAGACCACTTCAGAGCAATAGAAGCCTACTTCTCCGTTCCCTCGAAGGAAACAACTGCCCGAAACGGAAAATGGAAAAAGGGACCGGGAATGCAATTTGTCAAGGCTATCCAAGAGGAAGCAGGCGACAAGACGGTGATTGCCGAGGACCTTGGCGACATTACCCCTGCAGTACATAAGCTTGTGAATGACAGTGGTTTTCCGGGTATGAGAGTTTTACAGTTCGGTCTTATGGGGGGAAGCAATTCCATTCATATGCCTCACAACTATCCCAATAATTGCGTAGCATATACGGGCACTCACGATAACAACACCCTTCTTGGCTACGTTTGGGAAATGAGCGCCGAGGACAGACGGACCTTCCTCAATTACTTCGGCTTTGAGGGAGATAATTTTGATAATTGCTACGATACGGTAATGAGGTCGATGCTGGCAAGCCACGCAGGACTTGTTATATTCCCCGTTCAAGACCTTTTGAAATTCGGAAGCGACACGAGGCTGAACACCCCCGGTAGCAGTGAAAAGAATTGGGCGTTCAGATTATTAAAGGAACAGCTTGATACCGTTGACCGAAGCAAATTTAAGTATTGGAATGATTTGTACGCCAGATAAACAGAAAGGACATACGTATGAAATTTAAAGCTTTTTCTCTTGTTCTTATAGTGCTTTTCTTAATATCCTGCTCAAAAGAAACGGATTTTAAGGAGTATGAGGTTATTGAGCCCACCGTTACTCCCAACGAAATACAACAAGAGATTATACAGAATAATTGGAGAGAGCCCGAAAAATACACGGAGGAGTTAGGCAAGCTTAACGACAAGTATGACGAGTGCGTATTCCTGAAGTCTCCCGAAGAACGGCTCACCCTTTTCCTCGACTCTCTTTGCTCGGGAAATATTGAGTTGGTTGACGTTTTGACAAACGGCTGGGGGCACGAGGAATACAAGGACGTGCAAATGGAATATGAAATACTGTCAAAAGACGTTTCAGAGCCATACGGTGAATGTACTGCCTCGGTTTTAATAAACGTTACTGAAAGCAACTGCGATGCGTTCCCCGTGGGAGAGCATACCTACACCTTGACCTCACGCTATCTCCCCGACACAAGCTTTATATTTATGGTTAGAGACGGAAACGACTTATCCGATAATATCCCCGAAACTACAGACGAAAGATTTCACGATGCTCGGCTTTTCGGTGACAGATACCTCGACTTTTGCTTTTATCCGGACCTTGGAACGCCCGATTACGACAAGCTTTTCTCCCTTATGGAGCTGGATTTGTACGAGAAGTTTATGGTTAAATACGACGGCTTCACCATTGAAGAGCTTCGTCAGCATATGAAAGAGCGTTTCGGAGGCAACGAGGAAAGCTATCCCCAGCTTGAAGAAAGGTTTGCTTCAAGATACAATGAGGAAGTGGGCAAATATCAGTATCCCTACGGTCAGTGCAAAACTACCTACGCAAAAAGAATATCAGAGGTAGAAAAAACCGAAAATGGCTATAAGATAACCTACGAGTATTTTTCCGATATGTCCTATCTGCAAAAATGTATGGAGATAACTCTCACCTTTGAGGCAAATGGATACAATGACGTTATGATGCTAACAGCTATTGAACGCAATATTGTCACCGACGTGCCTATAAAAACTTACAATCCGTAAATATCAATCAACCAAAAGTGCCGAGTCCTCGGCGCTTTTACTTTTAACAAAAATCTTGACATACTAACCGAATTGTGCTAATATTATAGCGTTGAGGGAGTAGCAAGCACGATAGTGCAGTAAGTCAACATACTGACCTTACGGTCTGGCTTACTTTAATTTGCGAGACTCATGGTAGCGTATAGGCTATACATGGGGGTACTCTCTTTTTTTGTATGGCTTGACGCCATACGTTTTTTATTTGTGAGGAGAAAATTATGGATTTAAGCTTTTCATTTTTTCTGGTAAGCGCCATGCTTGGCGTAGGTCTTGCCATGGACGCCTTTTCGGTTTCCCTGGTTGCGGGCTTAAGCGAGCCCTGTATGAAAAAAACGAAAATGCTGTCTGTTGCAGGCGTTTTTGCCTTTTTTCAGGCTCTTATGCCAATGATCGGCTGGGTGCTGGTTCACACCGTGCTTGAGCTTTTTCAATCCTTTAAAAAATTTATTCCCTTTATTGCTCTCGCCCTTCTTTGCTACATAGGTATAAAGATGATAATCGAAGGAGTTCACTGTGAGGGTGAGGCGTGCAAATGCCATAAGCTGACTTTGTCGGCATTGCTTATCCAAGGGGTTGCCACCTCTATCGACGCCCTTTCCGTAGGTCTTGAAATTGCCGAATACTCGGTATTGCAGGCTCTCATATCGGCGCTTGTAATCGCCCTGATTACCTTCGTTATCTGCTTTTTCGGAATAATTTTAGGTAAAAAAACAGGCACTATTCTGTCGGGCAGGGCAAGTATTTTCGGTGGCGTTATTCTGGTGCTTATCGGAATAGAAATATTTATTACCGGAATAATCGGCTAAAACTTTGTCATTTTATCCAAAAATTCAATATTTTTGTTGACAAATCAGAAAAAATACTGTATAATGACACAGTATGAGTTGCTGTATATACAGCAATATCTTCTTGCCTTCGGGAAACCCGAAGGTCATATGTCCATAAGGAGGTGCAATAACAATGGAAAAGATCACATCAAAGTATGAGGTTATCTTCGTTGTTGACGGTACACTTGCAGAAGAGGCAGCTGTTGAGCTTATCAATAAGTTCAAGGGTATGATCGAAGCAAATGCAACCATCGACGAGGTGCAGGATTGGGGAAAGAAGAGACTTGCTTACCCCATCAACGACGTCACAGACGGATACTACACACTTGTTCATTTCACAAGTGCCCATGACTTCCCTGCCGAGCTTGAAAGAAACTTTAATATCACAGATGGTATTCTTCGCGCGCTTGTTGTTAAAGCTGGCGAGTAAGGAGTGACAGATTATGGCTTCATTTAACAAAGTCATTCTCATCGGTAATCTGGTAGACGACCCTGAGCTTAAGCAGACACCCAACGGTGTGCCTGTAACTAATTTCAGAATTGCCGTTTCCAGACGTTTTCAGAACAAAGACGGACAGCAGGATGCTGATTTTATCAACGTCGTTTGCTGGAGACAGAGCGCTGAGTTTGTAAAGAGATATTTCAGTAAGGGTAGAA
Organism: Clostridia bacterium; assembly: GCA_017520825.1. GTDB lineage: Bacteria > Bacillota > Clostridia > Oscillospirales > SIG627 > RGIG6353. Next base: position 3,850 of record JAFXEX010000018.1, on the reverse strand, counting down.
GTATTCTCGTTTGCGGTTCACTTCAGTCAAGAACCTGGACCGACAATAACAACCAAAAGCGTTACGCTCTTGATGTAGTTGCAGATGAAGTTTCTTTCGTTGACAGAAAGCCCGATTCTCAGAACGCATCAGGAAATCAGATGTCTGCTCCCGCGCCTTACAGCAGTGCGGGTGAAGGAATCTCTTTTGAAGAGATGTCCACAGACGATGACCTTCCCTTCTAATTTTTTAACTCAACAAGGAGGTAATTATCATGGATAAGGATATGCAGAAATCATTCAAGCCCCGCAAGAAGAAGAAAGTTTGCGCTTTCTGTGCGGACAAGATAGAGCACATTGATTACAAGGACGTTCCCAGACTCAGAAAGTTTGTTTCAGAGCGTTCAAAGATTCTTCCCAGAAGAATCACAGGTACTTGCGCTAAGCATCAGAGACAGCTCACAGTTGCTATCAAGCGCGCTCGTCATATCGCAATTCTTCCTTACATCAGCGACTAATCGCGATGCTCAAAATAAATAAAGGAGGTAATTGAATATGCAGCTGTTTCTTGGTATATTGCTTCTCGTTATGTCAATATTCCTGGTTATCGCAGTTCTTATGCAGAACGGCAAGTCTAAGAGACTTTCAGGATCTATTGCAGGTGGAGCAGAAACGTTTTTCGGTAAAACAAAGTCACGCACCATTGATGCCGTGCTTTCTAAAATTACAACTGTCGTAGCAATCCTTTTCGTTCTTACTGTTATCATCGTTTACGTAGCTTTCGGTTCAAGCACCGACAACTACTTGACACAGGAAGATATCAACAATATGATTGAAAACGGAGAGATTGTACTCGACACTGCAACCGAAAACAACCTTGACGTTGACGACACAACAGTTGAAGACAATGCAACCGTTGAAGATAAAGCAACAACAGACGAAACCGTTACGGATGAAACTGTTACAGATGAAACCGTTACAGACGAAGCTGTTGAAGAAGCTCCCGTCGCAGACGACGAAAAGTAAAAATCAAAGCTACCTTTTAAGGTAGCTTTATTTTTTTGCCTCTCCCCGTCGTTATTTGGTAATAACTGTAAATTGTTGTTGACAATTATTGGAAATTGTGTTAATATGTCGTTGAGGTGATAATGATGAGAACAAAGGGAAACGTAAGAGCCATTGACGAGCTTGGACGAATAGTCGTACCCATTGAATACAGAAACCAGCTTGATATAAAGTCGGGCGATTTACTGAGAATGGAGCTTGACGGCGAAGGAATAGTAATAAAGAAGAATACCCCCTCTTGTATTTTCTGTGGCGCTGAAAATGCTTTGACCAAGCATCAGGGCAAGACTATTTGCATTAACTGTATAAGAGATATTTCAAAAATCCCCAACTGACCGTAGACGTCTAAAATATTATTAAAAGCTATAAAAACCAACTGTTTTTATAGCCTTTTTTTATGCTTGAAAAAATTTTTTATTTTTTTGAAAAAAGGTATTGACAAATGATTTTTTTCGTGTATAATTAAAGTGTACCAAAAAGGTACACAATAAACAAACGGAGAAAGTCCATGAGAGTGACACAGGAAGCAGATTATGCTATTCGCATCTGCTGTGCTCTTGATGAGACCGACGGAATGCTTGATGCCGAAAGCATTGCTGACAAGGTGGGAATCACCAAAAGTGTTGCATTAAAGGTACTCAGAAAGCTTAAGGTAAATGGCATTGTGGACTCACAGCAAGGCGCTGTCGGGGGCTACGTATTATTAAGCGACCCGAAACAGCTGACAGTATGCAGTATAATCGAAGCAATCGAAGGGTGTGTGTGCATTTCAAAATGCCTGTCCGACGACCACCCCTGCTCCAAAAACGGAACAAATAAAATGGGCTGTAAAATGCATATAGCGTTCACTGCTATAAATCAGGCGCTAATTGAAAAGCTCAATTCCGTTACGGTGAGGAGTATTACGGACCCCGAGGTGTCGTCCCTCGATATAATTGAAATCTTAAAATAATATTTAATTTAAAGGAGAAAATGGTTATGGCAAAATTTGTATGTTCAGTATGCGGTTACGTTCACGAAGGAGATGCAGCTCCCGAAAAGTGCCCTATCTGTAAGGTACCTGCAAGCAAGTTCAAGGTAATGGAAGAAGGCGCAGCTCTTGCAGCAGAGCACGAGTACGGCGTTTACGGCAAGACTGTAAAGAACAATCCCGACATATCAGAGGAAGATAAGAAGTACATTTTCGAACAGCTTATGGCTAACTTCAACGGCGAGTGCGCAGAGGTTGGTATGTATCTCTGTATGGCAAGAATAGCTCACAGAGAAGGCTACCCCGAAATCGGTCTCTATTGGGAAAAGGCTGCTTTTGAGGAAGCAGAGCACGCAGCAAAGTTTGCAGAGCTTCTCGGTGAGGACCTTGAGCCCAATATGAAGGCTACCACAAAGGACAACCTTAAGTGGAGAGTTGACTGCGAATATGGCGCAACACAGGGTAAATTCGACCTTGCATCCTGCGCTAAGAAGAACGGACTTGACGCAATTCACGATACCGTTCACGAAATGGCTCGCGACGAAGCTCGACACGGACGTGGTCTTGAGGGCCTCCTCAAACGTTTCTTCTAATAGGCATAAAATAAGGGTTTGGAGAACTTCCAAACCCTTTATTTATGCAGTTTCCCAAGTTTTACATCACGAGATCATTTTCTTAATATTTCTCAATGTTTCTCAATGTGTATTTATGTGTCTTACTGGGTAAAGTTGGGAAATGCTTGGGAAATTACCTTTTTAAAAAGGGTTTTTCCCAAGTAAAATAACACTTTCTTCCCAACTTGTACCCAACAAAAATAGCAAAAAGCAAAGTGATATCAAGGGTTTTGACCTTGTTATACTATGCTCATTTTTTGCAAAAAACTTATTATTCTTTATAAAAATTGTCTTTTATATACTGTTTTACTGCTACTTCAACTTCTTTGTTTTTATTGTCTACTCTACGTCAGCAAATATAAAGAAGAATGGCAGACTGATAGAGAAGATTTAAAAGAAGGTCTTGCTTTCTCTTATGTTTATAATATGGACTGCCCAGAGTTTAGTGAGTTTGGCAGTATTGGTTTTGCGCAAAGATTTGGGGGACTTGTAAGAACTGCATAACCCAACCCACCAACCACCAATAAAAATTATGGTTGAGTGGTGGTTTTTTTACCTTTTCTGTGTTAATTCTATGAAATTATTGATTTTTCAACAGATATATGGTATAATAAATGGCAACTATACTTGTATATAGGAGAAGATAAAAATGTCAAATAATACTAATTTACATAGAGCAAACAAATCAAAGGAAGATGAGTTTTACACTCAACTTGAAGATATAGAAAATGAGTTAAAGCATTATAGAAATGACTTTAAAGATAAAATCGTTTTTTGTAATTGTGATGACCCCTATGAGAGCAATTTTTTCAAATACTTTGCAATGAACTTTAATACCTTTGGACTGAAAAAGTTAATTGCCACTTGCTATTCTTCTTCCCCAGTAGCAAACACTCAACTTTCTTTATTTGATATTATTGAACCCCATACGGAAGGGGACAATAAGAAACCATACAAGATTGAAATTACAGAAGTTAAGGACTTGAACCAAGATGGAGCAATAGACCTTTTTGATGTTGAATATCTGCTCAAAAATGACAAAAACACTCTTTCTTTATTAAGTGGAGATGGAGATTTTAGAAGTGAAGAGTGCATAGAACTTTTAAAACAAGCAGATATTGTGGCAACAAACCCACCATTTTCTTTGTTTAGAGAATATGTTGCTCAACTTATAGAATATGATAAAAAGTTTATTATTATAGGCAGTCAAAATGCTATCACAT
>JAFXEX010000017.1 GCA_017520825.1 Clostridia bacterium | reverse complement strand
GTTTCTTCAACCTTACTTTGTACATGTCTCGTTGTTTAATTTTCAATGTCCATTTGCCATCCCTTTTCGCGACGGCTTTGTTAGTATATCACACACATCTCCCTTTGTCAAGTACTTTTTTTCATCTTTTTTAAGTTTTTTTCGATGTGTTATAACTAACCTCACCTTTTTTGGTGAGTGTACCTATATTATCACCTTTTTTTGCCTTTGTCAAGCAGTTTTTTAAGATTTTTTTGAGAAATTTGGAACTTTTTTGCAGAGCTAAATGTATCTTGTGTATATCGTGCTAAAATCACACTATATATAGAAATGAAGGTTTTCAAATATTTTTATGCCCATTGACAATACACTTCTCTTCATTATATAATATACTTGTAATAATAACCACAGGAGGAAGCTTTATGAAAAAATCACTAATAGTTTTATCTACCTTGTTGCTGTTCTGCCTTTTTGGGTGCAGTAATCCCTCTTCACATCCCGAAGACACCCTGCAAGCAGACGTAGAATCACAGGAGCAACCGTTAGTGCCCGAGGTTATTCCTGCAATAGAGCTTTCCTTACCCACCGAGGTGGAGCCGACTGATATCTCTATACCTCTGTCTTCTTTTCCTGACGAATATTACGTTGCTCCCGAATATTTCAACTGGGAAGGTTATATCCCTGTAATAAAGTCAAACGAAGAGCACGGCATTCTTGACTCCAACATTTCTGATTTGGAAGACGCTCACGCTCTCTACGGCAAGTATGCGAAAGCAAACGGCAAAGAGCCTGTTCCCGACAAAAAATACTATTACAACGGAATGCCTGCCAAGGTTGCAGGAAACGGACTGATTCTGTCCTTGTCCGACAAGGAAGGAAAATTCTCAACTGCTTATATCTATTCTCCTGAGGGCGAGTTTTTGTTTAGCCTGAGGCTACCCAAAAGCGTTGATTATGATTTTCCTAACAAAACCAGAGACAGCTCCGAGGCTTCTTACGTAATAAATGACAAGCTTGTACTCATAACGTTTTATTCGGATTCATTGGAATGGGGAACAGAAAAATACACCCGTTCCTCCAATCGAATATTCCTTTACGATCACTCCGATCAATCGTTGGTTATGCTTGCATCCAACGCTTTCAATCCACAGCTGTCCCCGGATTGCAGATATCTTATATACTCTCAGCGTCTGACAACGATGAACAACTTTACAAAGTATACCCAGCGCGCAGGAAACGTGCTTTACGTCAAGGACTTGGTAAATAAAACTACAACGAAATTCACGAAAAACGGCAACCAAGCTGTCTCTTTATCAGCCGTCCGTTGGATTGACAAGAATGAATTTTACAAATTCATAGGCGAGCCTGCTCCCGTTCAGAAAAAAACCTACGTTACGTTGTTTGATGAAAAGGACGATCCTCAAAAGCCCCTGAATCAAGGCGACGCATCGGTGCCGAAAGACGAAGAAAACTCTAAAGTCACGATAGAAGTCCCCCTGGATCAAGGCGACGCTTCAAACGAGGATTTTTGTGAAATTGCGATAGAACAGCCCTCAGATTTAACGTGTGACGAGTTTGTGCTTCCACAAAGCTCCAAGAGCTTCACCTTCGGACAATACGTACCTTTCCTTAACAGGACGGTTACGTATGCCGACACCGAATATATAAACGAAGACTTTGCATTTATAACAGACGACACCGAAACTCTCGACGATGGCATTCAGCTATATGAAAAATTCAACAGAAACTATCTCGTTACGCCGACTATTGTTGACGAAAGTGGAAAATCTCTTGCACAATATCCGTTTTTCAAAAGCAAGGTGGTTGACCTTTCCCCCGATTTCACCAAGGTGTTGGTAAGCGCCAAAAGCATACCGTTCCAACCCGATCTTATCAGAACGGGAAATTTTCTCTATTACGAATATTTTTCAAGTCCTAACTATACAGTTTATGAAAACGGTATAAAGAAAAAATCTTATCTGAAGGTTTCGAACAATTCGCTTGACTCGTTAGAACAGCTCTTAGGTCAGGACGAAGGTGCGAGTCAGGAAGAAGAAATAATTTACAACGCCCCCGGAACACTTGCATACGTCGGAAAAGAAAAAATCATATTTTATACCTCCAATACAATTAACGTGTATTCAACAAAAGAATACAAAAAAATCAGATCTATAAAATTCAGCGTTAACGAGGATAATTACGACAAGGCGGAACCCGGAGAAATGTACATTTCATCTGCCCGAATTAATTCAGTTAACGAAAAGTACGCTCTTATTATCTACACGCGCGCCGTACGCTTGCACGATGGAGACTGCAGTTGTGGCGTTAAAGACAGAAGCGATTGCGCGCTTTACCTTTTCGATATGGAAACAGAAGCGTTCACCTGCCTTACCGATCATTACCTGTCCTTCGACGTTTCTCCCGATATGAAATACGTAGCGTACACTTATAACGATTGTGAAGAGCGTTACGATAAGACTGCCAACGGCACCGATTATTATGAAAAATTCACAGGTGGAGTGGTTGTAAAAAACATTGAAACGCAAGAGCTTGTAGCCCTTCCCTATACCCTGGTCAGCAGGAATTATGAAATGACTCCCACGGCAGTATGGAGCGTAATAAAGTGGGTAGACAAAAACGAATTGGAAAAACAGCTAACGCTGACAAAGGACCCACCTGTTCAAGCCGTACACGTCGTTCCCGATGCCGACTCGAAAACAATAATAAAAGAGTTGGCAATTCCCGATAATCTCGTCAGAGACACAAATGCGCCAAGACCCACCGGCGACTTTTCCTTCGGCGATTATCTTCCTCTTATCAAATTTCCTTCGCCGAAGTATGAAAACGCCCTCGGATTTGATAGCTTTGCTATTCTTGAAAACGACACAATAATCGCAGAGGGTACAAAAACTCTATACGATGCAATTAATCTAAAATTTTCAGACCGATTTGAGCCGTCCGAATATTTGACCAGCACCAAGCTATCAGACTTTTTATTTAAAAGCAGGGTCATTTATATTTCAAGTGACGCAAGCGAAGTGGCTACGTTTGGCTTGATTGACAAGGGCAAGGTTGATGAAAGTGCAAATTGGACCACAAGAAATTGGGGCTCCGTATACAAGCTGTACAAAAACGGCGTTACGGAATACACAGAACGGAAAGAGGACGTAAGCTTTGGAAAACTGTCTTTGGGTGAATACTACTCCAATAACCTTACGCGTGAGTATTCCTACACTCAAAATGATACAGACTTCAGAATTTGCGTTGACGGTCTGTACCATAACGACGTGTATCGAGACGAAAATTTCAGAGTTTATAGCATAACGGAAAACGATCTACCTGTTCTTATCGTATATTCCATAAAAGACGACAGAATTACTCATCGGTTTACTTTGCCGGAAAGAAGGTTCGCTTCGTCAGAAAGCTCGAGTATAATATACGAGCTTGAACAAATAATTGACGAAAAATACTTTTTGTTCGCTATTACAGAAAAATACTACGAAAGCCCAAAAACTTACAACAGCAAAACCTCAAGGGGATTATATCTGTACGATGCAGAAGCTAACGAATACAAATACCTTGCAAGTAATATAGATAACGCCCTTATATCTCCCGATCTGAAGTATTTGATAGGAAACGAAATGATAGAAGTAAGATACGGATACGAAAACAAGGATTATTATTCGTTTTTTGCAATAGATTTGGAAAGCAAAAACATTGGATGCTTCAACGTGCCGTGCGCAGATGTATATAAAACCTTTGACAGCACCTACAGCCGTAATCACAATTATTCTCTTGAAACAGTCAACTGGATAAACGAGGACCAGCTCATAAAGGCTATATACGAATAACTTTCTCTCCTCATAAGCAAAAAGCCGAAGCTCTCATACAAGAGATTCGGCTTTCTGTTTTATTTAACTTCTTCCATATCAAGAGACCAATCGGAGTCCCAAGGATACTTTATACGCATCATTTTACCGCCGCGTTCTGCTGATTCGGCTGCGTAAATTCCGGGGAGCGTCATTGCAAGACCCTGTCTTACAGTGATAGGTGAAGGCTTCTTATTGATAAGCGCATCAAAGAAATCATCCCAAAGCGCATAGTCCATACCGCCGTGTCCTGCTTCTCTTACCCTTGCGTCACCCTCGTATCTGGGAGGCATAAACTCTCCGTTTACTTCTTTAAGTGAAGTGTCGAGCTCCTTGGTGGAGTTGTAACGGATAACCGCCTTGCCCATTCTGTCCATACGCTCCATATAGCCCTCTGTTCCGAACACACGATAGTTGTGGTGTCCTATGAAGGAACGGCATCTGCCGTTACGCATAAACTTAACGATAATGCCGGAATCCGTCTGAGCCTGAGCACTCATCATTTCGTGCTTGTAGCTTTCAGGTGTATGGAATCCTGTGCCAAGACAAGTTACCTTGCGAAGATCCTCTTCAAGAATGGTAAGAAGCGGACCGAGAGAGTGTGTGCAATAACGGATGGGAGCCATACGCTTACGCCAGTCGCCGTTTGCATAAACGAGTTTTTCTTCTATGGTACCCGGAAGAATGGGGTGTATATATTCAGCTTCAAGATAGTAGGGCTTTCCAAGAAGTCCCTTCTTATAGAAATCCTGCAAGAGAACTGCAAATCGCTGCTCGTTGGGGTTTGCACCAACCATCATCATAGCCTTAGAAGCTTCTGATGCCTTCCACAGCATTTCTGCTTCTTCAAGGCTGTCAACACAAGGAATATCCGACATAACGTTAATTCCTCTTTCCAGTGCCATTACGCAGAACTTTGCATGGAAGTCTCCGTCGGTTTCAACAAGTACCGCGTCAAGCTTTTCCTTGTCAAGCATTTCCTCGTAATCTTCATAAAACTTAGTGTTGGGATGAAGCTCGGAATAAGGCTTGTCAAACCACTGCTGTGTTTCAAACCAGTTATTGGGTCTGATGTCACAAGCAGCCACAAGCTCTGCACAATCAAAATATTTGGTTGCAATCAGAATCATCATTCTGCCCCTGTTACCAAGTCCTACTACTCCTAAACGAATTTTTTCCATAATGTTTTCTCCTTTTTTATGTTTCAGGTATTCTTAAAGGCATTCCGCCCATTTCTGCTGATTGTGCGGCGATAATCCCCGGAAGAGAAATATTTATCGCCATATCTACGTCAATTGGTGACGGTGTGTCCTCAATAATGCACCTTGCAAAATCACGCATCATCTTGAGGTCTGCTCCACCGTGACCCGACGAGCCGTCCTCGCCCTTGTATATTCTGGTCACGGGTATTTCTATTTTATTATAATTGCTTCCTTCTATTTCGGTCATCCGAGCCCACGAGTGCGCTTCGGCAACGTTTTTTATCTTATCGGTTTCAAGAGAGCCCTCGGTACCGATTATTGCAAAATTATGGTCGCTGGCAAGATAGCCCTCGAAGCAAGTGAGTATTTTTATAACTGCGCCCTTCACCGTCTTAAAAAGCGCCACTCCCGTGCCTCTCGAGTTGCGATTAGGGTTGGATACCACGTCGGGCTCCATACAAGTAACGCTGACGCATTTATCGCCAAGTATATAAAGGAGTGGACCAAGGTCGTGGGTAACGTACTTGATTGCAGGATTAAAAACTCGCCAATGATTTTTGTTGTCCAAGCCGTTACAAGTATTAATGGGAAGCTCGGAGTGAAGATATTCTGCCTCAGCATACATTGCGCGTCCTATTTTGTTATCCTCGTATATACGCTTCCATTCTTGTATAAACGCCCAATAGAAGCAATTTTCACCTGCCATATATTTCAGCTCGGGGTGAGCCTTAACGGCACGCTTCAATTCCTCTGCTTCCTTTACGGAATTGACTGCAGGAATTTCACTTATTACGTGCTTGCCTGCGTCCAGCGCCTTTAACACGAAGGGTACGTGGCAGATAGCGTCGGTGGCAACGTAAACGGCGTCTACGTCAGCCTTCAGCATTTCGTCAAAGTCGGTAAAGCACTTAAATTCCCTTAAGCCCTTTTCCTCGTAACGCTGTCTGACCTTGTTGAGCGTTTCCACGTTCTTATCACAAATTGCAGTGATTTTAATTGCTTCGTCGCCGATTGTGTGATAGCCGACGGAGCCTCCTCTTATAAGGCCTACAATTCCCAGCTTTACGTGTTTTCCCATAGCTTATTCGCCCTTCTTTCTGTACTCGCTTGGTGTTTTGCCCATACGCATTTTGAAAACCTTGGAAAAGTACAAGGGGTCGGAAAAGCCTACTCTTTCGGCAATCTCGGCAAGAGATATGCTTCGGTCTGCCAAAAGCTCGGTTGCCTTTTGAATTCTCAGATTATTGAGGTAAACCGAGAAATTTATACTCTTATTCTTTTTAAACAGATGTGAGAGATACTTTTCGCTATACGAAAATATCTTCGCTACCTTTTTCAACGACAGTGCCGAGTCGGCAAAATTGTTGTTTATGTAATCAACTATGGAGCTGAACTGACCGCTTTCACTCCTTGCTTCAACCGTAGGCTCTCCCTTTTCAAAGAAAGAAAGAGTATAAAGCAGAACGCTTTCGGTAAGCAAATTTGCGTTTGAAGGATTTACTCTGCGCACTGAATGTGTCCAGAAATCAAGCAGAGTTGAAATGCTTTGGAAAACGGGGTTTTCCACAGATATTCCCAATTCGTCCATCAATACGTCTACGCTGTTCCCCATATAGCTGATATAAATGTACATAAATTTGTCGTCGCCCTCTACGGTACAGTGACAGCCCGGAAAGAAGAAAAACAAAGAGCCCTTACTCAACTCATAGCTGCCAAAGTTATCGTATTTTATAACTGCGTTTCCATCTGTAACTACACTGAGTCTGTAAAGCAGAGGACAAAAGGGTTGCTTCAAAGTTTTATGTTCGGTTTCATAAACGAAGTTGACTGTGTTTACGGTAAAATCGTATTGTTTAGGTGGCATAAACTCGCAAATAGATTCCACAACATCACCTCAATTCATTTATAGCATAAAAGAATGAGAATGTCAATACTAAAAGGAGATTTTATTTGAAATAATGGTTTTTTTCCATTCAACTTATACCCTTTAAGATATAAAATAAAAGAAAATTAAAAATATGTAAGAAAAGGCCCTTTTAATGAAAGCACTTCTGATAACCCTTCCGATATTTACGAGTATGCTTGAAGGGATATTCATAAAGCGTTATAACTCCCGACACGAAAAGGGTGGTAGTCTTTTTATCGCCTTCGTTTCGGTGTTTGCTATGCTGTTTTTTATACTCACCGACCAAAACGGTCTTGTTTTCCCCAATAAAATTATTGTCTACGGAAGCATTGCAGGCATACTGTACTGTGTGGCTTCATATATGACCTACGTAGCGTTGGCCATAGGCTCCTTTGCAATGTCAATGCTCATTATCTCCTACGACCTTGTGCTTACGGTGGGGTACGGTCTGATATTTCTTAAAGAGCCTGCAAGCGCCGTCACCTACACGGGACTTTTTATAGCATTTGTGTCACTCTTTCTTGTGAACGCTCCCGACAAAAGCAAAAAGATAAAATTTTCGCTGAAATGGTTAGCTTCAATAGTTTGTGCAACCGTTGCAAGTGGACTTTTCACGGTGCTTACGAAGATGCAGCAAGCAGATTTCAACAACGCTTACACCAACGAATTTATGATAATCTGTATGGGCTTGTCGGCAACCGTTTTGACCTTTGGAAGCATCATAAAGGCACCCCGAGAGTCCTTATATTTCCTGCGACACGGACTTGGCTGGGCAGTGAGTGCAGGTGCGTCAAACGGAGCAACCAATTTTCTTTCGCTGGCATTGCTTAACGTTATGCCCATCTCCATTGCAACTCCAACAAAAGCAGCCGTAAAAATCATAGCTTCGTTTATCTGGGCGTATCTGATATACAAGGAACGCTATTCCAAAAAGCAGCTTTTAGGCGTGGGGCTTGGAGTGGTGGCAATCGTGCTTCTTAATATATAAATAAGGTAAGGCGAAATTCACCTTACCTTATTTGTTTTTTTACTGTTAAATTTTACTTTACGCTGTCAACGATAGTAGTGAAGTCGGGAGCCTTAAGAGAAGCGCCACCGATAAGACCACCGTCGATGTTGTCCATAGCAAGAAGCTCAGCTGCGTTTTTAGCGTTCATTGATCCACCGTACTGAATAGTGATTGCATTTGCAACCTCTGTTGAGTAAAGCTCGGCAATAAGTCCTCTAATGAAGCAGCAAACCTCTTCTGCCTGCTCGTTTGTGGCAGTTTCGCCGGTACCGATAGCCCATACAGGCTCGTAAGCGATAACTACGTTTGCCATATCCTCGGCAGAAATACCCTTGAACGCACGCTTGATCTGAATTGAGATAAGGTCAAAGGTGATGTTGTCACGACGCTCGTCAAGAGTTTCGCCAACACATACGATTGCCTTAAGGCCGTTTGCAAGAGCCTGAGCAGTACGAAGGTTTACTGTCTGGTCGGTCTCTCCGAAATACTGTCTTCTTTCGCTGTGACCGATAATAACGTATTCAACTCCACACTCCTTGAGCATAGCTGCAGAGATTTCAGCTGTGTATGCTCCATTGTCCTTGAAGTGAACGTTCTGCGCGCCTATCTTGATATTTGTTCCTGCAGTTGCTTCAATTGCTGCGGGGATGTCGATTGCGGGAACGCAAAGAACGATTTCGCAAGAGGTCTTGCCTGCGTTAGCCTTTACTATCTCTTCAAGAAGAGCCTTTGCTTCTGCAGGAGTCTTGTTCATTTTCCAGTTGCCTGCGATTACGTATTTTCTATTCATAATTAACGTCCTCTTTTCTATTATTTGTCGTTAAGACAAGCGATGCCGGGAAGCTCAAGTCCTTCAAGGAATTCAAGAGAAGCGCCACCACCTGTTGAAACGTGTGTCATCTTATCTGCAAAGCCAAGGTTTTCAACTGCTGCTGCAGAGTCGCCACCACCGATGATAGTGATACCGTCGCACTCAGCAAGAGCCTTTGCAACGCCCTTTGTACCGTTGGCAAAGTTTTCCCACTCTGATACGCCCATAGGACCGTTCCAGATTACTGTGCCTGCGCCCTGAATTGTCTTTGCGAAAAGCTCGGTTGTCGTAGGACCGATGTCAAGACCCATCCAGCCGTCGGGAATAGAGTCAGAATATATTCTCATATTGATAGCATTCTCGTTGTATTCACGAGCAATGATGTTATCAACGGGGAGAAGGAAGTTTACACCCTTTTCGTGAGCCTTTTCAACAAGCTCGCGAGCAAGCTCTATCTTGTCCTCCTCGCAGAGTGAGGTACCGATGTTGTTGCCGAATGCCTTGAAGAAGGTGTAAGCCATACCACCACCGATAATAAGGGTGTCAACCTTTTCGATAAGACTGTTGATAACGCCGATCTTGTCAGAAACCTTTGCGCCACCAAGGATAGCAACGAAGGGACGAGCAGGCTCTGTAAGAGCGCCACCCATAACCTCTACCTCCTTCTGAATGAGGTAGCCACAAACTGCAGGCTTTTCAGGGCAGAACATTGCAACGCCTGCTGTAGATGCGTGAGCTCTGTGAGCTGTACCGAAAGCGTCGTTTACGTATATGTCGCAAAGAGAGCCAAGCTCTTTTGCAAATTCTTCGTTATTCTTTTCCTCTTCCTCGTGGAAACGTACGTTTTCAAGAAGGAGAACCTCACCGGGCTTGAGAGCAGCAGCCTTAGCCTTAGCGTCAGCGCCGATTACGTCCTTTGCCATAATAACTTCCTTACCGAGAAGCTCTGAAATTCTCTTTGCAACGGGAGCAAGAGAAAGCTTTGTGATGTCGCCTGCACCCTTCTTGAGAGCTGCTTCTGTAGCTTCTGCTCTTTCTGCTTCGGGGAGAGCTTCGATCTTCTTCTTTTCCTTCTTGGTAAGCTTGAGTGTTTCGTTAAGCACGTTGTGAGGTCTGCCCATGTGTGAGCAAAGGATAACAGCCGCACCGTTGTCAACGAGATACTTGATAGTGGGGATTGCGCCTACGATTCTCTTGTCGTCCGAGATAACGCCGTCCTTGAGGGGTACGTTGAAGTCGCATCTTGCAAGAACCTTCTTGCCAGATACCTGAATATCTTCAATGGTCTTCTTGTTATACATTGTTTTTCTCCTATCTTTATATGATTTTTAATTGTTTTCCAATTTAATATAATATCACACAAATTTTTATTTTACAATAGTTTTTGTGAAATTTTTAACGCTTTTATAATACCTTTTTATATATAACGCTCTTTGAAACGCCTCTATCCTTAGCAGTCGCCTTGATTGCGTCCATTTTTTCAAGTCCCCTCTCCATATAGAAGGCAACGTGATCCACCTCGCTCATTTCCTGCCAGAAGGGTACCTCGTCCTCTTTTTTCGCACCCTCGATTATAAGCACGAATTCACCCTTGGGATTGTTTTCGGCATAATGAGCTACGGCGCCCGAAAGGGTTGTGCGAAAGACCTCCTCGTTTATCTTGGTAAGCTCTCGCACCAGCGATATTCTGCGATTGCCAAGAGCTTCAAGCATTGCAGAAAGAGTGTCTCGAAGCTTGTGAGGCGCTTCGTAGAAAATAAGGGTGTACGGATAGCCCTTAACCTCTTCAAGATGCTTTCTGCGCTCTCCCTTGTTGGTAGACAAAAAGCCCTCAAAGGAAAAGCGTCCCGTGGGAAGTCCCGACACCGACAAAGCCGAAACGGCTGCGCAGGGACCGGGTATTGCAAAAACGGGGATATTTTCCTCGGCGCAAAGCCTTACCAAATCCTCACCCGGATCCGATATTGCAGGAGTGCCTGCATCACTGACGATGGCACAAGATTCACCTGCTTTAATTCGGGCAACTATTTCCTCGCCCTTTTCCCTCTTGTTATGCTCGTGGTAGCTGATAAGGGGCTTTTTCGTGCCTATGCACATCAGGAGCTTGCCCGTAACTCTGGTGTCCTCGGCAGCAATAAAGTCCACCTCAGACAGTACCTTTTTTGCCCTCTCGGATAAATCCGAAAGGTTTCCTATTGGCGTTGCCACAACGTAAAGCACGCCCTTTATTATTTCGTTTGACATATTCTTATTGCTCTATTACAGCTCTTGTAATTTCACCGTCAGGTGTAACTGTAACGAGATATTTTCCTTCGTCGATATTATCAATAAGATAAAGCTTGTCGTTATACACACCGAAAGCGTTGTCGGTGGAATTACTGATAAAGCTTATTTTTTCAAATCTTGCTATCTCCTGGGGGTTTGCCAGATCCATATCCTTGCAGATGAACATAGGTAAGCCCGTTGAGGTGTCTCCCAGAACGTCAGCCCCTGCAAAAACGATATCCGTTCCCAAAACTATCAAGCTGTTGCCTATAACGTATCTCTGTCCTCTTGTTGACATAAGCTTATACGCCATAGAGTCTTGATCAAGGTCTTCGTAATCGTCCTTGCCTGCATACCATTTATCTTCATCAACGTCTATTTCATCGTAGAAGTAGTTCCTGTACTGTGAGCCAAACGCCATATATCCGTTTTTGCCCCATATAAACGTAGCAAAGGCAGGAAGGTCACGCTCACCGAGAACTGTATAGAAGGAAGCCTTGTAGCCGTAGTCTGCCAGATCAGAGACAGCAAGCTTCATAAGCTTTCTCCTGTTGGCATTTGAGCCGTCGGTCTTTGTGAGCGCATAAATTGTGCCTTCACCGTCGGTAACGAGAGCAGTATCTCTGTCAGCTCTTTCAAAATAAAGCATATAGACACTTGAAATATTGGCAAGGTCTACTGCATAAATCCAGGTGTATTCGTTGTTACCCGTGTTATGAATAGTAAAGAAGGCGTATCCCTGCGTTATAAGTACGTTGTCAAAGCAATAGTCGTCTACCCATTTTTTGCCCGTAACCTCAAATATAAGAGTTTCCTCTCTTGTGGCGAGGTCAAGCTTCATAAGCTTTGCATAAGGGTTGCCTCCCGAGCCCTCAAGGGTATAATAGAGCGCACCGTCGTAAACGTTGAGGTATGCGTCGGCGTCCTCAACCAATCGTTCGGGTGTTCCACCGTTATATCCTACTCTGTAAATACTGCTGTAAAGATTTCCCTTATGTACGTAGTATATATACTCGCTATCGAATGCAGGAGCGTAAGCCGATTGCCAATGGTTGTTGGGGTCGTTACCCAATCCCTCAAACCCGAAATTTATAGTGTTTTTAAGCTCCACCTTGGGCTCTTCCGGAGCTTCTTCCTGAGCGCCGTCAATAACCTCGCCCGTTTCAACGGCGTTTTCGTCACCCTTTTCCGTGGGCTCCTCGCTGTCACAAGCAGTAAAGGTAAGTATTACCGACGTGGCAATAGCCAATAAAATAAGTTTTTTCATAACGTATCTCCTTGTGTTTTAAATATTTCCTTGTGTATATACTTTTTTCATTGCTTCACTGTATCCGTCACCGTCATATATGACGAAGGGCTGGGTAATTTTCATTGACGGCAGGGCAGACTTTCTGCCTCTCACCAGAATCAGCGTGGGCGCTTCTCCACTGCGCGACACCACCTCGGTCATTTCCTTTGGCTCAATTCCTGCCTCACGCATAGCAACCAGCAGGTCGCACAGTCTGTCGGGTCGGTAAATTACGAAAAGGTCGCCACCGTTTTTAAGTATTTTTGAAGCCGATAGGCAAACGTCGGATACGTCGCATTTCAACTCGTGTCTGGCAGTCAGCTTTCTTTCACTTTCATTGAGAAAGCCCGAGGTCATTTTCATATAAGGGGGATTTGTGAACACAAAATCCACGCTCTCGCACCCTTTTTCTCGGAAATAATACGGAGTAATGTTCTTTAAGTCGTCGTGAATTATTTCTATTCTGTCCGACATTTTGCACAGCTCAACGTTTTCTCTTGCAAGCTCTGCGTAATCCTTCTGTATCTCAAAGGCGTATATTTTCGAGGGGCTTTTATGATAGGTGACCAGTATGGGAATAATACCCGTGCCCGTACCAAGCTCAACACCCACAGACCCCTTTTTCACCTTAATGTATGCCGAAAGAAGCACGGCGTCTGTTCCGTAGGCAAAGCCTTCGGTGTATTGATATATTGAAAGGTCCTCGTTTATTTTATCAAGTCTTTTATCCATAGACAACCTCATAACAAGGCTCTGCCTTTAAAATGATTTTTGATTTACGAAGTAAATCTCCCTCAACGTTTGCGAAGCAAACAGTTAACTCGCATAGGCGAATATAACTGCGAAGCAATATAACGTCAGCGAAGCTGATATATAACTGAATAACGCAATGCGTTATTCTTAATCGTCAAGCCGTCCCGACAGCTTTATATTTCGCATACTCTGACGGTCCATATCCTTTGCAGCTGCCGAATCACGCTTGTCGTAAAGCTTTTTACCCTTGCAAAGCCCTATCTCAAGCTTTGCTCTGGATTTTGAAAAATATATCTGTAAAGGGATAATACTGTAGCCCTCTCTGCCAACCAGACCGAATAGCTTCATTATTTCCTTTTTGTGCATCAGAAGCTTTCGGGGACGAAGGGGGTCACGGTTAAAAATGTTGCCCTTTTCGTAGGGACTGATGTGCATACCGTAGACAAACAGCTCACCACCGTCAACCGAGCACCAGGAATCCTTAAGGTTTACCTGTCCCATACGAAGCGCCTTGACCTCGGTGCCCACAAGCTGAATACCTGCTTCGTACTTTTCTTCCACAAAATAGTCGTGATAAGCCTTTTTGTTGGAAGCTATAAGCCTTGTGCCGTTGTCCTTTTTCTCTGCCATTTTCGTCCCTCTCTTTCAAATCCTTAGTATATCATAAATCAAATTATCTGTCAAATATAATCAAAAAAACGAGGCGTTCTTCCGAAAGCCTCGTTTTAGTAAAATTAAGGATTGAAATATCTGTCAAACTCTGCAGGGTGAGGAATTGCAGCAAGCTGACGGCACTCGTCACGCTTTGTTTCAATGAACTTCTCAAGCATATGCTCGGGGAATACGCCACCTGCAGTCAGGTAGTCGTGGTCCTTTTCAAGAGCGTCAAGCGCCTCGTCAAGAGAGGTGGGAAGATGTCTCAGCTTTGCCTTTTCCTCGTCGCTGAGCTTGTAAAGGTTCATATCGTAGGGTCCCCAGCCGTTTTCGTGGGGGTCAATCTTGTTGAGGATGCCGTCTATACCTGCCATAAGGATAGCTGCGTAGCAGAAATAGGGGTTACAGGTCGCATCGGGGTTTCTCAGCTCAAAGCGTCTGAGGTTAGGTGTCTTTGCGTAAGCAGGAATACGTATAACTGCGCTTCTGTTTGAGGTAGCGTAGCCAACCGTAACGGGCGCTTCAAAGCCGGGCACAAGTCTCTTGAAGGAGTTTGTGCTGGGGTTGGTGAGAGCGCAAAGAGAAGCAATATGCTTCAAAAGACCACCCATAAAGTAGTGTGCCTCACGGCTGAGGTTGGAGTATCCGTTGTCATCCGAGAATACGGGCGTATCACCCTTCATAAGAAGCATATGAACGTGCATACCGTTACCTGCCTCGCCCATAACGGGCTTAGGCATAAAGGTTGCTGAAAGTCCGTACTTTCTTGCAGTGTTGTGAATGATATACTTTATCATCATTGTGGCGTCAGCCATCTTTGACATCTGTCCAAGGTGGGGCTCAATTTCGAACTGTCCACCTGCGCCTACCTCGGGGTGATGGTAGTTGAGGGCAATTCCTGCCTCCTCCATAAGCATACACATTTCACTGCGCGCCTCGTAGGAGATGTCGAAGGGCTTTGCTATATGATAGTTCTTCTGCTTGGGAACGATAACGCCCGTTGAGCCTATTCCACTGTTCCAATGAGCCTGCTCTGCGTCGAGAGAAACGCCGATGGAGTTGGGCTGTACCTCCCAGCCAATCTGGTTGAACAGATAGAATTCAAATTCGGGAAGAATGAGCATAGTATCGGCAATTCCCGTGTCCTTAAGATACTTTTCTGCTGCCAGAACGATGTTTCTGGGGTATTGGGGCAAGGGTCTGTTTTCGGGGTTGTCAATAATCATTGCGTTACCCGTCATTGACAGTGTGGGAATTTCACAGAAGGGGTCAATCATTGCCGTGTCGGGATCGGGAATGAACACCATGTCACTCTTTTCAACCACTGCATAGCCGTAGTTGGAAGCGTCAAAGCCGATTCCGTTTTTCAAAACCGATTCGTTGAAATTACCTGCGGGGATTGTCACGTGGCGAAACTGTCCGTTAATGTCCACCATTTTGAAATCCACCATTTTAATGCCTTTTTCTTTAATCAAGGCCACGATTTGTTCTACTGTCTTGCTCATATTTTCCTCCGTATTTTTATTTACATACAACGTTTTCGAAGGTTATGCCCTGGCAACGGGATACGAATATGGTATGCTTGTGTCCTTCAACGCCGTTGTCAATAGTGATGTTTTTGAATTTGATATTCTTCGTGGGACTTCCCTCAAAGCCCGATACCTCAATGGCCTCGCAATCAAATTCCTGGTTGTCCTGCATATGCCTACGGGCCGTCAGCTCAATGTTTTCGAAGGTGCAGTTCTCAAAAACGGGTACTGTGGGTGCGCCCTCTCCGTCGTCGTTGTAGCCAACCGAGTGAAGAAGCAGTCTGCACGCCTTTGTGTTGCTTACGTGTACGTCTCTGACGTAACCGCCACGCTTCTTGGTCGCCTTTATCTCAACGCCGTATACCGAGGTGCCCATATCACAGTTCCATATACGCACGTCACTTACACCACCCGACATTTCACTTCCTATGGTTATGCCGTGTCCGTAATTACTTACGCAGTCAAAAACTCTTATGTGCTCTGTGGGACGGTTTACCACGTTACCCTCAGGGTTTTTACCCGACTTGATAGCCACTGCGTCGTCACCCGTGTGGAATTCACAACCGAAGAGAGTGCAGTTGGTTGATGAATCGGGGTCCCATCCGTCGCCGTTCCATACACCTTGGGAACGAATGGTTATACCACAGGTCTCTATATTATTCGAGTAAATCATATGTATATTCCAGCAGGGTCCGTTTTCAACCGAAATTCCGTTGATTACCACGTTTTCTGCCGAGCTGATATTTATAAGTCTGGGTCTTGCTCTTGCAGGCTCGGTTTCAAGCTGGTCAAAGTCCTTTATCTTGTCACCAAGGGATTCAAGATACTCCTTCAGACGCTCTTTTTCAATTTCAATTACGTTGGTCGCCAAATCCCAGCCACCACCGTAAACCTTACCCTCGCCACATATTCTTACGTTACGGCAGGTAATGCTGTCACGGTCAAGCTCACCGATGTTGATAAGTCCCGAATAGCACATCATTTCCTTGCCTTCAAAACGGCTCTTGATTTTGGGCATATAGTCCTTTACCTCGGTTGTACCGTGGATAACGGCGCCCTTTTCAAGATAAAGCTCCATATCCGAGTGAAGTCTCAGCGAGCCGGTAAGGAAATCGCCTGCAGGAAGGTATACGACTCCCTTGTCACAAGCGTCAATCGCCTTCTGTAACGCCTCTGTATTCAAGGTTTTCCCGTCGCCTATAGCGCCGAAGTCGAGAACGTTTATTCTCTCTCTGACGGGCAGAGTCTTTGCCGTCATTTCCTCTGTGCTCGTTTTATAGGTCCACTTAACCGGATATTCGGTATCGGGCTCAATGCCGTCAATCTTCATATGGCACTTTTCGGTTTCTACCCTCTTGCCGTTAACCTCAAGGGTATACTTCTCGCCGGGCACGAAGCCCTCGGGCAGATCCCAATATACTATAATTGCTTTTTCTTCGGCTATATATCTCATCATGCTCTCCTTAAAAATATATTTACATAATTATATAACGAAAGACCGTCTTTGTCAACGCTTTTTCATAAGCTTTAAAAAGCCCGTTACTCCTGCCGTTGCAATAAGAACGCCGAATAGCACCGACAAAAGCTTTGTGTCAATAACCGAGGCAGTATAGCACCCTGCAATCGCCCCCACAATTCCGAAGGGAACCACAATCAAAAGAGAGGCAAAGGATATTCTTTTGTTGATAAGATTCACCACGGCGGCAGCAAGGGTAGCCGTAATGAAAAACACCAGATTTATCCCCTGCGCTTCTGCTTGGGGAACGTTTTTGATAAGGGTCAGATAGAGAATATACAGTCCACCCGAGCCAACGCCAAGCCCGGTGAGCAACGCTGTAATAAAGGTCATTTGAATATCCTTCCCACACCACCGATAACGGTGATAACGCAAAATATTTTTTTAAGAAGGTCGGGTGATATTTTTGAAAGGAATATACTGCCTATTGCACCACCTGCCAGAGCAGGAACGAACGCCCTTTTGAAGAAATCGGGCAGAAATTCCGTATTCACCGTTCCGTTTTTCAGATAAAGGAAAAAGCTGACTGCCGATAAAAGCAGTACCGTAAGGTTTGCCGTTGCAAACGCCTTGTCGGTGTCAAAGGTAAGAAAGGTAAAAAGGGCAAGCAGAGGTATTGCGCCACCCGTACCGAAAAGTCCGTTGATAAAGCCCGAGAGCAATCCCACCGACGAAAAAAGAAGTATAGTTTTCATAATCCGTAATTTCCATTTTTTTATTTCGTTTTATGTATTCCCAAAACGCTCCCGTTCATACAAGGATGAAAGGCGTGCTTTTCTTACAAAAAAATGTATATATAATTAAAACTGCTCTTGACGAAATCTTTTTTATTTGGTACAATATACCTTGTAAAAATATTTTTAAAAAGGAACATTAAAATGAATAACAGCGAAAAGACAATGGAAAAAATCGTTTCCCTTTGCAAAAACCGTGGTTTCATCTATTCAGGCTCTGAAATCTACGGTGGCCTTGCAAACACTTGGGACTACGGTCCTCTCGGCGTTGAATTCAAAAACAACGTAAAGAGAGCTTGGTGGAAAAAGTTCGTACAGGAGTCACCCTACAACGTAGGACTTGACAGCGCTATCCTTATGAATCCTCAGACTTGGGTAGCTTCAGGTCACGTTGGTGGATTTTCCGATCCTCTTATGGACTGTAAGGAATGTAAGGCCCGTCACCGTGCCGACAAGCTTATCGAGGAGCATTCAGGCGCACCTGCTGACGGCTGGTCAAACGAAGAAATGATGAACTACATTAAGGAAAACAACATTGCTTGTCCCGAATGTGGCGCTCAAAACTTCACCGATATCCGTAAGTTCAACCTTATGTTCAAGACCTTCCAGGGTGTTACCGAGGATGCAAAGGCTGAGCTTTATCTCCGTCCCGAAACGGCACAGGGTATTTTCGTAAACTTTGCAAATATACAGAGAACCTCTCGTAAGAAGGTTCCCTTCGGCGTTGCCCAGATCGGTAAATCATTCCGTAACGAAATCACTCCCGGTAACTTTACCTTCCGTACCCGTGAGTTTGAACAGATGGAGCTTGAATTCTTCTGTAAGCCCGATACAGACCTTGAATGGTTTGCTTTCTGGAAGGACTACTGTGCAAACTTCCTTTACAATCTCGGCATGAAGAAGGAAAACCTCAAGCTTCGTGACCATTCTCCCGAGGAGCTTTCCTTCTACTCAAAGGCTACCACAGACTTCGAATACCTCTTCCCCTTCGGATGGGGCGAGCTTTGGGGCATTGCAGACAGAACCGACTACGACCTGACACAGCATCAGAATCACAGCGGTCAGTCTCTTGAATACTTTGACCCCGAAACCAATGAAAAATATATCCCCTACGTTGTTGAGCCCTCACTTGGCGCAGACCGTGTTGCTCTTGCTTTCCTTGTTGAAGCCTACGACGAAGAGGTTATCGGCGAGGGTGATACTCGTGTAGTAATGCACTTCCACCCTGCTCTTGCTCCCTTCAAGGCTGCAGTGCTTCCCCTTTCAAAGAAGCTTTCCGAAAAGGCGCTTGAGGTACACCAGATGCTTTCAAAGCACTTTATGGTTGATTACGACGAGGCAGGCTCAATCGGTAAGCGTTATCGCCGTGAGGACGAAATCGGTACACCCTTCTGCATCACCTACGACTTTGATTCAGAGACCGATAACTGCGTAACAGTCCGTGACCGTGACACCATGGAGCAGATAAGACTTCCCATCGACGAGGTCGTTGACTACATCAACAAAAAGCTTGAATTTTAAGAGAAAATAACAGAAAAGAAGGTTTCCTACGAAACCTTCTTTTTTTGTTTATTTTTTATCCGTTCAACAACTCTATTCTTTTACAAACTCAACTATATCCTCTATTTTGCAATCAAGAGCCGAGCATAATTTGTCCAGCGTCTTGGTTTCAACGTTTTCATTTGCTCTCAAACGGCGTACAGTTTTACTGTCAATTCCACATCTTTCCCTCAAGGTATAGGTAGAAACGCCCTTGCTTTTCATAGTTATCCAAAGCTTGTTAAATGAAATCATATTATAACCCCCTTGACAAATCTTATTATGGGGGTTATAATCTAAAATATTAAGGGGATATAATCCCCATATTCAAGGAGAAGTAAAAATATGGCAGATTTTTGTGTTGATTGCTGGAATAAATTGAATGATACCAATTGTCCTCCAAGCAAATTTATTCTTTCAAGAAATTTGGAGTTATGCGAAGGCTGTGGAGAATACAAACGAGTTATTGATATCGAGCTTGATGACGAGTTGAAATTTTTTAAAAGAAATTTTTCAACCATTGTTTTTTGGAGAATAAAAAGGCTTTTTAGAAGATTTTAAAAAGGTGGCTTCTGCCACCTTTTTGTTTGCTTATTTATATTATCTTCACCTTCGTTAACTCTCTCAACTGCTCCTTAAGGGCGTCCAGCTTACTCATATCCATTGCAGGAGTGTTCTTTAAGGGATTTTCTATACCGCTTTCCTCGTACTTGAAGAAGCCCATGGTATGAAAGGGTAACAGCTCCCACCCTTCGACATCGTGCTTTTCGATGATGGGCAGATAATCCTTCAGGGCTTCGAGGCTATCGTTAATATCGGGGACCACAACGGTGCGCACTCGCATTCGCTTGCCTGTCTGTGTAATATAATCAAGACAAGTCATAACTCGGTCAAGGCTTCCGTCGGTAAATCTTTTCATCTGGTCGGGACTTGAAAATTTAAGATCGGCAAGAATCATTTCGGCGTTGTCTATGGCATTTTTCACCGAATCGGTAAGGGGGACTGCAAGAGAGGTGTCAAGGATATATCCTATTCCGTTCTTTTTAAGTAGCTCCCCTGCCTTCACAATTTCATCGGCTTGTAAAAGAGGCTCGCCACCCGAAAAGGTAACTCCACCACCGTTGGAAAAATAAGGCTTATAGCGTGTTGCCTTTTTTGCTATTTCGTCGGGGGTATAGTATTTACCTCCCGATTTTTGCGTGTCGGGATTATGGCAGTATACGCAACGCAGAGGACAGCCCGACAGAAATATGCAATAGCGTATTCCGTCGCCGTCTCGGGCTGCCATTGATTCAAAAGAATGTACGAACATATTTCTCTCTCCTTACGTTAGTTTACGGCGTGTCTTTTGGGTGAAAATCTATCAATGCACAGTGCACAATTCACAATGCACAGTTAATGTTAATTTGCCTCTGGCAAATTTTCAATCGAAGAAAATTTCGCACGGCGAAATTGTCCACAATTGTGCATTGTGC
>JAFXEX010000016.1 GCA_017520825.1 Clostridia bacterium | reverse complement strand
TCTGCCTCGAAGAACATATGCTCTGTACGGCAAAGACCGATACCCTCAGCGCCAAGCTCACGAGCCTTCTTAGCGTCTCTGGGTGTGTCAGCGTTTGTTCTAACCTTGAGCTTTCTGTACTTGTCAGCCCAAGCCATAATTCTACCGAACTCACCTGCGATGGTAGCGTCAACTGTTTCGATGATACCGTCGTAGATGTTACCTGTTGAACCGTCGATTGAGATGTAGTCGCCCTCGGTAAACGTCTTACCTGCGAGCTCGAACTTCTTGTTTTCCTCGTCCATCTTGATATCGCCACATCCTGATACGCAGCAAGTACCCATACCACGAGCAACAACGGCTGCGTGAGAGGTCATACCACCACGAACTGTGAGGATACCCTGAGAAGCCTTCATACCTGTGATATCTTCGGGAGAGGTTTCAAGTCTTACGAGAACAACCTTTTCTCCTCTTGCCTTCCAAGCCTCTGCGTCCTCGGCTGTGAATACAACCTTACCGCAAGCAGCACCGGGAGAAGCACCGAGACCCTTACCGATGGGAGTAGCTGCCTTAAGAGCCTTCGCATCGAACTGAGGGTGAAGAAGAGTGTCAAGGTTTCTGGGATCGATCATTGCAACAGCCTGAGCCTCTGTCTTGTGTCCCTCGTCAACGAGGTCGCAAGCGATCTTAAGAGCAGCCTGAGCAGTTCTCTTACCGTTTCTTGTCTGAAGCATATAGAGCTTTTCGTTTTCAACGGTGAACTCCATATCCTGCATATCGTGGTAATGGTTTTCGAGAATTCCACAGATTTCAATAAACTGATTGTAAGCTTCGGGGAATTTCTCTGCCATCTTTTCTATCTTCATAGGTGTTCTTACACCTGCAACAACGTCCTCGCCCTGTGCGTTTACAAGGAATTCGCCCATGAGCTTCTTTTCACCTGTTGCAGGGTCACGTGTGAACGCAACGCCTGTACCACAGTTGTCACCCATGTTACCGAATGCCATTGCCTGAACGTTAACGGCTGTACCCCAAGAATAAGGGATATCGTTGTCACGGCGATAAACGTTAGCTCTGGGGTTGTCCCAAGAACGGAATACTGCCTTTACGGCGCCCATAAGCTGTTCCTTGGGATCTGTGGGGAAGTCTTCGCCAATCTTTGACTTATATTCAGCCTTGAACTGATTTGCAAGCTCCTTAAGGTCGTCTGCAGTAAGCTCAACGTCGAAGGTAACGCCCTTTTCTTCCTTCATCTTGTCGATAAGCTCTTCAAAGTACTTCTTACCAACTTCCATAACAACGTCTGAATACATCTGAATAAATCTTCTGTAGCAGTCGTATGCCCATCTTGCGTTGCCTGACTTCTTAGCCATAACCTCTACAACCTCTTCGTTAAGACCGAGGTTAAGAATTGTGTCCATCATACCGGGCATTGATGCTCTCGCGCCTGAACGAACGGAAACGAGAAGGGGATTTTCAAGGTCACCGAACTTCTTACCGGTAACGCCTTCCATCTTTACGATGTACTCGTTGATTTCAGCCATAATTTCGGCGTTGATCTGTCTTCCGTCCTCGTAGTACTGAGTACAAGCCTCAGTTGAAATTGTGAAGCCCTGGGGAACAGGGTTTCTATCCGGGAACTTTTCCTTGAAAATGTTGGTCATTTCAGCAAGGTTAGCACCCTTACCGCCGAGAATTTCACGCATTGATGCGTTTCCCTCGGTAAAGAGATAACAATACTTCTTTGCCATTTTAATGTCCTCCTAATTGTTTATATTTATTTGTTTTTTAACGAGATAATACTGTGACGTCAGTCACCAAGTTAGTATAGCACATAGCAGTTAATTTTTCCATACTTACGGGCTTCCGTTCACAAAAAATTAACAATTAGCCTCTGTAGGAAAGGCAATATTGAACAATTCTCGGTTTCTTTCGTGATTTCCAAGCAGGTAATTGTAGCCGAAGAGGGCCTCCAGCCCCGTTGCCTGTCTGTATTCGTAGCGTGAAACGCTTTTCGGAGTATTGTTTGTTTTGGTATTCTTTCCCCGTCTCCAGACTGCCTCTTCCTCCTCGGTGAGATGGGGCATTATTTTTTCAAGCGCCTTTACCTGAGAGGAGGCAGTGACGTATTCGAGGGCAAGTCGGTTTGCCTCGGTGTTGCCCTGAGGCACTGTGTAAAACAGTCGTTCCCTTACCAGAAGCTCCCATACTGAATCACCGAGATAGGCAAGCATCAGACTGTCTGCTGTTTTTGGGTCAAACATAAAAGCTCCTTATACGTTAGGTGGTAAAACCGTTTTCAATTTATCCAGATGCTTGTCCTGACTGATTTCTATGGCAGTCCATACGCCGTTTTCTCGGATCAGCTCGGTTACCGAAGCGTTGGATACCCAGGCTACCTGATTCATTTTGTGAACGTCGCCGTACAACGCGTGTGTTACTGCCACTCGGATAGGAGTTGCGTGAGTGGCTATAAGTACGGTTTTGCCATCGTTTTCGTCGGCAATGCCGTTCAGCGCCGTCATAATTCTGTCATAAAGCTGGGCAGTAGTCTCGCCCTCGGTACAGTGGGCGTTGCCGATGTCGGTCTGCCATCTGTCAAAATCCTGGGGGTATACCTTTCTTATATCGTTGAATACCATTCCGTCCCACTTGCCTGCGTATATCTCACGAAGCTCACTCATGGGCACTGTTTCAAGTCCCAGCAGGTCGGCTGAGGTTTTACCCGTGATAAAGGCTCTTTGCAGGTCGCTGGCATAGACCTTGTCAACCTTATATTTTTCTGCTACGAACTTTGCCGTCTCTCTTGCCTGCTCAAGTCCTCTTTCGGAAAGCCTTGCGTCAAGATGCCCTGCAAAAACGTTATTTTTGTTTGCTTCGCTTTCGCCGTGTCTTATTAAAAGAAATCTTGTCATTCTATACCTCTTAACTGTGCGTTGGGAATATATTTTCTCACCGTTTCCAACAATTTGTGCATATCCTCCGACGAGTGAGGATTAAGACTTTTGTCTATTACTCCGTCGGATAGCTTATAGCCTTGAAGGAAGTATCTTTTCTCCCCTTCAAGCCATTGTCCGATTTTTTCCATTTCCGTCGGGGTGTGAAGCTCCTTTACCACAGTGGTACGGAACTCGTGGTCAACGCCACTGCTTTTCAGTATTTCAACGCTATCCAGAATGGGCTTTACGTCAAAATCGGCAATTCCTACGGTCTCGGGGTATCTGTCGGGTGAATTTTTAATATCCATTGCAACGAAATCCACGCTCCCCGACAGTAAAAGCTGATTAAGCCTTATGGGGAAGGAGCCGTTGGTATCAATCTTTACCGACAGTCCCATAGCCTTGACGCTTTTTACAAAGTCGGACACGTCCCACAGAAGAGGCTCGCCCCCTGTGACACACACTCCGTCAATGAAGCCCACACGGCGTTCTAATTGCTTTAACACTTCCTTTTCCTCAATTTCGGGAAAGGAAGCAGGGTTTACCACAAGGTCTGAATTGTGGCAGAAGGGGCAACGAAAATTACAACCACCCGTAAAGACGGTTGAAGCAGTTTTCCCCGGAAAATCAAGTAAAGTTAATTTTTGAAAGCCTTGTATTTTCATAAAACCGTTCCTTAATTCTGCATTTTTATGCCACCAGCTTCATTGCCATATCACGCAGATTCAATATCTTTTCTGCAGAAACGTAGAACTCGCCAAAGCCGTTAAGGGTATAATAGCTGTTTGTGGCAGTATGGGTGTAGAAGCAGTATTCAAGCACCTCGCCCTTTTCGGTGGTAACAGTCATTTTCAACTGCTCCTTGCCGTAGTCGGCGTCGTCGGCGTAGGCAGTAACGATAACGTACATTATGGACTTATAAAGCTCCTTGAACTTGGTGGTATCAACGGGGATATTGTTTCCGGTCACGGAAAGGTCTGCTCCCGTTCCCGATATATTATAGGACGCCGTTTTGCCATCGTATTCAAATTCAACCGAGGCAATATCCTCAATGTCAAGCATATATATTTCGGCAGACAGCCAAAGGAGCATATCCCAATCAAGAAAGCTCAATGAAGCCTCGCTTGCTCTTACGATAATATTCTCCTTAAGTGAATATACGGTATATTCACCCGTGTCGCCGTTCTTCATTACGTAGACCTGCTCCGAAAAGGCAGGATAACTGTAGGTAAAGGAATAATCCGAGACGTCGTTACCCTCTTCATCGAAAAATCCAAGCTCACGGAGAAGTGAGTCGGTAACCTGCTCTCCGTAATAGAGGGTTTCGGTGCCGTTCAGATCCTTCAGGGCTTTAATCAGAATTTCAAAATTCGTAAGGTTGGTGGCGTAGTTATAGGCAGGATAGGTTATAAAATGAGTTGAATTATTTCCGTAGGTCAGTCCACCCGACGCCTTTTCTATGGAAATGAACCTTTCTCCACCCTTATAAAGAGTAAAGTCCTTGAGAGTGTATACCTTGGTTTCCTCAACCGAATTGACGGGCTTGGGCATAACGTATGCGCGTCTGGGCAGGAGAATTGAGCTTTCCACGCCCGTATCGATGGTATAAAGTGCGTCTCTGCCCTCGAGCATAGCATAATAGCCCGTTCCGTCGGGAGTTTTGTCACCCACCAGAATTTTGTAGCTTTCCTGCTCCTTGTTATACAAAACCTCAAACCAAACGGCAGGGTCGTCCACGTTTATTCCGTACTGCTCAAGGTTGTCAAGCTCTGCGTTTTCCACGTAGCCCGTGGCAAGAAGGTAAAGGGCGTTTACTCTCAGCTTGGCAAGAAGCTCCTGATTTACCTCGTAGTCCTCAAGCCCTTCAAGCTTATATGCGCCACTCTTTTTGTGAATCAGAGTGTATTCGTCCTCGGTGTTGTGAACGGTGATACTGTTCATATCCTCGTTTTCAACCTTGTCAACGATAAGAGGTCTGCCGTTTTTCATGGTTTCCCCAAAGGCGCCGTACTCTATCTTCTCTTCAACGGGGGTGTCGTCCTCCTTGGTCATAAAATAGTAGGCAGTGCCAAGAAGCGCCAGAACGAGAACAAGGGCTACAACCGTAAGAATTTGCTTTTTGATTTTGGTCATTACAAGTGCCTCCGTTTAAGGAAAACTCCCAAAGCCGTAATAAGCACCAGCGCAGGAAGGGCGAAGATGAGTGCCATCAGCCACTTCTGGCTCGTTGCGTTGTCTATGGTGAGAGTGGTGTCGTTGTAAACCTTATAGCCAACGTTCAATATCATAGTTTCATCGGTCATTTCGGAAATCACAGACTTGATAAGCTCTGCGTTTCCGTAGGTGTTCTGATAGGTGCCAAGGAAGGTATCGCTTGTAAACCAGGTAGAGCCACCCACGACGAAATAGTTAGTAACGGTTTCCGAGCGCTCCGAATCAAATCTGTCCATATAGCCTGCAACCAGAAGGGGTACCGTGCCCTCGGCGTAATTCTCGGTATCGTTCATGGGTATATAGGAGGTGGCGTAGCTGGCAAGGATTGTGTCCACACCCTGCGATACGTTGGTAACGGGCAGAAGCGTAATGGGAGCTGTATAGTAGGAAATAGTCTTTTGAGGATTTTCGGCAGAGCTGAGGGACTTATGGAAGGCTGACAGCCTGTCGCTTTCAACGTATCTCGTTATAAGCGCAAAGGAGTCGATTGAAGCAACCGAGTTGCGATTGTCAACCACGGCAAGACCGTGATTTACCTTTATGCCCCAGCTTGCGCAAAGCTCGTCAAGGTTTTTCAGCTCGGGGGTATCGGGGCTGACGAAGAGCATAGCGTTTCCACCGTTTTCAAGATAGCGTGAAAGCTTGGTTACCTCGCTCACGCCCTCGGTTTCACTTTCAATTCCCGTAAAATCGGTGCGTGGAGCGTTTACGATTATAAGCTCGGCATCCTCGGGAATTTCACTCTGCGCAAGGTCGATAAGCTCTACCTCAAAGCCTGCGTCGAGAAGCAGGGACTTGAACTGCTGGGGAATGGTTTCAAGGTGGTTTGAGGTGAACAGAGCCTTTGGCATAGTGTCACGCATTACCCTTATAATAGCCGAGGTAAAGCGATATTCTGCATTAAAGGCGTAGTAGGTATAATTTCCGTTGCTGTCCTGATTGTATACGAAGCATTCCGACATATCGAAGGCAACGTGGCGCTTGTCACTCTCCACGATAACCGTAGTTGAGGAAATATCGTAGCTCTGACGGTACTTTGCCACAGTGCCCGGGTTTTTCAGCATATCAAGATACTCAATGGATATGTTGTCGTACTTTTCCTCGTACTCAAGGGCGAGGGTTTTTATGCTCTTGGAATATTCGTTTGCGTCAAGCTCGTCAAGAGGGGTAAGGAAAATAAACTTGATTTCCCCATCTCCCATATCCTTGAGTAGCTCCTCTGACGCCTCTGATATTTCATAAAGCTGTTCTTCGGTAAGGTCTACGAAAAGGTTATACTTATCCGTAAGGGTTGTCACCACGAGATTGGCAACGAAAATAAGCGCAATGAACACTACGGCAAGTATAACCGAAGCCGTGCCGTATTTCAGCGTCTTTTTATCTATTTTAGGTTTATTCATTTTGTTTCCTCTTTGTTTTTTATTTAACGGATTTACGAATGAATAATTTCAGATTATTGAAGATTTTTCATTATTCATTTTTCATTGGGTGGCTTGCCACCGTTAAGCCCAGCGTCTCTTTTCATATACTCTCACCGTAAGGAAAAGGAATATTGCAGAAATTGAAACGTAGTATATGATTGAAGAAACGTCGAAAATTCCGTATCTGAAATTTACGTATCTGTCAAGAATGGAGAACCACTTGACAACTATTCTTATTACGTTATTTGATATAGACGAGGAAAAAAGTCCCACGAGAAGAGTGCCGAGAATTACTGCGATAGAGCCGATAGCTGCAATGAACTGACTTTCGGTAAGCGCAGAAATGAAAATGCCGATAGCAATGAGAGATGCTGCAACGCAGGTAACTCCGATAAAGTTTGAAATGATTTCGGCAATATTCACCGTGCCGTAGCGTGAAACGGGAATGAGATTGAGCAGTGATATCAGGAAGGTCACCTCAAAAAGTGTGAGGGCTGCAAAAAACTTTGCCGTAACTATACCTGCAAGTGATACGGGTGAGGTGAGCAGAATCTGCTCGGTCTTCGTGCGTCTTTCCTCGCTGAGAAGCTTCATGGTAAGAATGGGAATAAGAACGATAAAAAAGAATATCATTATAAAGAAATAGTTCGCAAACGAGGTGGATGCAGAAAAGAAGGTGGAAAACCACACGATAGCACCCGACAGGGCAAGGAATACTGCCATAAATATGTAGCCAATGGTGGACGTAAAGTACGCCGAAAGCTCTCTTTTATAGATTGCAAGCATTTATTTTGCCCCCTTTCCCACGGTAAGACTTGTGAATATATCCTCAAGGGTAAGGCTTACGTTTTCCAGACCCATAAGGGCAACTCCCTTTTCGGCAAGGACGTTGAACAGTCCGTGACGCACGTCTATTGACGGGTCGGTGTCGAAAATCACCTCTGAAATGCCCTCCTCGGTTGCCTGGGCAGGAGTAACTGCCTTGACGCCGTCAACCGACGAAACCAGCCTCGTTGCCGTGCTGACGTCACGGCAAGCAAGCTTTGCACGGTACTTAACGGTACCTGCCGTATTGGACAGAAGCTGAGCCGTAGGTGAGTCGGCAACGATTTTGCCCTTGTTTATTATCACTATTCTGTCGCATACTGCCTGCACCTCTGACAAGATGTGGGTGGACAGAATAACGGTGTGCTTCTTCCCCAGGTTTTTTATAAGCGTTCTTATTTCTATTATCTGGTTGGGGTCAAGACCTACGGTAGGCTCGTCGAATATAAGCACCTTGGGGTCTCCCACAAGCGCCTGAGCAATACCCACACGCTGACGGTAGCCCTTGGAAAGATTTTTTATAACTCGGTGCTTTACGTGGTCGATGCCAGCCATTCTGCAAATTTCGTCAAGATGCTCACGGCGAGGCTGAACGGCACCCTTAAGGGAGTATACGAATTTCAAGTACTCCATAACCGTCATATCCTGATAGAGAGGTGGTTGCTCGGGAAGGAAGCCTATATTTTTCTTTGCGCGATTTGGCTCCTCAAAAATATCTGCGCCGTTAATTACGGCAGTACCCGACGTTGCCGAAAGGTAGCCCGTAAGAATATTCATCGTGGTGCTTTTTCCGGCGCCGTTAGGACCGAGAAAGCCCATTATCTCTCCGTCTTCCACGGTAAAGGTGAGGTTGTCAACGGCAACCTTATCGCCAAATACCTTGGTAAGAGATTTTATTTCAATCATTTTTTCTCCTCCTGATAAAACTTATCGGCTTATAATATCACAAATTTATAAATAAAGTTTGTACAAAAAACAAATTATACAGATTTATTATACTATTAATACTTAATTTTCGCAATATGTTTGACAAAATTAAATTTATGGAGTATAATACAAATTGAAAAAATATGACCGAGTCGGACGGTTGCGCAGTGACGCCGAAAGGCTATCTGTGAGGAAAGTCCGGGCTCCGTATGGCAAGGATAGCAGATAACGTCTGCCGAAGGCGACTTCAGGGACAGTGCAACAGAAATAAACCGCCGACCTTTGTCGGTAAGGATGGAAAGGCGAGGTAAGAGCTCACCGGCGTGACGGAGACGCCACGGCCATGTAAACCCTATCCGGAGCAACACCGCAAGAGGCGGAGCGAAAGCTCCATATCCGCCTGATAAGACCTCGAAGGTGGCATGAAGCGTCGGGCGATCGGCGCTCAAGATAGATAATCGTACAAAGGGTTCGCCCTTGGACAAAACCCGGCTTATAGATTCGGTCATAACTTTAAAAAAGACAAAGGAGAAAAATAAAATGTCTGAGAATACAAACGGAAAAACAATGATGTTTCCTGTTCAGGACCTGCGTGACCGTGAGATGCACGACACACTCTCTGCAGTATACGAAGCTCTTCGTGCAAAGGGATACGACCCGGTAAATCAGCTCGTGGGTTATTTTATCTCTGAGGATCCCACCTATATCACCAACCACAACAATGCCCGTGCGCTTATTCGCAAGCTTGACCGTGACGAGGTGTTGTCTGCGATGATAAAGACCTATCTTGACATTAAAGAGTAGTTTACGCGCGTTTTTTGGACTTTAATAAATGCAGAATGCAAAATGCAGAATGCACGTGCGGGGTGCTTTTACGGCGTAGCGAATCAGCGAAGCCGATAAAAGTGCAAGCCGTACAGGGAACGAAACCCGAACAATGTGTGAGGGTGCAGTGAGTCGGAGAATTAAGGACAATTTCCGACGGAAATTTTCAATTAAATTGTTGTAACAAAAGTAACTCTCCATACACTGCCACAAAAGGTGGGAGTTTTGGAGGGAAAATCGTCAATTGCGAAGCCGTCGCTGTACAACTTCTACGTCAGTGCGAGCAAGGGGCGAAGAAAATGAAATTTTCACAAATGGAGAAAGCGTAAGCTTTCAACAAAAGAAACACTGTAATAACGGAGAGGTGTGTTCGCACTTTGTTTTTGGGAGAAATATTGTAAAAGATTATTAAATTTTTCATTTTCGGTTTTAACCCAAAAGACACGCCGTTAGAATACGAAAAAAATAAAGGAGACTATTATGGCTGACAATATTATAGAAGGATTTTCCCTTTACAAAGACAAACCCCTTGTGAGAAAGGACAACGTTATCTGTTACGGTGACCCCAACGATAAGGCGATACTGGTGCTTACAGTTCTCACCTATAAAGAGGTGCACGGCGAACAGATACCCAACGATATTCTCATTCAGGTACAGAGCACCGATAAAAATCTGCCCCTTGTTGAGCGCTCACTCAAGCAGGGTATGAAAAAAGGACTCTTTGAAGCCCTTGACTACGGCGCATCCTGGCTTCAGAACGCATTGCAGTAATATCAATAATGATTTAAGAAAAAGGGGCTGTAAAAAACTCGAACAGAGTTTTTTACAGCCCCTGACTCATAGGAGATAGGAAAAATGCTTCAGAATGGACAAACCGAAGTCCGTCTCCGACTCGCTTAAGCCTCGCACATTGCTCGGGCTACGCTCCCTGTATGGCTTGAATTTTTGTTAGTTTCGCTAAACGCTACACTACAAAAATCCTCCGCACAGGCGTACGATTGTACGGTAGAGGCGAGGTTTGTTCATAGTCAAAAACATATATTTTTTCATAGAAAACTCATTTTTGAGTTTTTACCTTGAAAATCAACGATGCAAAAGGTTTATAACTACCTTTAATTGCTTTGCTTTTTGTTTTTGACGGTCTGGACTTTTTTACATCTCCTTATTTAAAGCTCATCTGCTGTTTTAAAGGTGTATCCTTCTGCCTTAAGCTTCTTTATCAGCTCGGGAAGTATTTTGGCATTGGTGGACGAGGTGGGGTGCAACAGAATTACTGCGCCGTTGTGCATTCGGGACATAACCTTATTCAAGGCGCTCTCGGGTGACATCTGATTGTTCTCGTCCCAATCTGCATAGGCAAGACTCCAGAATACCGTCTTGTAGCCAAGCTCGTCGGCCCAGGCGAGATTTTTTTCGGAAAAGGCGCCACAGGGTGGACGGTAAAGCTTTGCCATTTCCTTGCCCGTTATATTCTTATACTCTTCAGCAAGTCCTTCAAGCTCTGCCTTAAAGCTTTCCATATCCTGCATCCTGGTCATATCCTTGTGATGCAGGGTGTGATTTGCCACCAGATGTCCGTCCTCGGCAATCTGCTCAAGATTTTTGCCGTTTACTACGGTGTGACGGAGCATAAAGAAGGTAGCCTTCACGTCCTCGCTTTTTAGGGTGTCGAGAATTGACTTTACGTTTTCGTTTTCGTAGCCTAAATCAAAGGTAAGATACACGCATTTTTCGTTCTCGCCTATATACCTGCCGTTATAGTCGGCAAGAAAATGCGCCTCCGTGGGAGGAGCAGGTCTTGTGCCGTCCGAGGTGGGCTTATAATACCATTCAAGCCTTTTCGTGCTGACCTCTGCCGATGCGTAAAGAGTAAGGAGAAAGCACAGCAGAATAGCATATACTACTTTTTTCATTGTTTCTCCTGTTAAAATTTATTAAGGGAAGGATAATTCCTTCCCTTAATATTTTGCCCAAAAAGAGACTTGATATTATTGTAATTCCTTTAAGGTCTCGGCAATTTTTTCAAAATCCTCCAGCATTGCCTGCTTTCTTCTGGGGTCACGGAGAATTGCAGCAGGATGAAATACGGCGCATATGAGATAATCCCCTTTTTTAAACCATTTTCCATGCTCCAGCGTTATCTGAAAATCGGGCTTGATTATTTTTTTAGCTGCAATTCTTCCAAGGCACACTATAATCTTAGGCTTTATTACCGAGAGCTGTTCCCTGAGATAACCGATACACGCCTCCTCCTCGTCGGGCTTGGGGTCACGGTTTTTCGGGGGACGACATTTGATTATATTGGCTATGTAATAGCTCTTTTCATCAAGTCCCACGGCTTCGAGAAATTTATCCAGAAGCTTTCCTGCAGCGCCTACGAAGGGCTCTCCCGAAAGGTCCTCCTTTTCTCCGGGCGCCTCACCGATAAACATAACGTCGGCATCAACCTCACCTCTACCAAAGACTAAATTGGTACGAGTGTCACCCAAGGGACAGGAATAACAATTTTCACATTTTGATTTGATTTCCTTTAAAAGCTCCGTTTTGTTCATAGTATGCCTCTTTATTAAAAAATTATTGAAATTGACTTCACTGTTTATGAGAATGCTGAATTCAAAATGCACGTGCGGGGTGTTTTTACGGCGTAGCGAATTAGCGAAGCCGATAAAAATGCAAGCCGTACAGGGAACGAAACCCGAACAATGTGTGAGGGTATAGTGAGTCGTAGAATAAACGTTAATTTGCCTGTGGCAAATTTTCCTCAATTCTGCATTTAAAAGTGGTGGTACACCACTTTTGAAAAAACTCTTTATTTTTTAAGTATATTGTGGTATTATAAATATAATAATATATTTTTTAAAAAAATTCAAGATATTTTGAAAGAGTTATTATGACAGACAGAAAAGTTCCCGAGCTTCTGGCTCCGGCAGGCTCATATTCAGCCTTCGTATCTGCAATAAGCGCAGGCGCCGACGCAGTTTATATGGGTGGCGCAAAGCACAACGCCCGTATAGGCGCGCAGAATTTTACCGAAGAGGAATTGCGCCGAGCTATATTCGAGGCTCATCTTTACGGCAAAAAAGTGTATATAACCCTCAATACTCTGGTGAGTGACCGAGAGCTTGACGAGGCGCTTGACAGCGTGGAAGCCCTTATGAATATGGGCGCCGACGCCTTTATAGTGCAGGATTTAGGCTTGATGAGAGCCATTTCTCTCGCCTTTCCACAAGCCGAGCTTCACGCAAGCACTCAATGTATAACCCACTCCCTTGACGGAGTAAACGCCCTTGCCAAAATGGGCGCAAGGAGAGTGGTAGTTGCAAGAGAGCTTGACAGAGACAACCTATCCCTTATTTGTCGTGAGTCCACCGTCGAAATCGAAGCCTTCGTACACGGAGCGCTTTGCGTATGTCACAGTGGCGCTTGTCTTTTTTCTTCCCTGGTAGGTGGACGGAGTGGAAATCGGGGAGAGTGCGCTCAACCCTGCCGTCTGCCCTATAAGGTCAAGGGCTTTGACGGAGACTACCCCCTGAGCCTTTCCGACCTTACTCTGTCCCAGCATCTTACCGACCTTGCCGAAATGGGCGTTTCCTCACTGAAAATAGAGGGACGAATGAAAAGCGCAGACTACGTAGGCTCGGTGGTGAGAATTTTTCGTGAGCTTCTTGATATGGGAAGGGATGCAGACCGTGAGGATATACTCAGTCTTACCAAGATTTTCAGCCGTGGCGGTCTCACCGACGGATATTATGCAGGTAAGCTTGGCAGAAAAATGTACGGAGTACGCTCGGTTGATGATAAGAAAACTACCCGAGAGCTTGAAAAGGAAAGCTTTGAGCTTGAAAAGGTGCCTCTTTCGGCTAATATGCAGATAACCCGTGAGGGTGTAAGGCTTACCCTTAACTGCAACGGAAAAGTCGCCGAGGCAACAAGTGATGCCCCCGACGTTGCCCTGACACGCCCTATTGACGAGGCGTTTGCAAGAGAACAGGTGGCAAAATTGGGACAAACTCCCTTTTATCTTGATAAATTTGAATTTTCAACAGACGGCAGTTACATTCTACCCAAATCCCTGCTTAACGGCCTTCGCAGAAAAGCCCTTGAAGGTCTTGCAGAGGTGGAGCCTACGCCTCGCCGTGAGCTTGACGGAGTAATTCCCCAAGAGACGAAGGACTATCGGCGCTACGTAGTACTCGCCCCACACAGAAGGGATAGCGTGGCACAGCTTTTACCCTTGGCAGATAGAGTGTACGCGCCTCTTTTCACCACCCCCGATAAAATCTGTGATAAAGTGGGAGTGGCTCTGCCCATAATTATAAAGGACAGTGAAAGGGCAGAGGTGGTGGCAGAGCTGAAAAGACTGTATGACGCAGGCGTCACACACGCCTATGCCGAAAGTCTCGGCTCGGCTGAAATAGCCTTGTCACAAGGCTTTTCGGTAATAGGTGGCATAAGAATTAACGCCTATAACTCCCGTAGCCTTGAAGCCTTGAAAGGACTTGGCTTTGAGGGTGTGGTTGCATCGTCAGAGCTTACCCCACCTGCCCGACGGGATTTGATAAAGGCGCTCCCCACGGGTGAGGTTATATGGGGACGGGCGCCCTTGATGATAATGGAAAACTGCATTATGAATTTGCGTGACGGTTGCAGAGATTGCTCGGACTTCAGGAACTGCAGAAAGTCTACCGAGCTTGTGGACAGAATGGGAATTCACTTCCCCGTTTACCCCGAATATTTCCACCGTTGTCAGATTTATAACAGTAAAACCACCTTCAACGCCGACAGAGTGACCCGTGACGCTTCCTTCGGAATAATTTTCATTACCGATGAAAAGGACGCAGTAAAAGCCATAAAGCAGGCAACAGAGGGCGTTGCGCCCACAGAATATACGAGAAAGGGATAAATTTCCTGATTATGAAAATAATACTTGCATCAAAATCGCCGAGACGGCGCGAAATACTTGAAAACAACGGCTTTGAGGTGACGGTTGTGCCGTCGGCAAAGGAGAACCCTGCCCCCGAAGGACTTTCGGCAGAGGACACTGTACAGTTCCTCGCCGTCGAAAAGGGCTTGGAGGCAAAGGAAAAATACCGTGACGATATAGTGGTTTCCTCCGATACGGTGGTAGTCCTTGACGGCGAAATAATGGGCAAGCCCCGTGACCGAGAGGACGCAAAGAGAATGCTTTCCGCCCTGTCGGGAAGAGTACACCGTGTGCTTACCTCCTACGCCATATACCACAAGGGCAAATCCTTTT
Organism: Clostridia bacterium; assembly: GCA_017520825.1. Lineage (GTDB taxonomy): Bacteria > Bacillota > Clostridia > Oscillospirales > SIG627 > RGIG6353. The sequence goes on along the minus strand of JAFXEX010000016.1, from coordinate 13,590 downwards.
CAAGAACGGTTTCCACCGAGGTTGAGTTTTACCCCTTGAGTGACCAGGATATAGAGTGGTATCTTGACACCGATGAGTGCTACGATAAGGCAGGCTCCTACGGAATTCAGGGACTTGGCGCCCGTCTTGTGAAGGGTATCAGAGGGGATTACCTCAACGTTGTGGGATTTCCTCTTTCCGATTTCTGCCACACTCTTAAAAAGCTGAATTTAGGCTGATTTCCCAAACTGTAAAAAAATGTGCCACAATTTTGCAAAAGCCCTTGTAGAATGAAAGCTTTTGTGGTAAAATATTCTATATTTTCTGAGAGGTATGAAATGAAAAAAAGCAAATATCTGTACCTTCTCATAGTGCCGGTGTATCTCGTCTATTTCTTCATTGCAGAACGCATTGTGACAGAAGGAGACTTTATTTCCTATATTCCCCTTGACGACAGTATTCCCTTCGTGGAGGCGTTCGTTATTCCTTACGTTCTGTGGTACCCCTTGATTTTCGGCGTAGGTATAGCCCTTTTGCTTACCGACGATGACGGCTTCAAGAGGTATATGCTGTTCGTGGGCATTTCTTTTTTCTCAATTCTGACACTCAATATTATTTTCCCCAACGCTCAGGAGCTGAGACCCGACCCACTGCCACGGCACAATTTTTTTACAGAAATAATAGAGCTGATTTACAAGGCGGATACCAACACCAACGTTATACCCAGCATGCACGTGGTTGGCGCTATCGGTGCAACAGTCGCCGTTTTTTATTCCAAAAGCTTTAACAGGTGGTGGAGAACGGGCGTTATGGCGCTTTCCGTGTTGACCACCCTCTCAACGGTGCTTATTAAACAACACTCGGTGCTGGACGTAATCACGGCGCTTCCTTACGGAGCCGTGGTGGCGCTTATATGCTTTAAAGCCAAGAAAAACACAACCCTTTTTGAAAGGAGCAAAAATAAAGTCATGAAAAAAATAGCTATCGTAGGATATGGAAATTTAGGACGCGGAGTTGAAGCCGTAGTTCAGAAAAGAAAGGATATGGAGCTGGTGGCAGTAGTCACAAGACGCTCCCCCGAAAGCGTTAAAACCGTAACCGGTGTCAAGGCAATTGCAATGTCGGATATAGCCTCTCTTAAGGGCGTTGTCGACGCAGTTATCATATGTGGAGGCTCTGCAACCGACCTGCCCGAAATGACACCTGCTCTGGCAAGAGATTTCAACGTAATAGATTCCTTTGATACCCACGCAAAAATTCCCGAGCATTTTGCCAAGGTTGACAAGGCTTCCCGAGAGGGTGGCAATATTTCAATGATTTCGGTTGGCTGGGACCCCGGTATGTTCTCGGTAAACCGTCTTTACGCATCCTCGATTCTTCCCGACGGCAAGGATTATACCTTCTGGGGAAGAGGAGTGAGTCAGGGACATTCCGACGCTATCAGACGTATTGAGGGCGTTATTGACGCAAGACAGTATACTGTGCCCATTGAAAGCGCCGTAGAGCGCGCCAAGAGTGGAGAAAACCCCGAGCTTACCACGAGAGAGAAGCACCTGCGTGAGTGCTGGGTGGTTGCCGAGGAGGGCGCCGACCTGAAGCGCATTGAAAACGAAATTAAGAATATGCCCAACTATTTTGCCGATTACGATACCACGGTAAACTTTATCACTCTTGAGGAGCTTTACCGTGACCACAAGGGACTTCCCCACGGTGGAACGGTTATAAGAACGGGCAAAACAGGCTTCGACAGCGAGCATAACCATACGATTCAGTATTCACTCAACCTTGATTCCAATCCCGAATTTACGGCAAGCGTTATCGTAGCGTACACCCACGCAATGCTGAAAATGAAGGATAGAGGTGAGGTGGGCTGTAAAACAGTCTTTGACGTAGCGCCTGCAGACCTTTCGGTAGTGTCAAGGGAAGAAATGCTTGCCCATATGCTTTGATAGGCAATTTAAAGGATTTTGAAAGGACAAACGATGTTAGCAAAGAACGTAGACGTTAACGCTCACGGACACCTTACCTTCGGGGGAATGGACACCGTAGAGCTTGCCAAGGAATACGGCACGCCACTCTATCTCATTGACGGAAATGGGATTGAGGCGCGCGCAAAAGAATATATGACGGCAGTTGAAGAGTATCTGGGCAAGGGCTCACACCCCTGCTTTGCAGGAAAGGCTCTCTGCTATACCGACCTTTATCGCACCCTTGAAAAAATGGGAATGTGGATAGACGTGGTATCACCCGGCGAGTTTTATACTGCTAAAAACGCAGGCTTCGACCTGTCGAGAGCAATGTTCCACGGCAATAACAAAACCGACGAAGATATAAAAATGGCGCTTGAGCTTGGAGTGGGCAGATTCGTTTGCGACTCCGACGACGAAATAGAGGCGCTTCACACAATTGCCTGCGAAATGGGTAAAAAGCCGAAGGTTCTTTTAAGACTCACCCCGGGAATTGACCCCCATACGCACAAGGCTATAAACACCGGTACTATTGATTCCAAGTTTGGTGTTCCCATTGAAACGGGGGACGCTGAAAGACTTGTGAAAAAGGTGCTTGAAAAGGAAAGCATCGTCCTTATGGGCTTTCACTGTCACGTAGGCTCTCAGATTTTTGAGTGTGAGCCCTTCTTCGAGGCTGCAGAAAAAATGCTGACCTTTATGGCTGATATGAAGGCAAAATTCGGCTACGAAGCCCCCGAAATAAACCTTGGTGGCGGAATGGCTGTGCCCTATCTTGAAAGTGACGAGAAAATAAGCTACACCGAAAACATAAAGGCAATAGGCGAGCGAATAGACGCTCTTCTTGAAAAGCTTTCACTTTCCCGACCCGTTTTCTATCTTGAGCCGGGCAGAAGTATGGTTGCCGACAACGGAATGACACTTTATTCCGTTGGCACAGTGAAGTGTATAGAGGGCTATAAGAATTACGTTTCGGTTGACGGTGGAATGGCTGACAACCCCAGATACGCCCTTTACGAAGCGCCGTACACCCTTATAAACGCAAGTCACGCCGACAAAGACGCCGACTTTGTGGCAACCGTTGGTGGTCGGTGCTGTGAAAGTGGAGATTTAATTCAGGAAAACGTAAGGCTTTTCCGTCCCGTGAGAAACGATATAATAGCAGTTCTGACCACGGGAGCATATAATTTTTCTATGTCATCACACTACAACAGATTGCCACGCCCTGCTCTTGTGACTCTTTACAACGGGGAGAGCAGAATTTCAGTTAAGCGAGAAACACTTGAGGACCTTATAAAATCTGACTTATAAAGGAGAAAAAGATGATTTATAACGTAACAGAGTATGGAATTATAGGCGACGGTATAACCAACAATACTGCGAAAATAAACGAGCTTACAAAGCTTGCCTCCCAAAAGGGTGGAGTAATTTATTTCCCTGCAGGTGAATACGTAACGGGAACGGTGTTCCTTTACAGTAATATGACTCTCCATATAGACTCAGGCGCTCTCTTGCTTGGCAGTGATAATCACGACGATTTTCCTATGATTGAGGTAGAGGGCTATACGAGAGGTGGCCATTGGGGCATTATTTCTGCCCTTGACGCTGAAAACGTTGCCGTAATCGGTAACGGAAAAATAGACGGCAGAGGCTACTATTGGTGGAAATCGGGCAAGAGCGACCTTGTGCGTCCCCGAACCGTTAACTTTATCAAGTGTAAGAACGTGAAGATTGCCGATATAACCATCGTCAATTCACCCTGCTGGTCAATTCATCCCATGTGCTGTGAGAACGTAACCGTAAGGTCGGTCAGCATCTTCAATCCCTACAACTCACCCAATACCGACGGCGTAAACCCCGAAAGCTGTAAGAACGTGAGAATTTCCGACTGTCACATTGACGTTGGAGACGACTGTATTACCATTAAATCGGGAACCGAGGACGACCTTCTTCAGAAGCAGTTCCCCTGCGAAAATATTATTGTCAGCAACTGTACCCTCGCCCACGGACACGGTGGCGTGGTGTTCGGAAGCGAAATGTCGGGTGGTATCAGTAACGTTACCGTCAGCAACTGCGTGTTCCAGAACACAGACAGAGGCATCAGAATAAAGACTAGACGTATGCGTGGTGGATACGTAAAGGGACTTACCGTAAACAATCTCATTATGGAAAACGTTATTGCCTGCGTAACCATTAACGAGTATTATTCCTGTGGACTTTACACCACTCCCAAGGAAATCCTTTTCGACACGGGCAAGCAACCCGTCACCGAGCTTACCCCCATCGTCTCCGACGTGAGAATAAGTGGTATCATAGCAAGAGATATAACGGGCGTGGGCATCTACATATACGGACTTCCCGAGCTTCCCATCAAGAACGTTTCCATAAGTGACGTTCAGATGCAGGTCAAGGGAAGCGAGAAGGGCGTTACTGCCGTTGCAGCCCCCGGCAACCCCAAGGTTTTCGGCGAGGGAATTATGATAAGAAATGCCGAAGGCATCTCTATGAGCAATATCAGCATAAGCGACTGCCCCTCAACCAAGCTCTTTGTGGAGAATTCTACCCACGTTACCCTCAACGGTGAGGATATTTCAAGGTCATAATGTATAGCTTTATAAGAAAAAACGCCGTAATGTGCATCGCGCTGCTTGCGGCGTTTATTACCGCTTTTATAGTACCCCCCGACAGAGCGTATCTGGACTACTTCGATTACAGAACGCTGGTATGCCTTTTCTGCGTGCTTGCCGTGGTGTGCGCCCTGAAGAATATAAATTTCTTCTATATGCTTGCCGTAAGGATAGTCCGGCTTTTCAAAAACGCAAGAATGGCAATACTCGCCCTTGTGTACATAACCTTTATCGGCTCAATGCTCATTGCCAACGATATGGCGCTGATTACCTTTCTGCCACTTGGCTTTTTCGTGCTTGATTCCACGGGCAAGAGAAGGTATATGGCGTTTACCTTTATTATGCAGAACATTGCCGCCAATCTTGGAGGTATGCTCACCCCCTTCGGCAATCCTCAAAACCTCTATCTCTATTCAAGCTACGGCATACCAACTCCCGAATTCGTTGAGATTATGCTTCCACCCTTTCTGCTGGCAGTTGCTCTTATTACCCTCTGTTGCCTTATTTTCGTTAAGGCAGAGCCTCTTGACCTGCCAAGCGAAAGAGTGAAATTCAAGGGCAACAGAACTATACTCTACCTTGTGCTTTTTGCGCTGTCCATTGCTATCGTTTTCAGAGGAATACCCTATTGGATAGGGCTTATCGTCATACCTGCCGTGCTTTTTAAGGTGGATAAAAGAGCCTTGAAAATGGTGGACTACCCACTGCTTCTCACCTTCGTGTTCTTCTTCATCTTTTCGGGGAATATGGCAAGGATAGAGGTGGTGCGTCAGCTGTTTTCCACACTCCTTGATAAAAGCACCCTGCTTGTAAGTATACTTTCCTGCCAGGTTATAAGCAACGTGCCCTCGGCAATACTTCTGTCACAGTTTACCGAAAACTATGCAGATTTGCTGGTGGGCGTCAATATAGGTGGCGTGGGAACTCTCATTTCGTCCCTTGCAAGCCTTATTACCTTCAGGGATTACGTGAGACACAATCCAGGCAAGGCGGGAAGCTATATATTGAAATTCTCACTTTTCAATTTCGGATTTTTGATTATTATGACGGCTTTTATGCTGTTGTACAAATAAAAGCAAGGTGCTTCAAGCACCTTGCTTTTCCTTTACTTAAGTATCTCTATGTTGTGAGTTCTGACGTAGGTTGAATTTGCGCCAACCTGCTGAATGCCAATCTTCTTGGTGAAGTCCTTGCCCTGACCCTCAAAATCGGGAGTGCCGTTCCAAGGCTCAACGCAGATATAGGGCGCACCGCACTTCTGCCATACCATAAGGTTGAAGAAGCCGTCGAATTCAACTCTTACTGCCACCGAGCCGTCTCTCTTTTGAAGAATTACCGAGCGTGACTGAATTTCGGGGAAGACGAGAGCGTCAATTGAGAAATATTCCTTGTTGAGAGGGAGTCTGTCGGCGTCGTCAAGAATGAGCGTTCTCTCCTTGCCGATAAGGTTGCCGTTGAGACCGAAGGCGTAGAGCTTTTCTTTTTGAGGGAATACAAGCTCGTATTCCTCAACTCCCTCGGGCGTGGCATAGGCCTCGTGCGAGCCGATAGAGAAATACATGGTGTCGTCACCAACGTTTTTCACTTCGTTTCTCACCTGAAGCTGTTTTCCAACGAGAGTGTATATAAGACGAAGCTCGTACTCAAAGGGGAACTGCTTTCTCGACTCCTCGTTGCTCTTAAGCAGGAAGGTAACCGAGGTGTCGCTCTGACACTCTACCTCAAATTCGCTGGTCTTTGCATAGCCGTGCTTTTTAAGAGTGTAGGTCTTGCCTCCAAATTCGTATTCGTCGTCGGCAAGTCCCCCACAAATGGGGAACATAAGAGGACTGGTTTGAGCCCACCATTGAGGGTCTGCCTGCCACATATATTCTCTGCCGTTATAAATAAGACTTCTCAGCTCTGCGCCAAGGGTATTGAACTTTGCCGTGATAAATTCATTTTTAATTGTAATCATTGTTTTTTTCCTCCAAATCTCTTTGGTATATTTTAGCACAACAAATATAAAAAATCAATAATAATCCACATAAATAACCGTGTAAGATGTCAGTAACATGTCATTGTATGTCATATATGCTTTACTTTATAATGATAATTGAAGAACTCGAGAGCTTCAAATAAAAATAAAGAAAGGAAAAAAATATGACAAACAACGAAAACAATATAATTACAGAAGATGGCATCACGCCAAGGTCTGTAATTGGAAATTATTCATGCGTAACCTTTGATTTAGACGGAGGAACGGGAACTTTTCCCGACGTAGAAAAGCTTGAGGGAGAAACCATGGTTCTTAGTGCTATTCCTCAAAAAAGGCAATACGAATTTGAGTATTGGCAGAGCTTATCCGGTGCGAAATATTATCAGGGAGACACATATACCTTTGGTTCTGCCCCGGATACGCTGACGGCAGTGTGGAGCGCTATCTTTTGCGTGGTCTCCTTCGACCTGGACGGTGGCACGGGAACTTTTCCCGATATATCGTTATATATCGAGGATGTGATTACCTTCGACACTGCGCCCGTAAAGGACTGTTACACCTTCGTAAAATGGGAAAGCTCAAGGGGTGAAGAATTCTATATAGGGGATAGCTATACCCTGGTACATTCTCAGGAGACCTTCACTGCCATATGGGAGCCTATGACCTGTCAGGCTACTTTTGATTACAACGGTGGAACGGGAGATTGTTACGGCATAGCACTGTTAATTGGTGACAGTTTTGAATTTGACTTTACACCCGTAAAGGAACATTTCACCTTTGTAAAATGGGTAAGCACAAGAGGCGAAGAATATTACATAGGAGACGAATACACCTTCGTATATCCCGACGAGACCTTTACTGCCGTGTGGACGCCCACCTTATACACCCTTACGTATGATTTGAACGGTGGTGATAACCCCGAAATATACCCCAGCCAACAGGGATATTACGGCGATAGCACTACTATTCCCACAACTACTCCCGAAAAAGCAGGGTACAATTTTATGCAATGGGACAGCTTGGACGGAACAAGTTATTTCCCCGGTGACACGTACAATTTCACCTGCAACGATACTTTATCTGCCGGATGGATTGAAAAAACCTATTGCACCGTTACCTTCGACCTTGACGGTGGAAACGGTAATTTCCCCGATATAACTCATGAATCCGGCGAGCCGTATAATCTTTCAACCGTTCCCGTGAAAGAGGGCTACACCTTTATCAAGTGGGTGGATTCAATGGGGCAGGAATATTACGTTAACGACGATTATTACTTCTTTAGCGTAGACGATACCTTAACGGCAATTTGGGGCTGTACCGTAACCTTTGATTTGGACGGTGGAATGGGGCTGTTTGAGCCGATAACCAAGATTTTTGGCGAATCCTTGAACGTATGCGAAACCGTACCCGTAAAGGAAGGCGCTATCTTCGTAAGCTGGTCTAATTCCGACGGTCAGATATTTGATGCCAATACCCCCTATACGTTTACCTACGGCAACGACACCTTGACGGCAGTATGGCAGGAGGCCAACGTATATATGGTCAGCTTCGACCTTGCCGGTGGCACGGGAAATATTCCCATTTTAGCTGCCGTTGTGGGAGACAGTATAACCATATCCAACAGAATCCCCATAAAAGAAGGATATACCTTCGAACGATGGGAGGACTCTGACGGAACACCTTATTTGCAGGGCAGTACGTATAATAACGGCGTTTCAACCACTCTTACGGCAGTATGGTCGGCAACAGTTCAGCTTGACTATAACGGTGGAGAAGGAGACGCTACCGTACGAAAGGGGTTAGAGGGTGACAGCTTCAGCCTTTACACTCCTACGAGAGAGGGATACAGCTTCGTTAAATGGGTGAATTCGGTAGGCGCCGAATACGGCTTGTACTATTTTAATTACGGAGCAGATACCCTTAAAGCAATCTGGAAATGTACTCTCAGCTTCAATACCGACGGTGGTGAAGCGCTTGAAAGCATCACGAAAGCCGAAGGGGAAAGCGTAACCCTGGTAGCTCCCCATAAGGAAGGCTTTACCTTCGTTAAATGGGTAAATTCCTCAAACACTGAATTCTTTGAGGGTGACGAGTATTTCTTCACAAACGGAAACGATACCTTGACGGCAATATGGGGATATACTTTGAGCTACGACCTTAACGGTGGCACGGGAGATTTTGCTTCGCAAATTAAGGATCCCGATTCCGAGCTGATTATCCACGCAGGAGTTCCCGAAAAAGAGGGATACACCTTCGTCAATTGGGAGTCAAGTGACGGAAATAAGCACTACGTATCGGGCGAAGCCTACACCTCAGACGCTAACGAAACCTTGACTGCCGTGTGGGCAATAAACGGTGAAACCGTTATCACCTACGACCTCAACGGTGGTACGGGAGACCTCCCCAAGCAAACGAAAGCAAGTGACCAAAGCGTAGCCCTTTACACCGAAACGCCGACAAAGGAAGGAATGGTGTTCTATGGCTGGGTCGACCGAAACGGCAACGTATATTCCGCAGGCGACATCTACCAGGGCGCAGAGCATCTCACCCTCACTGCAGATTTCAGGCACGTGTATCAAATAACTTATCAGGATTTCTACGGAAATGTATGTAAAACGCAGGCGAAAATCGAAGGTGAAACGGTAAATCTTCTTGATTATGAGCCACAAAGTGACGAGTACAAATTCGTATGCTGGAAGTCCGACGAGTTTGAAGGAAACCTATATCCCAGGGACGAATTCTCCCTTGATATGGACGTGACCCTCATACCTGTGGGTAAACGCATTTACGTTCTCGTTTATTGGAGTGAGGGAGAGTTTTTTGATATGAAGGAAAAATATGAAGGTGAGGACACTCATATCATAGAGGACACTCCCATAAGAGAGGGCTATAAGTTCGTTTGCTGGAAGACAAGAGATGGCAAAGAAAAGTATTATCTCCCCGGTCATTTGTATACCAAGGACGAAGACATCGGCTTTGATGCTCAGTGGGTTCAGGAGGATAATATTTCGGTTACCTACAGCGTAGGAGATGCAGATGGCAACTTCCCTATGCAGGAGCTTTCGCCCGGAGACAGCGTTACCATTCACAGTAACGTCCCCACAAAAGAGGGCTACGTTTTCGAATGTTGGGTTGAGGAAGACGCAGAGGAAGATGAAACCGAAGCGCAAAACGAGTCTCAGACCTATTCGGTTACGAGAGGTGTAACCATTCTCAGCAAGTATTATCCGGGGGATGCATTTAGACTTTATACATCAAAAAAATTGTTTCCTTTGTGGGTAAAGAGAGGAATTACAACAACTAATGTTGAAGAGAATACCGCCATTATGTTAAGTGACATGTCATGTCAGCTTGAATGGATTCTCCGTCCAAAAGACCTTGACTTTATTGTATTATGTACATCAAGCAACCCGTCTGTAGCAAGTATTTCTAATAATGGATTAATTCTTGTCCACTCGCCGGGTGAAACAACCATTACCTTGAAAGCAATTGTTAAAACTACAGGTGAACTATATACAACAGAGTTTCAACTGTTTGTGCCGGACAGAGAGCTTGAAAACATTTTCTCGGACTTTGATAACGTTATGCCCAACGACCCAGTCGTAAAGTATAAAGCCTTAAACAAAATGGAGCTATATTACAAAAACAATTCCGATATTCAAGAATCAATTGATAAAGGCGAAACCTGCATCTTTGCCTTTGAGGGCTTGGGAAGTGGATACGGTGAAGTAAGTACACTACATCCTTTAGGTTTTCTTAATGCTATGATGGTGGTAACAAAGGGTAAAGAAATCGTTTACGTTACAAGGCGCGCTTCTACTTTGCCTGACTGGCGCCCCAAAACAGTTGCTTTAAGAAAATCGACAACATTAAAAGAAGGAATATATACCTACTATGTCGATAATCATAAAGAACAATATATTGCTTTACTTCCTTACCCTCGTGGCATTGGGCTTAGTTGTTGGTATAAAAGCGACGATAAAGAAGATAAGTTTAAGCCAGATTTAGGTTATGGTATAAACATTCATGCAACTCACGACCATCAAGCAAGCATAGAGCACCCATTTTCTGCAGGATGTCAAACTGTTTATTATGAAGACTATGTTGATTTTGGGGAAGCCGTTGGATTTTTGGACAAATACAAAACATATAAGTCAACATTGGACGTTGGAGATAGTTTGGGTGCGTATATGGCTGACCTTGTAAAAACAACAGCCAATAACACCACTATCGTTTTTCCCGACAAAATAACATATATCCTTGACAGAAGTTATGATGTAAACAACGGTCCTACAAGTACCTATCCACACGGAGTTTTTTATCCTATAAACAGTGACGGAATAGAAGAATAGCTTTATTATCAAAAAAACAACACCTAACTATTAGGTGTTGTTTTTTGTTACTTTATTATTTCTTCAAGCGTATCTTTTCTTACAAATCCTTCTATGCGCGTTCTGAGTTCATCAACAGAGCCCCATCCGTCTTCGTAGGAATAGAAAACAGTTGTTTCGTTTTCAAGATTTTTTACGTAAAAGCCAGCAGGCTGTTCGGGGTTAGTCCATTCATAATCGCTGTTTGTATACGCTAACAGCTTGCCGTCCGGCGAAAGCTTTGGCGTGAAGGCGTAATCTTCAAGGAAAATCAATTCCCGTTTATCTAAATCGTAAAAATACGTTTTTGAATAACCAGTCCAATTTTCGTCTAAGTAATTTCTGCTCACTGTAAAAAGAATTCCGTCTTCGCAAAAGTCTTCAACTTGAAATCCTTCGAAAACGTCGCCTTGTTCCGAATCATGGGATCCGTAAGGATATTTTATTTTATATAGCATTCGTTGTTCTTCCAACGAAAAGATAACTATATAGTAATTATTATCCAAAACTACGTATTGAAAAATAATGTAATCGTCGTCCTTGTAGTTGGACTTTCTGTAAAAGCCAGATTGATTTGCCGTTTCATACAAATAAAAAGTGTTTCGTGGAATGTCACAATTTCCCAAATTCCAGTTTATATAATTGGAACTCATTAACGCTCCCACGTCGTTCGTCGTAGAATCGTCTTTAAAAACGGAAACGTTGCCCTGATATACCGTGTACGAGGAAATCCATTTTCCGTCGGTCCAAAGAGTGGATTGCCATTGGTCTTCCGAAAGCTTTTCAATTTGCTCTCCCTCTTCGCCAATGCATTCAAACGAAAGCATTTCGATACGGCTTAAATCCTCGGAAACGTCGATTACTCTGTTTTCAGTAACGCCTTTTATATATTCCTTGAAGTATCCATCAGGCAAAGTTTCCGTGTCGTAGCAATAAGACGGAATAGAAAACAACTCTCTGCACGTATCATTAAATTTGTTGTAAACAGCATCTCCTTCTTCCACGGTTTTAACGCCTTCTCCCAAAAACGCATAAGAATAAACAGAATTACTCATTACGGAAGCGTTTTCATTTATGTGCTGTGCAAAAACCCCATATTCCCCCCACTCGAATTCTTCGGGTGATACAAGCTCGGGCATTTTATAAGGCTCTTCGGGAAAATCCTCGGGGAAGTCAACGGTCAGGCACACCGTGTTTTCATCGGCATCGGGTAAATATACGACGTCGAAGCCCTCAACAGCTTCAGGTATCTGTACTTCTTTTTTCTGCTCTTCCACGGGCGTTTGCTCTTCCGTTGACATCTGCTCTTCTATTGGAGCTTGTTCACCTGAAATTTCCTCTTCGGGTGGCGTAACCGTTTTGTTACAAGAGGTCACCATAACACATAAAACAAATACTAAAGTCAATAATCCAAGTCTTTTCATAAGCAAGCTCCTTTCCATTATAATTATTATACTATACACGCGATAGAAATGCAATAAAAACAAAGTCTACCTATAAAATTAGCGAGCGTCAGCGAGCATCAGTTGCCGAAGGCGACTTTTTTATTGCAATTTACTTTCTTTCACCCAGCTTAAAATTCCATAATCGTTACATAAAGGACTTATTTCTTTTGAAAAGTCGTAAAATACAGTTTTCCCCGTTTCGATTTCTTTTATATAAAACCCTTGTTCTTCGGTATAAACGCTACCTTCTGACCAATAAAGCAATGGCGTATAAGCAACGTAAGTACCGTCGGGGGAAAGCTTAGCGTCGGATATATTATATTCCAACAAAGTCGTTTCTTTGGTATCAAAGTTAAATATTAAAGTGTACGCGAACTGATTGCTTACACTGCTCTCGTCCACGCTTAACACCAGCTTGTTGTTTCCATCATAATCGTCAATAAAACAGAATACATCGGATATAATGGTCACATTCATTACTACATCTTCTGTTGGCAAGCCGTATTTGGTTGTATATACGGTGAATTTGTAGTCCGTTTTCAGGTCTAGGTTCATATTAAATCTTTCAAAATACAGTTTTCTATTTGTTGTAAAGTCACGCACCCCATGTAACCAAACCAGACTGTCGAATTTTATGTCAAGGTCGTTTTGGTCGCTTACGTTTTTTTGCTCAAAAATTTCAATTGTTTCCCCCGAAACGTCCAATACTTCGTATGCAAAATTCCACGTTCTGCCGTGCAAATCGTTATTCTTTTCGTAGTTTTCATTAACCCAAGAGCCACCGTCCGTTAAATGCCGTCTGGCTATTACGTCTACCTCTTCCGAAACGTATACAACCTTGCTCTTTGAAAGGAAGTCGTAATATGCCTTCCATTTAGGCTGATTTATGTCAACACCACTAAAATTCCCGTTGGGAATAGCCTCTTCTATGAGATATCTTTCATTGAATCCTTCATACTCGTTCAACGCTTCAGATGAATTGCTTGTGTTACTTGTTATGAAAGCGTAAGAGTATATGGGAGTACGGTGTCTGGAATACACTTCAGTAGGAATTTTTACAAACAGAGCGTATTCGCCAAAATTAAACTGATCCCGAGGGACCAATTCCGTCGGAACGTAAGAGCTTTGTAGCTCTGCCTCGTCTAACAATATCAAATGCTCCTTTTCAACGCCGTCTTTTTCAATTATTATTTTTACGTAATTTTCAAGGTCTGTTTCTATATT
>JAFXEX010000015.1 GCA_017520825.1 Clostridia bacterium | reverse complement strand
GCACAATGCACAATTGTGGACAATTTCGCCGTGCGAAATTTTCTTCGATTGAAAATTTGCCAGAGGCAAATTAACATTAACTGTGCATTGTGAATTGTGCACTGTGCATTGATAGATTTTCACCCAAAAGACACGCCGTAACACTGTGACAAAAGGCGGGAGTTTTGGAGGGAAAATCGTCAATCCTGAAGCCGTCGCCGTACAAATGTACGGCAGTGCGAGGGAGGGGCGAAGAAAATGAAATTTTCATCGATGGAGAAAGCAAAGCTTTCAACGTTAAAAAGCTTATAACATTGGCGTTGTGTGTTCGCACTTTGCTTTTGGGAGAAACACTAAACCAAAACCCAAAACCTTTCATTTTCGGTTTTCACCCAAAAGACACGCCGTGAAACAATATACCATTATGGAGTAATAAATGAGTATTTTTGATATTTTTGCCAAGCTCGAAAAGGAGCGTGCAGAAAAAGAAGCTTCCAACAAAATAGAATTTATCGTAGTCGGGCTTGGAAATCCCGGACCGAAATACGACGCCACACGGCATAACGCAGGCTATATGGCGCTTGACAAGATAGGAATGAAGCACGGCTTCAAGGCTGACAGAGCAAAATTTAATGCCCTTGTGGGCGAGTGCAATATAGGTGGACACAGAATTCTGTTTATGAAGCCTACAACCTTTATGAATAATTCCGGCGAGGCAGTTGGCGAAGCCTCTCGCTTTTACAAAATTCCACCCGAAAGAGTTATCGTTCTTTCCGACGATATTTCTCTGCCTGTGGGCAAAATAAGAATAAGAAGAAAGGGCTCTCACGGAGGGCACAACGGGCTCAAGTCTATCGAAGCCCATCTTTCTTCAAGCCTTTATCCGAGAATAAAAATAGGCGTGGGTGAAAAGCCTCACCCCGATTACGACCTTGCAGATTGGGTGCTCGGTAAATTTCCCGAAGCCGACAGACCTGCCTTCAATAAGTCTGCAGAGGACGTGACAGACGCTTTGGAGTATCTGCTTGACGGCAAATTTGACGAAGCAATGTGTAAATTCAATTAAAGTTTTATTAAGCAAGGGAGAATATGATGACTTACGAAGAGCTTTTAAAATCAGCGAAATTCAACGACGTAGAGCAGGGAAGACTTATCTCTCTGTCCTACCGTTTTCCTATGATGAAGGACTATGCCGAAAAATTTATGTCGGGTGACCGTTCTCTTGAAAGCTTTAAGGCAACGGTTGCTCTCATTGAGCCTCACAAAACCGAGGAAGCATCCCTTTGGGCGTTGCATATGGTGTTTCTTTGTCACGCCTTTGCGCTTCTTTGGGACAGCTACGAGGAAAAGGGACTGTCACGCCGGATGTTTGACGAAACTGCAAACGACCTGACCTGCAAGGTTCGTGAATGCGTTCTGGTAAACGGAGATATCGGAACGGTTTCTGTTGAATGGTTCTGGGAATTTCTTGCCATGAAGCGCTTTTCCTTTGGCAGACTTCAATTCGGATGTAACAGAGTTTACCCCTTTGAAACCTATACAAAAAACGGCTACACCGTTGAAAAGGACACCCCTGTTATCGACTGTCATATCCCCTCGGGTGGCCCTCTTACCCAGGAAATGTGCTTCGACTCCTACCGAAGAGTGTGGGAATTCTGGCATCACCTTTTTGACGACGGCGTTATAAGGGTAATATGTGGAACACATTTGTTTTACCCACCCTACCGTGAGCTTTACGGAGAGAACACAAGGCTTTTTGCCGAAAATTTTGAGGTGGTTACAGTAAAGGAATACGACGCTTTTCACGATTCCTGGCGCTTCTTCGACACAGGCGACACGTCGGACCTTGACCGTCTTCCCACACGCACCTCTCTTCAGCGCCGTTTTATTGAATATATGAAAAACGGTGGAACTCACGGCTTGTCGTACGGCGTAATGCTCTTTGACGGAGAAAAAATAGTTAATAAATAAACGGAGTTTTAAATGGTTTTTTCAAGCTTACTCTTTTTGTTCAGGTTTTTGCCCGTTGTTCTTCTGGGCTATTTTTTACTCCCCAAGCGATTCAGAAATCTTTTTTTGCTGATAGTCAGCCTGATATTTTACGCATGGGGAGAGCCTAAATTCGTATTTCTTATGATTTTGTCCATTGTGGTTAACTATCTCGGTGGAATATTTGTGGACAGATACAAAAGAAAAGATAATATCAAGGGCGCAAAGGTCGCCCTTATTATTTCTGCCGTTATAGATTTGGGACTGTTGGGAGTTTTTAAGTATACGGGCTTCCTTTTTGAAAACGTCAATGCTATTTTCGGCACAGACCTTATTTCAAAAATCGTTTTGCCCATCGGTATCAGCTTTTATACCTTCCAGATGATGTCCTACGTCATCGACGTTTACAGAGGAGACACCGACGCTCAAAAAAGCATAATCAGCTTCGGCTGCTACGTGTCCCTTTTCCCACAGCTTATTGCAGGACCTATCGTGCAGTACAAGACCGTTGCTCTTGAGCTTGACGAAAGATATGAAACTGCCGACGAATTTGCTTCGGGCGTAAAGCGTTTTACCGTGGGCCTTGCCAAAAAGGTGCTGATTGCCAACAACGTAGGCGCTTTGTGGGAAACGGTTTCGGCAATGGAGCTTGAATCGTTACCTGCCCTTACAGCCTGGCTTGGAATTCTCGCCTTTACCTTTCAGATTTACTTTGATTTCTCAGGCTATTCCGATATGGCAATAGGTATGGGCAGAATGATGGGCTTCCATTTTCTCGATAACTTCAATTATCCATATATTTCACGGAGTATAACGGAATTCTGGAGACGCTGGCATATATCTCTCAGCACATGGTTCAGAGACTACGTATACATTCCCCTTGGTGGAAACCGTCGTGGCTTTGCAATTCAGCTCCGTAACATTTTTACGGTGTGGCTTCTGACGGGCATATGGCACGGCGCAAGCTGGAATTTCGTTGCTTGGGGCTTATACTTCGGAGTTATACTTATTCTTGAAAAGCTTTTTATACTCAAGCTTCTTGAAAGGCTTCCAAGGGTATTCGGACACCTGTGGGCAATACTTTTGTTCGTTTACGGCTGGGTAATCTTTGCCCTTGAGGATATGGGTGATATTTTAAGCTACACGAAAGCCCTTTTCGGTGGAAACGGCGTTGCCTTCGACACACAGTCACTCTATCTGCTACTGAACTTTGCACTGCTACTCACAATAGCCCTCGTTGCCTCCACACCCCTTTGCAAAAAGCTGTTTGAGGGGCTTGAAAAAAGACTGCCCAAAACGGCGTACGCTCTTTCTCTCGTCCTTGTGGTGATGGGCATATTACTGTCAGTAATTTACGTTATGGCTTCAAGCTATAATCCGTTTCTGTATTTCAGATTTTAGGGGGTGAAGCTATGAAAAATAAAATTATATGTGCAATCTTTATTCTTTTGATATTCGGCTTCACGCTTTTTGATCTGTTCACTCCCGACAGAGAATTTTCGGAGTGGGAGAACAGAACGCTGACCCAAGCGCCTACACTCACCTTGAAAACCTTGGCGAGTGGAGAATTCGGAAAGCAGTACGAAAGCTATATAACGGACCAATTTGTTCTTCGAGATACCTTTGTCAAGGCGAAATTTCTATCAGATATGGCTCTCGGTAAGCGTGATTCGGGTGGCGTTTACGTTACCGATAATTCTCTTTACTCCGTTCAGCCCGACCCCGAGTACAAAATCATCGACAAAAATATGGGTGCAATGGCAAGTTTTGCCGAAAGAACGGGACTTTCGTCATATCTTACGGTTGTTCCCTCGTCAACCTATATCTACCGTGACAGTCTCCCACCCTTTGCCCCCGTCATTGACGAAAAGGAAATATTTTACTATATCGGTAAAAATATTAAGGGCGTCAATTTCGTTGACGTCACGGATAAAATGCACGAAAGCCGTGCAAACTACAATTACTTTCGTACCGACCATCACTGGACGGCAGACGGTGCGTTGATAGGATATAACGCCTTTTTAAACGCTCTTGGAAAAGAGAGTTTAACGAAGGACAGTTTTTCTGTCATTCAAATATCCGACGACTTTGTCGGCACTCTTTCTTCAAAATCGGGTGCATTGGGCATTGAGAAAGATATTCTTCAACGCTTCGACAGAGGAAACGTCTTGGACGTGGAAATATGGAACGGTGTCGAAAGTAATAGCTATGAGTCGATATACTTTGACGAGTATCTTGACAAAAAGGATAAGTATTCCTACTATCTCGGCACTAATCAGCCTATTGTCAGAATAAAGACTGA
This sequence comes from Clostridia bacterium, assembly GCA_017520825.1. GTDB lineage: Bacteria > Bacillota > Clostridia > Oscillospirales > SIG627 > RGIG6353. Next base: position 2,857 of record JAFXEX010000015.1, on the reverse strand, counting down.
CGCTCAGGGTGGAAGGCTCCTTGCTTTCAAGGATTCCTACGCTCACATTATGACCCCGATGATGTTGGGGGATTGGTCTGAAATAGTTCTGGTGGATCTGAGATACGTCAGGGAAAGAATTGACGTTCTGCTTGAAAGAGTTACGGGGCTGAAGCCGTCGGAGTTTGACGTTGCCCTCTTCCTTTACAGCACCGAGACCTTTACTACCCAGGATAATATGATCTGGATAAAATAGAGTGTAAAATATTTAAAATCACTTGCAATTTTCGATACAATGTGGTATACTCATTGTAGAAATCGTCCGCTACTGGCGTAGTACGGGTAACCGTAGGGGAACGGACGTTATAAAAGCCGAACGCCTGGGCAGTTTCAGTTACCTGATACTGCCCTTTTTTTACTGTTAAAAAGCAAAGGAGATTAAAATGGACGCTTGGAGAAAATTTAAAGCAGGTACGTGGACCGAAGAAATAAACGTACGCGACTTTATTATGAATAATATAACCTCCTACGAGGGAGATAAATCCTTCCTTGAAGGACCTACCGAAAGGACAAAAGAACTCTATAAAAAGGTCACCGGGCTTTTCGTAGAAGAAATGAAAAAGGGTGGAGTGCTTGACGTTGACACCGAGCACGTTTCCTCAATACTTGCCTTTCAGCCCGGTTATATAGATAAGGATAAGGAGCTCATCGTTGGTCTTCAGACCGATGCGCCCCTTAAACGTGCAGTAAACCCGTTTGCAGGCTTCCGAAACGCAGAGCAAGCTTGTGAAGCCTACGGCTACAGAATGAGCGATAAAATTCGCGCTTCTTACGTTTACCGTACAACTCACAACGACGGTGTTTTCCGTGCATACACCGATACTATGAAAAAGGCAAGACACGCAGGTATTCTTACCGGTCTTCCCGATGCCTACGGAAGAGGCAGACTTATCGGAGACTACCGACGCCTTGCACTCTACGGTATGAACAAGCTCATTGAAGAAAAGCTTAAGGATAAGCGACTTCTTGGCGAGCGTGATATGAGTGACGAAAACATTCGTACCATAGAGGATATATCCCGTCAGCTTCAGTTTATGAAGGAGCTGATACAGATGGCGAAGGATTACGGCTTTGACATCACCCGTCCTGCAGAAAATGCAAGGGAAGCAATACAGTGGCTCTACTTTGCGTATCTGGGTGGACAGAAGGAGCAGAACGGCGCTGCGAACTCAATCGGCAGAATTACGGGCTTTATAGACATCTATATCAACAGAGATATGGAGGAGGGCACTCTCGACGAGGCAGGCGCGCAGGAGCTTATCGACGACCTTGTTATCAAGCTTCGTCTTATCAGACACCTGAGAACTCCCGAATATAACGACCTTTTTGCAGGTGACCCCGTATGGGTAACTGCCAGCGAGGGTGGTATGGCAGAGGACGGAAGAACTCTTGTTACAAAGACAAGCTTCCGTATGCTCAATACCCTTTATAACCTCGGTCCGTCTGCCGAGCCCAACATTACTGTTCTCTGGTCTAACAACCTGCCCCAAGGCTTTAAGGACTTTTGCGCAGGAGTTTCTATTGATACCGACTCCATTCAGTACGAAAACGACGACCTTATGCGCCGTGACTACGGCGACGATTACGCCATTGCCTGCTGTGTTTCAGCAATGAAGGTGGGACATCAGATGCAATTCTTCGGCGCTCGCTGTAATATGGCAAAGCTTCTTCTTATGACCCTTAACGGTGGACGTGAGGAGAAGGAAGGGCTTCAGCTGGCACCCGAGGGCAAGACCTTTGAGGGCGTTCTCGATTACGACGAGGTAATGTCTGCCTTTACAACCTATTCCGATTGGATGGCAAAGCTTTACGTCAATACTATGAATATAATTCATTTTATGCACGATAAGTACGCCTACGAAAGACTTATAATGTCCTTCCACGACACCGAGCCCGAAAGACTTATGGCGTTCGGCATCAGTGGTCTGTCCGTTCTTGTAGATAGCCTTTCTGCTATAAAATACGCAAAGGTTACTCCCATAAAGAACGATGACGGCTTGATTGTGGATTTCGTTACCGAGGGAGAATTCCCCAAGTACGGAAACGACGACGACCGTGTTGACGAAATTGCCAAGGTGGTTACCGAGCAATTCTACCGTCAGCTTTGCAAGACGCCTACCTACCGTGGCGCAAAGCATACTCTTTCCATTCTTACTATTACTTCAAACGTGGTATACGGTAAGAAAACCGGTAACACTCCCGACGGACGCCGAGCAGGCGAGCCCTTTGCTCCCGGTGCAAATCCCATGCACGGCAGAGATATCGAGGGCGCTCTCGCCTCTCTCAACTCGGTTGCCAAGCTTAACTACGGATGTTGTCAGGACGGTATTTCCAATACCTTCTCAATTACCCCCGTGGCTCTGGGAGAGGACTACGATAAGCGTAAATCCAATCTTGTGTCGGTGCTTGACGGCTATTTTGCTCAGGATGCGCACCACCTCAACGTAAACGTTCTTGACCGACAGAAGCTTATCGACGCAATGAACGACCCCGAGCTTTATCCCACCCTTACCATTCGAGTTTCGGGCTACGCCGTAAACTTCAATAAGCTTACAAGGGATAAGCAGGAAGAGGTTATTAAGCGTACCTTCCATCAGGAGCTTTGATTATAGCAATGGAATCTGTCGTTTAAGACAGATTCCATTGCAGTTATATTCGCCTACAGCGAGCCTAAGAATGATTTGCTTCGCAAATGAACAATTAACAATGCACAATGCACAATTGTGGACAATTTCGCCGTGCGAAATTTTCTTCGATTGAAAATTTGCCAGAGGCAAATTAACATTAACTGTGCATTGTGAATTGTGCACTGTGCATT
>JAFXEX010000014.1 GCA_017520825.1 Clostridia bacterium | reverse complement strand
GTAAGCCAACCGTACATCAAAACTTTTTCTCGTATCAGCGAAATCATTCCGTATCCGCCGCCAAAGGAGAATGCACCGATCTGAAGGAAGGTTAAGAACAATTCAAGATAGATCATGTTTTTTCTCCTTCCTGATCTTGCCGAGGAGATATACCACTACGCCGCAGATTCCACTGATCAGTATGTAAAATATCGTTGAAAACTTCACCGCGAACAACGAAAACACGACCATACAGATAAGTGTTGTTGAGATAATGATCATGTTAAAAACGGTTTTCTTCATCTGCTTCAGCATCTTCAGTCCTGCTGTAAGTATCAGATACACCACACATATCTGAATACCCTTGAAAGCATATTCAACCAATGTCAACGAAAGAAAGGCATCAAAGAACAGCGATATAGCATAGATAATAACAAAAGATGGAATACAAATACCAAGCGTAGCAATAATTGAGCCGATAATCCCGGCATTTTTGTATCCCACGTAAGTTGCTGCATTGATAGCAATAGGACCAGGCGTAGATTCGGCAATCGCCGCAACATCCAAAAATTCATCTTTTTCAAGCCATTTCTTTTTTTCTACGAACTCATTTTCAAGCAGAGCGATCATGGCATATCCACCACCAAAGGTGAATAACCCTATTTTCAGCATTGTCAAAAAAAGCCGGAGATAGCCTTTTATTTTCCCCACAAGAGCCTCCATTTATCTCACTTGCAAATTTTTATTTATCTATGAGTTTATTGTAGCATAATATATAACTAAAATCAAGGAGTTTCTTCGGTAATTCAATAATTGAACGATACCCCATAAATTGAACGATTTACATTTTACAAATAAAAACAAAAAGGCTTGCAAGGATGAAATTTATCCCGGCAAGCCTGCTTTTTTCTAAAAAATCTATGAAAAGGGGCAAAACACCCCTATTGGAGCAAAAAAAGCCATAATACCGATATTTTTCGTATCAATATTATGGTTTCTTTATGGTCGAAGTGCGGAGACTCGAACTCCGTGCCTCTTGGTCCCAAACCAAGCGCTCTACCAGATGAGCTACACCTCGATGCGTCTAACATTGTATATTAATTTTTAAAAATTGTCAAGAAGATTTTGTTTTTCTCTTGCAAAAAGATTGATAAAAGTGTATAATTCATTAAGTAATATTTTACGGAGGACAGACTATGAAAAAAATTATTGCTTTATTACTTATGCTGGCAACGGTATTCTGCCTTGTTGCCTGCAACGAGGACACCGACGCCGAGGGCGATTCAAAGGTAAACACCGACGCTGTTGGTGAAGTTAGTGTTGACCAGGGCAAAAAAGCGCCCACACCCGACGAGGAATACGTGCTCTGGAAGGAAACCTCTACAAAAAACGGGCTTGAAAGACTTTACGAATACAACGAAAAGGGACACCTTACAAGAGTTCTTCACAACTATCCCGACGGACGAGTTGAGGAGGACCTCTACGAGTACACCTACAACGATGACGGAAGCTATTCGGTTTACGAGGACGGCTATATAATTTCCGAAAAGCTCAGCAAATACGATGCCGAGGGCAGACTTGTGGAACAGATTCAAGGCCCCTCAAACGTTAATCACGAAATAACCACCTACACCTACGCCGACAACACCGTTGAAATCATCACCAAGGACCAGGACGGATACATAAAGAGCTGGCGTGTTGAAACCTACGAAAACGACCTTCTGGTAAAGTATGAAACGTTTCTCTCCAACGGAGAGTCAACGGGATACTTCTTATACCTCTACGATGAAAACGGCAATCAGACTGCCCAGGAAACCTACACCCCCGACGGTGTAAAAAGCAGTAACAACGCCGTTTACGTATGGACGGAGGAATACGACGAATTCGGCAGAGTTATAGAGAAAACCAAGAACGTTCCTGAAACCGGTGGCTATGCCCGTAAGGAGATTTACGAGTATGACGAAAAGGGTGGAATGTGTAAAATGACAGTCGGAATCAGCATCTACGAATATCGTCCCCTTTCGGAGTGCATTAAATAATATTTAAAAAGTCTTGACTTTTTGAATATCATATGGTATAATCCTAAAGCAAACTAAATAAACTATGATGAAAGAGAGTGGTCGCCACTCTCTTTGATTTTTGCAAAGGAAGTGATATTCGTTGGCAAACGAGAAGAAAGTAAAGAATATTGCCGAAAAGGCAGACCTTCTTTTAAGACCTGCCGTTGAGGCGCTGGGCTACCTTCTCTGGGACGTGGAGTACAAAAAGGAAGGAAGCGACTACAACCTTATCCTCACCATAGATAAGGAGGGGGTTGAGCTGACAATGGACGACTGTGTGGCAGTAACCGATGCAGTTAATCCCATTCTTGACGAGGCAGACCCAATTCCCGACAGCTACTGTCTTGAGGTTTCGTCGGCAGGACTGGAAAGAGATTTGAAGCGCCCCGAGCATTTTGCAAGGTATATCGGCTCAGAGGTTGAGGTCAAGCTGTTTGCACCCACCGATACCCTTCCCAAGCTTTTCGTGGGGACTCTCACAGGCTACGGCGAGGAAGGAATAACCTTTACGGTTGACGGCAAGGACGCCCTTGTGGAAAAGTCAAAGGTAGCGTCGGTCAAGACCGTTGTGAATTACGCAGAAATTTTTAAAAACAACTGATATATAACTGTAAGAAAGGAAAACCGTCTTTACGACGGAAAGAAAGGCAATGAACAAAGAATTTTTTGAAGCACTCGACGCTCTCGAAAAAGAGGGCATTTCCAAAACCTATCTTCTTGAAAAGGTAGAGGCTGCACTTCAGACTGCCTTCAAGAAGGAAAACAACGGACAGAGCAACGTGCGTGTGGCAATCGACCACGAAAAGAAGACTGTAAGAGTTTTCGAGCAGTTTGCAGTAGTTGAAGAGGTTACAGACCCCGAATGTGAGCTTACCGTTGCTCAGGCAAAGGAAATTAACAAGCGTCTGAAGCTTGGTGACGTATACGAAAAGGAAGTAAAGACCAAGAACTTCAACAGAATCTCGGCGCAGGCAGCCAAAATGGTAATCATTCAGGGTATCCGTGAGGCAGAGCGTCAGATGCTGGTAGACGAATATGAGCAGAAGAAAAACGACATCGTTTCGGCAAGAATAGTGCTTATTGACAAGAACACCGGTAACGCAATCCTTGAGCTTGGCAAACAGCAGGCAACTCTTTTCAAGACCGAGCAGATTCCCGGTGAAATACTTCGCTCGGGTCAGTTTATCAAGGTGTACGTGGTAGACATCAAGACCGATACCAAGGAGCCTGTAATCGTAGTTTCAAGAAAGCATCCCGGTCTGGTTAAGAGACTGTTCGAGCTTGAGGTACCCGAAATTCAGGACGGAACGGTTATTATTCACTCAATCGCCCGTGAGGCAGGCTCAAGAACCAAGATTTCAGTTTATTCAAGAAACAAGGACGTTGACCCCATCGGCTCGTGTATCGGTGTCAAGGGTATGAGAAAGACTAATATCACCAACGAAATCGCAGGCGAAAAGATAGACATTATCGAGTACAGCGAAAACGTAGAGGCATTCGTAAAGGCTGCTCTCTCTCCTGCCGAGGTTATTGACGTAACCCTTTCAACAGGCGTTACCGAGGAGGGCAAGCTTGAAAGAGGCTGTACCGTAATAGTTCCTCAGGACCAGCTTTCACTTGCAATAGGCAACAAGGGACAGAACGCCCGACTTGCAGCAAAGCTTACCGGCTATAAAATTGACATCAAGTCTCAATTCTGATACGGTGAGGGTGAGAATATATGGTTAAGAAAATCCCCGAAAGAAAATGTCTGGGCTGTATGGAATCCTTTCCGAAAAGCACCCTCGTGAGAGTGGTACGCTCGGCAGAGGGCGAAATATCTCTGGATCTTACAGGTAAAAAATCGGGACGTGGCGCCTACATATGCAAGCGCGCCGAATGTCTTAAAAAAGCAATTAAGGCTAAACGCTTTGAGCGTGCCCTTGACTGTACAATTCCCGACGAGGTCCTTGAGGGACTTCAAAAAGAATTAGAGGAGACGGAGTAATGCAGGATAAATTCCTTTCGGCAGTAGGCCTGGCAAAAAGAGCAGGACACGCCGTGTTCGGCACCGAGCTTGTAAGAAGCTCTGCCAAGGCAGGAAAGGCAAAAATAATCATTGTTGCCGGCGACGTGTCGGAGAACACCAAAAAGGAAATTACCGACACTGCAGCTTTCTATAAAACAGAATGTATCATATCGTGCTACACAATGGCACAGCTTTCTACGGCGGCAGGACTTATGAGAAATACATCGTCCGTTGCCATCACCGACGAGAATATGACAGTTCTCATTAAGAAAAGCATTAATACCAAGATGTGAAAACGATTGGAGGAATATTATGTCAGCAGTAACAAATAAGAATAAAGTTGCGGCATTAGCAAAGGACTTCGGACTGAAAAGCCGTGACGTACTCGCAATCATTCCGGGAAAGGCAGATATCAAGCCTGCCCCTGCGACAATAAGTGACGAAGAGGTAGACTTCGTAATAAACGCCCTTTCGGGCAAATGCGTCATTGACGACGTTGACGCATATCTTGACGGAAAAATTCAGCTTCTCGGCTTTGAGAAAAAGGAAGCGCCTCAGCCCAAGGTTGAGGAAAAGCCCGTGGAGAAGCCCGTAGAGAAGAAGCCCGAGGAAAAGCCTGTGCAGAAGGCAGAGGAAAAGCCTGCCGAAAAGCCTGTGCAGAAGCCCGTGGAGAAGAAGCCCGAGCCTAAGCCTCAGCCCAAGCCCACGGAAAAGAAGCCCGAAAAGAAGAACCAGCCTGCGCAGAAGCAGGGTGGCGTAAGGCTTGAAATGAATGTAAAGCACACTTCGGGAGAAAATAAGATGAACGCCAAGAAGGAAGTCAGAGTAGTTGACACCCGAGGAATTGACTCGGCAGTTGACCTTTCAAAGTACGACGACAAGCTTCTTGACTACGTTCCCGAATCCTCAAACGATTGGGGCAAGCAGAAGTTCAACAAGAAGGGTGGAAACAGACCCTTCGACAAGAGAAGAGCCGACAAGGCAAAGGCAGACGCCAAGAAGAAGGCTCCCGAAAAGCCCAAGATTCCTGCCGTAATCAAGCTCCCCGAGGAAATGATAGTTTCCGAGCTTGCCAAGGAGCTTCACGTTACCACGGCAGAGGTTGTAAAGAAGCTTATGGGTCTTGGTATGCTGGTTACTCTCAACCAGACCATCGACTTTGACACGGCGGCAATCGTTGCCGACGAGTTTGGCTCAAAGGCTGAGCATATCGTGGTGGTTACCATTGAAGAAAAGCTTATCGACGACAGTGAGGACTCCAAGGAAAATCTTGTAGAGCGCGCTCCCGTAGTCTGCGTTATGGGACACGTTGACCACGGTAAGACCTCTCTGCTTGACGCTATCAGACACGCCAACGTTACCTCGGGTGAGGCAGGTGGTATCACTCAGCATATCGGTGCTTACAGAGTAAACGTTGACGGTCACGACATCACCTTCCTTGACACCCCCGGTCACGAAGCCTTTACTGCAATGAGAGCCCGTGGCGCTCAGGCAACCGATATTGCTATCCTTGTGGTTGCAGCAGACGACGGCATTATGCCTCAAACCGTAGAGGCTATCAATCACGCCAAGGCTGCAGGCGTTGAAATAATAGTTGCAATTAATAAAATGGATAAGCTTGGCGCAAATCCCGACACCATTATGCAGGAGCTTACCAAATACGACCTGGTTCCTGAGGAATGGGGTGGCGACGTTATCTGCGTACCCGTTTCTGCTCATACCAAGATGGGTATCGACACTCTTCTTGAATCTGTACTCCTTGTAGCAGAGGTTGCCGAGCTTAAGGCTAATCCCAACCGTGAGGCAAAGGGTATCGTAATCGAAGCCAAGCTTGACAAGGGCAGAGGCGCCGTTGCCACAATTCTGGTGCAGAACGGTACTCTCCGTACGGGCGACTACGTCATAGCAGGTACTACGGTAGGTAGAATAAGAGCTATGATAAACGACAAGGGACAGAACGTTTCTGAGGCAGGACCCTCAGTGCCCGTTGAAATTCTCGGTCTTTCCGAGGTTCCCACGGCAGGCGACGTGTTCAACGCCGTTAAAGACGAGAGAATGGCGAGAGAGCTTGCAGAGCAAAGACGCGCCGAGGAAAAGGAAAAGACCTTCAAGGCTAATTCAAAGATGTCACTGGACGACCTGTTCAATCAGGTTAAGGAGGGCATCAAGGAGCTTAACATCGTAGTTAAGGCAGACGTTCAGGGCTCTGCCGAGGCAGTTAAGGCGTCTCTTGAAAAGCTTTCCAACGAAGAGGTCAAGGTACGCGTTATCCACAGTGCAGTTGGTGGCGTAAACGAAAACGACGTAATGCTTGCGTCTGCGTCAAACGCTATCATCATAGGCTTCAACGTGCGCCCCGACAAGAGAGCTTTGGATTCGGCGGCAGAAGCAAAGGTAGACATCAGAACCTATAGAATTATTTACGAATGTATTGAAGAAGTAGAAACAGCAATGAAGGGTATGCTGGCTCCCAAGTTCCGTGAAAACGTGCTTGGACGCGCCGAGGTACGTCAGACCATCAAGGTGCCCGGTGTGGGCGTTATTGCAGGCTCATACGTGCTTGACGGTAAGGTTACCCGTGCATCACAAATAAGAGTAGTGCGTGACGGTATCGTTATATTCGAGGACAAGATAAGCTCACTCAAGCGCTTTAAGGACGACGCCCGTGAGGTAGCTCAGGGCTTTGAGTGTGGTATCGGACTTGAAAAGTTCAACGATATCAAGGAGCTTGACATACTTGAAGCCTTCATTATGGAAGAGGTTGAAGCATGAACAAATTCAGACAAATGAGAGTTAACGAGGCAGCAAGAGAAACGCTGTCGGAAATTCTCAGAACGGTGAAGGACCCCAGAGTTTCATCGTCCTTTGTCACCATAACAAACGTCAACGTAAGCCGTGATATGAAATTTGCAAAGGTATATTTCAGTAGCATCGGTGGAGAGCCCAAGGAGATTAAAAAGGGTCTTTACAGTGCGCAGGGCTATATACGCTCGTCACTTGCAGAAAGACTTAATCTCAGAATCACCCCCGAGCTGACCTTTGAGTACGACGACTCGGCTGAAAAGGGCGCTCGCATTGAGAGCGTGCTGAAAAGTCTGGGAATGACGGGTGAGGAAGAAAAAGATGAGCAGAATTCTTAATATTAAGGAAACGGCAGAGCTTTTAAGGTCTGTCAACAACGTTCACATCTACACTCACGCACATCCCGACGGAGATGCGCTTGGCTCTGCTTACGCCCTGTCGGCAATTCTGAAAAAAATGGGAAAGCGTGCCAGGGCAATATGCCTTGACACCCTTCCCCGATATCTCGAATATATCTGGAACGTGGACAATCACGATTTCAAGTGCGACGTTATCGTGACGGTAGACGTTGCAGATACGTCACTCCTTGGCAATTTCGATAGTGACAATAAAATATTCCTTGCAATAGACCATCACCAAAGCACGAGGGTGGACTGTGAAAACCTTTTGAACGTCAGCACCATGGCTGCAACCGGCGAGATAATATTCGAGCTTGCCCGTGAGCTTGGGGTTGAGCTTGACGGCTACCTTGCAGAATGTCTGTATACAGCCATTGCAACCGACACGGGTTGCTTCAAATTCTCCAATGCAACCGAGCATACCTTCTCCTGCGTGGCAGAGCTGACACGCTACGCGCCCAACGGCAACTTCGGTTATCTCAACCAGCCCCTCTTTATCACCAAGCCCATAAACAAAATGAAATTTGAAAGCTATCTTATTGCAAATCTGAAGTTTTATTTTGACGGCAAGGTATCCGTGTCAACTGTAACCAGAGAAATAATCGAAATGCACCACATCACCGAGGCTGAAACGGGTGGCGTTGAACAGCTCGGAAAGTCCCCCGAGGGTGTTGAGCTTGCAATAACTCTCAAGGAGCGTGACGACGGCTTTAAGGTATCCATGCGTTCATCGGACCACCTTGACTGCTCTGCTATCTGCGCCAATTGGGGTGGTGGTGGACACCGTTCTGCGTCAGGCTGCTTCTTTAAGGGAAAGCCCGATGAAATAATTGACACTATCATATCCTATATCAAAGAAAAAGGTATTTTATGAGTGAAGTAAAAAGTGGAGTGCTTATTCTGAACAAGCCCAAGGGCATTACCTCACACGACGTTGTGAACAGAATACGCCGTCTCTACGGCACGAAAAAGGTGGGACACACGGGAACTCTCGACCCTATGGCGACGGGCGTTCTGCCAATTCTGGTGGGAAGCGCCGTCAAGGCAAGTGAGTACCTTGTTTCCGACTCAAAGCAATATACGGCAAGAATGCTTTTAGGTATCGAAACCGACACGGAGGACACCGACGGTAAAACCCTTTCAACAAGTGACGCCATTCCCTCTGACAGTGAGGTAACAGACGCCGTAAGCTCCTTTCTCGGCGAATACTTTCAAACTCCCCCTATGTACTCGGCGCTTAAAATCGGTGGTGAAAAGCTATGCGATTTAGCCCGTCGTGGCATAACCGTGGAGCGAGAGGCGCGTCGGGTTGAGGTCTTTGATATTTCGGCGCAAAAGCTGGGTGACCGTGAGTGGGAAATAAACGCATGGGTATCAAAGGGCACCTACATACGCACCCTTGTTGCCGACATTGGCAAAAGGCTGGGCTGTGGCGGTACTATGAGCGCTCTTTCAAGGCGCATATCGGGAAGCTTTACAATAGAGGGCTCACACACCCTTGAGGAGCTTGAGGAAATGAGTTCCGATGAGAGATATTCTCTGCTTCTTCCCACCGAGGAGCTTTTCGCCCATTGCGAAAGGGTTACACTCCCCGACTTTTACACAAAACTTGCCAAAAACGGAGCCGAAATATATCTGTCCCGAGCAGGACTTAATATTGACAAGACTCCCCTGAGGCGCATCAGAATGGCTGATGCAGACGGAAAATTCTTTGCTCTCGGCGAGCTTCGTGAATTTCCTTTGGGACTTGCCATAAAGCCTATTAAATTTTTCACGGAGACCTAATGAAAGAAAAGACTTGTTGCTTTACGGGGCACAGAGAAATTTCAATTCTGAAGCTTCCTGCCCTTAAAACAAAATTGAAAAAACAAATTGAAGAGCTGATAGACCATGGCTACGAGATATTTGTGGCAGGTGGTGCAATAGGCTTCGATACTCTGGCAGCAAACGCCGTGTTGAAGCTTCGTGAGAAGTATCCCCATATAAAGCTTCACCTTGTGCTCCCCTGCGAAAATCAGGACAAATATTGGACGGACAGTCAGAAGGCAGACTACGCCCGTATACTTGAAAACAGCGATTCTCACGAATACGTAAGCCGTAGCTATACCAGGTACTGTATGTTCCAGCGCAACAGAAAAATGGTTGACCTTTCCTCAAGAGTTGTAGCCTACTACGACGGTGACGGCAAGGGTGGAACGGCAATGACGGTGAAATATGCCGAGCAAAAGCAGATAAGTGTTATAAATTTATACGGCGTGTCTTTTGGGTGAGACCGAAAAGGCAAGTATAAAAAATATCGTAATAAATCAATTTCCAACAACAAAGGGAGAGAGCAAACGCTTTCTCCCTTTTCTTTTATATTCTTAAGGAAAAAATCCTACGGATTTTATTTTGCCTTTTGTAGCGTGGCTAAAATTGTAACAAAAGGCGCACAGATTTGGAGATAAAATCGTGGAGTGCGAAGGCGTAGGCGTACAATGGTACGCCAGTCCGAGCAACACACGAAGAAAATGAAATTTTCAAAATGAAAGAAAGCGTAGCTTTCTACCTTAAAAGGTGTGTAACAATGAAGAAGTGTGTTCACGCTTTATTTCACTCGCGAACACACTACTTTAACTTTATTTGTTTTTCATTTTCGGTTTTAGCCCAAATATGAAGCCGAAATATATTATTTAACGCATACACAAGCTACAGACATATCGTCTGACGCCCCAAAGCGTGACAGAGCGTCGTTGAGTAAAAGGTCACAAAGCTCAGACGGGCATTTGTCACGGTTGCAGTCAAGCAACTCCACAAGCCAAGGATTTTCCTCGTCGGAAATTTCGTTTGAAGCGATTATTCCGTCGGATAGCATAACGATAAGGTCGCCCTTCTTTACGCTTATTTTCGTTTCCTCGGCAGATAGCTTTGAGATTATTCCGGCAGGCATTGTTGCCGAATTCACCTTATACACCTTATCCTCTCTTATGACGAAAGAGGGTGACGCTCCTGCCTTCATAAAGCTTGCCTTCATTTCAAAAAGGTCTATTTCCACCAGATCCAGCGTAGTGAAGCACTCGTCCTTTTTTGCCATAAGCATTGAATTAAGCATTTCAAGAGTTACCCTCTTATCGTCGGTACAGGTCAGAAGCTTTTCAAGAAAAACCGAGGCAAGACGTGAGGTAAGTGCAGCGCTCCTGCCACTTCCCATTCCGTCGCATATAAGGGCGTAAAAGTGACCGTCGTCCTTCTCGAAAAAGGAGATACTGTCACCGTTCACCCTCTCCCCCTTCTTACTCATACTTTTTTTGGCGCATTCAAGGGTTATGGGCGCGCGCCTTTTCATACGGAGCGCCGTGGTGGTTTCCAGCTTTATAAATTCAGGCTCCTCAAAGAGCATTGAGCATTCGGTTTCAAAGGCAGCAAGTATTTCTGCCGTAGAACGCTCTATTCTCTCGGGCTGAACGCCGAATACGTCAATTACGCTTCTGCGTCTGCCCCACGCCTCAATTCTTCCAAAGGGAGTGGCAAGCTCACGCATTGCACGGAACGCCTTGCCGGCAAGCTCCATATTCTCTGCCTCTGAGTCACGAAAGCCCTGCGCCGTGCTTTGAAAAAGCTTGGAAACGGTGTGGTACTCCCCTGCTATCAGATTGGCGTGGGTAACGTCACTGGCAGTATAGCAAAGGCTTGCATACCTCTTATTTATGCAGTCCAGAATACCGTCCAGCTTTATGCACCTTTCTGCAAAGGGTTGAGGAAAATCGTTTTTCGTTGCTCTGCCCGAGGCGATAATCCTTTGGGCAATACTGTTTTTAGCATCGTTACTGTCAGTATAGTGCTTACTCCAGCACATTCCCGACATAGAGCAGGTGGCGCACACCTTGTTGTACGCCTTGTTCACAGCCGAGGTAACGTCCTCAACAGTTGGCGTTTTCATAGTATCGGTCACTGCAAAAAACACCTCCGAAAGAGAGGCAAAGGTGCCCGACAGCTTTTCAAGCCCTCTTTCCACGCTCTCTCTTTCGTGCTTCTCCGAGGTCTTTACGGTGTTGGAAATAAGGCTTATTTTCTCCTCTGCAATGGGCATAGCCTTCAATATGGGGTAAATAACCAGACTGCCGAAAAGTACCTCGGGAAGAGTGGTTATCAAGCCCTCAAAGCCACCCACGTAAATGGAAACTGCGCTTGAAATAAGTACGGCTACGGAAAGGGCAAGGAGGTCGGACACGGCGAAGAATACTGCCGACACAACGCCGATTACACCGAAGGAGGAGGCAAAAAGCCCACCCCCTGCAGCAATGCCACCCAGCATTCCGAACACTCCCCCGTGCATCGAGCCAAGAGTCTTTGCCACCATACAGGTTACGGCAAAGGCAACGGTTGCAGCGAGAGAAAAGCCGAATATGGCAAAATCGGACAGAGCAAGCACGAAGGCAAAAAATATGGCTGCAATACCCACCTCTGCCCTCATTTTCATTCCCGACTCAAACATTGGCTCTCCGAGAGTAACGAAGAAGCCCGAAAGCATATAAGTAAAAATAGGCGCCGTTACGGCAACGCTGACCCCCGTGAACACCGAGTCAATGCTGAAGGAATCAATTACCGAAATGCAGGCAGAAAGCACCAGGGATGCGAAAAATGAGGTGAGGGTTCTGTAAACTATTCCCTCGTTAAATTCACCCGAGGTTACCACGCTTCTCAACACGAAAACCGTAAAGATTACCGTAAAATACAACAGACCGTTACCACCCATTCTGAGAGTGGACAGAATGACCGAAAAGAAAGCAAGTCCCATAATCAGACGGGGTGTAAACCTTGAGCCTTTTTTTACACGGCTTCCTGCCGACGAAACGATTGCAATAGACAGTGGATAAGCGCCCTCAACAAAGGCAGTAGAGGACACGATAAAGCCAACTGCCACGAAAAGCAAAGACAGTAAAAAGGTCTTGGTGCGCTTTTTGTAGTCTGCCCCCTCCTCCCCCAGCTCCTCCGACAGCATATCCGACGCCTTATCAAAAAGCTTTTTTAAAAGTCCCGAGTAAAGAGCCACACTCTTTGCTACGTACCCTTTAGCTGACACGAAAAAGCTTCGCGTCTCGTCCTTAAGCCTTGACTCCTTTTCGAAGTCAGGCGTTTTTTTATCCGTCCTTTCAGTTTCACGGATTTTCCACATAAAGAATTCCTTTCTTTTAATTTGTACCGTTCTTTTTCGGTTGCCTTTAGCATATCATTAAAAGATAATATCTTATGTCGAAGTATGGTATAATATTCCAATTTTTTTTAAAAAACTATACAACATTTAGTGTTTACGGCGTGTCTTTTGGGTGAGAACGAAAATAAATACACAGTTCACAATTAACAATGCACAATTAAGGACAATTTCGCTTTGCGAAATTTACAATCATTGAAGATTTGCAAAGCAAATTAACCATAACTTTTCAACCCTTGTTTGAAAAATATCCCATCGGCAAAGCCGATATTTAACTGCCTATGGCAATTTAACCTGTCCGTCAGGGCAAATTTAACCATAAACAAAAATATAGTGAAGCAATGCTTCACTATATTTCGTTTATATCGTATGGCGTTGTCTGATATACGAAGTAATTGAGCCAATTGGAGAACAGTAAATTAGCGTGAGCGCGCCACTTTACCACGGGCTCAAGGGTATCGTCGTCGTGAGGGAAATAGTTTTCGGGAACCTTTATGTCAAGTCCCTGATTTTTGTCACGCAGGTATTCGTTTTTAAGGGTATCGGCATCGTATTCCGAATGTCCCGTCACGAATATCTGACGTCCCCCCTCGGTCATACAGCAATGAAGCCCTGCCTTGTCGGAAAGGGTAAGAATTTTCAGTGCAGGAACCTTGCGCACGTCCTCAACGTCAACGGTGGTATGCCTTGAATGAGGAACGTAGAACAGGTCGTCAACGCCACGGAAAAGAATTGAATTCTTGTGTACCACCTTATGAGGAAACACACCGAACATCTTTTCGGGGAGAGGCTTTTTGTCAATTCCAAAGTGATAATAAAGTCCTGCCTGCGCGCCCCAGCAGATATGCATGGTGCTTGTGACGTGGGTCTTTGACCACTCCATTATCTCGCAAAGCTCATTCCAATAGTTGACCTCCTCGAAGGGCATAAGCTCTACGGGAGCGCCCGTAATTATCATTCCGTCGTACTTTTTGTGCTTTATTTCGTCAAACACCTTGTAGAAGGCAAGAAGATGATCGGAGGAGATGTGAGTCGCCTTGTGTGTCGCCGTCTGCAAGAAATCAAGCTCAACCTGCAGGGGCGTGTTACCGAGAAGCCTTGCAAATTGGGTTTCGGTAACTATTTTCGTGGGCATAAGATTGAGAAGGAGTATCTGTAGGGGTCGAATATCCTGTGTCAAAGCCCTCGTCTCGGTCATAACGAATATGTTTTCGTCAATCAGCGTCTGAGTTGCAGGCAAAGAGTTGGGTATTCTGATGGGCATTATTATTCACCCGCCTTTTCAAGGGCTTGTGCAAGGTCTGCAATAAGGTCGTCAACGTTTTCGATACCAACCGACAGTCTTACAAGGTCGGGAGAAACGCCTGCAGCCTCAAGCTCTGTGTCGTTCATCTGACGGTGAGTTGCAGATGCAGGATGCAGACAACAGGTTTTAGCATCGGCAACGTGGGTTTCGATGCTTGCAAGCTTCAGATTCTTCATAAATCTTTCGGCTGCCTTTCTGCCACCCTTTACGCCAAAGCTTACAACTCCACAAGAGCCGAGAGGAAGATATTTCTGCGCAAGAGCGTA
This sequence comes from Clostridia bacterium, assembly GCA_017520825.1. Lineage (GTDB taxonomy): Bacteria > Bacillota > Clostridia > Oscillospirales > SIG627 > RGIG6353. Next base: position 128,968 of record JAFXEX010000014.1, on the reverse strand, counting down.
GTCTCTGTCCGAGGGAAGTCCACTGTATTTCACCCAAGCAACGTTGGGGTTCTTTTCAAGGTATTCGGCAACCTTCTGACCGTTGTAGCAATGGCGCTCCATTCTTACGTGGAGGCTTTCGATACCCAGATTGAGAAGGTATGCGTTCTGAGGTGACTGAATAGAGCCGAAGTCACGCATAAGCTGTGCAGTAGCCTTGGTGATGAACGCGCCTGCAAGACCGAAGCGCTCGGTGTAGGTTACTCCGTGATAGCTTTCGTCGGGAGTGCAGAGACCGGGGAACCTGTCGGGATACTTGGTCCAATCGAATTTACCACTGTCAATAATACAACCACCAACGCCCGAGCCGTGACCGTCAAGATATTTTGTAGTAGAGTGGGTAACGATGTCGGCACCGAACTCAAAGGGACGGCAAAGGAAGGGTGTGGCAAAGGTGTTGTCTATAATAAGAGGTACGCCGTGTGCGTGAGCAGCCTTTGCAAAGCGTTCAATGTCAAGAACTACAAGGGCAGGGTTGGCAATAGTTTCACCGAAAACTGCCTTTGTGTTAGGACGGAATGCTGCTTCAAGCTCCTCGTCCGTGCAATAGGGCGAAACGAAGGTAAAGTCAATGCCCATACGCTTCATAGTAACCGAGAAGAGGTTGAAGGTGCCACCGTAAATGGTAGATGCAGCTACAACGTGGTCGCCACAGGAAGCAATGTTGAAGATTGAATAGAAGTTAGCTGCCTGACCCGACGAGGTAAGCATACCTGCCGTACCTCCTTCAAGGGCTGCAAGCTTTGCTGCAACGTAGTCGTTGGTGGGGTTCTGCAGTCTGGTGTAGAAATAACCACTTGCCTCAAGGTCAAAGAGCTTACCCATATCCTCACTGGTATCATACTTGAAGGTGGTGCTTTGAATAATGGGTATCTGTCTGGGCTCGCCGTTTCCGGGCACGTAGCCCGACTGAATACATTTAGTTTCAATTTTTAAATTTTCCATTTTATTATCCTCCGAAAATCCTTAATAAATTAAAAGAAAAAGGCAGAGACTCTCTCTGCCGAAAAACGCTATATTATGCCCCAAAGGGCATAGAGCAGGCAGAAAGAAATTCTTTGCAGTTACACATTCGCATCATTTCATTTACCTCTCTTTCCTATGTTTATTGAATTCTAACACATTTATAGCCTTTTGTCAATAAAAAAGCGTTTTTTTTAGAAAGTTGTCAGTAAGATGTCATTGTATGTCAGTGTGTGGATATGTATAATATAAGTAGATAAATGCACAACGCTTTGCCAATTAACAATGCACAATTCACAATTAATGTTAATTTGCCGTTGGCAAATTTTCAATGATTAAAAATTTCACAAAATCCAACAACAAAAAACACCTCAAAAGCCTCTGTATATAAAGGGCTTTTAAGCATCATCATTAAAAATTCTGACAACAGAATGACAACAAAATGACAACAGAACGACAACAAAAAAACAACAGAATGACACAAATATAGATATAATAGATAATATAGATAGAACAGATAGAGTAGATAGGCACGCACGTACCTATTACACTTGGAGAGGTTAAGGGTTGAGGAAAGCCTGTAACAAAAAGTGATGTGTTCACGCTTTATTGCAAACGCAAACACACTACTTTAACTTTATTTATATTTTCATTTTCGGTTTTATCGCAAATATGAAGCTGTAAAGGCGCGCAGATTTGGAGATAAAATCGTCAATTGCGAAGCCGTAGCCGTACAAGTGTACGGCAGTACAAGCAAGGGGCGAAGAAAATGAAATTTTCACAGATGAAAGAAAGCGAAGCTTTCTACCTTAAAAGGTCTGTGACAATGAAGAAGTGTGTTCACGCTTTCTAACAGTCGCGAACATCCTATCGTCAAAATATAATTATCATTTCATTTTCGGTTTTAGCCCAAATATGAAGCCGTCACCACTTAACTCGCTGGGAATCCACCCAACGCCAATAATAGCCCTTGGCAGTTGGCTGTTCCTCACTGTACCAGATGACAGTATAGCCCAGACCGGACTTTTTAAGGCTGTTTACGGAATACCAATCGTCTCTGGTTCCGTTGTAGTAAATTTCGTCAAAGCCCGTACCCGTGAAGGCGGACTCGCTCATATAGGTAACGCTTGCAGGGATTACAAGACGTGAAACTCTGTCACAATATGCAAAAGATCCTGTCTCAATCTCGGTCAATCCTTCGGGAAGAAGAATTTCCTCAAGTCCCGAGCAGTAGTAAAACGCACCTCCACCGACCTTCTTAACGCCATCGTGGAAAACTACTTTTTTAAGGCTCTTAACGTTTGAAAATGCGTATTCCTTTATCTCGGTAACGCTTTCGGGTATAACCACCTCAGTCAGCTCTGCTCCGTCAATAAAGAGCTTCATGCCGTTTGAAAGCAAGCCGAACTTCATATCAAGTGAGAGCCAACCATCCAGTCCCTTTCCGTAGTATACCGACGCATTGGAATTGGTGGTAAAGACGCTTGAGCCGAACACGGTATCAACACAGTTCATATTGATTTTTTCAAGCGACTGACAGAAGGAGAATGCGTATCTGTCCACGCTTTTTACGTTTTCACCAAAGGTTACTTCCTTAAGGGACTTACAGCCCGTAAAGGCGCTCTCCCCTATTACTTCAAGTCCTGTGGGGAGTACCAGGCTTTCTATGCTTTGACAGTAATCAAATGCTCGGTCCCCGATAATTCTCACACCCTCGGGAAGATTGATTGAGGTAAGAGAATAGCAGTTTGCAAAGGCAGTATCATCAATTATTTCAACCGTCTCGGGCAAGGTAACGCTGACAAGTTCAAGGCAGTTTGAAAATGCGCCTGTAGGAATATACTCAAGAGGCGCTTCTATAACCAGCGTCTTGATATTCTGGTTAGAGTTAAAGGTGTCCTTGTCTATATGGGTAATTATATCACCCTTGGGGCTCTTTTCGGGGATAATCAGCTCTGACACGGTAAGCTCTGCGCCGTCTATTCTGCCTACGTGACAGGTACCGTCGCCGTTTGAGGTATATCTGAGTCCACTGTCAAAATCATAGTGGGTGTTCGCCTGGAATTTCATTACCATTTCTTCAAAGGCAGACGCCCCTGCAAAGCTCTTCTCCCACTCGCTCTGAGTACCGTTATAGTACACCGTTGCGTTGAATTTATCAACGCCGTTAAACGCTCCCATTTCGGCTTTCTTGGTGTTGACGCAAACGGTTATCTCTCTGAGCGAGGTACAGCTTCTGAATGAGTATTCACTGATTTTGTAGAGTCTTTCGGGCAAAGAAATCTTGGTCAAAGCGCTACAGTCCTCGAACACGCCTGCTCCCATTTCAGTAACGTTATGGGGAAGTGAAATATCCGAAAGGGCAACGCATCCCTTAAAGGCGTCACCACCGATAACCATAAGAGTATCGGGAAGCGCTATTTCAGTAAGTCTTTCACAATTTTTGAAGGCGCTCTTTCCAATCTCCGTAGCGTTTCTGCCAAGAGTAACGCGATTAAGTCCGACACAGCCCGTAAATGCGTATTCGGGCAGAGTCAAAAGACTGTCGGGAAGTGTGAGAGAAGTTATTCCCTTGCAGGCTTCAAATGCGCCGTCACCCATTGATAAAAGCTGGGGCAGGTTCAGCTCCGTCATTGAACGGCATTGGAAAAATGCGTATTCGCCTATCGTTTTAAGTGATTTGGGGAAATCTATATTTCCCAGCGAGTGACAGCCGTAGAATGCCATATCGCCGATACTCTCAATGCCCTCGGGAATATTAACCTTAATGAGAGAGGCACAGTTTTTAAAGGCGTTGTCATCTATTTCCTTAACGCTTTCGGGCAGGAATACTGCCTTGACGTTTTTCAGACCTTCAAAGTTGATTTTCTCAACTCCTTCGGTAATGAAAACGGTCTGTACGGAATTAATGCCAAGGGGTATATCCATATTAATTCCAAGGGCTACGGTTTTAAGAGAGGTGCAGTCCGAAAGCTCGTTTGCCTCTATCTTCTCCACCGATGACGGAATGCTTATATATTCAAGTGAGGTGCATCCCGAAAAAGCATTCTTGCCAATGCTTGTAACGGTATCGGGGATAACAACCGTCTTAATCTGCGTATTATCCTTAAATGCAGTCATTGCAATTTTTGTAACGGGCTTGGAGTTATAGGTATCGGGGATAATAAGGGTATCTCCCGAAACGCTTCCAATACCTGCAACGTAATAGGTCTTGCCGTCCTCGGTGTTGAATTCAAGCTCACCCTGTGATTTTTCAGCGTATACGGCTTTTATAAATCTGTCGCTTTCCACCGTCACCGACAGAGTCTTGGCGTTTGTGAGTATGCTTCCATTTTCCTGCCAATAAAGGAAAACTGCGTTCTCCTTATCCTGGGCAACGAGGGTAACGCTCTCGCCGAATTCAAAAGCCTTTAAGCTCTCGCCGTTTTCAAGGGTAACTCCCTCTACGGTGAGAAGATACTTTGGCTCCTCGGGAACGGGTAAATCTTCATAAATTTCAGGCTCTTCCGAAGCTACGGGCTCCTCGGGAACCACAAGCTCTTCCCCCTCTTGCTCGCCCTGAACGTCGGTTGCCTCAGAGTCTTGGTTTCCTCCCGAAACGCTTTCAGAGGGCGCACACGCCGTCATAACGAGAGAAAGTATAAGTAAAACTAAAACAGTAAACTTTTTCATAAAGTCACTCCTTGTAAAAAATAATCGAAAAGACTACTCTTTTCGACTATTTTAACATATATTAATTTTAAAATCAAGGTTACGAAGCGTATTTTTATCAATGCACAGTGCATTGTGCATTCTCAAATATGAAGCCGTAAAGGCGCGCAGATTTGGAGATAAAATCGTCAATTGCGAAGCCGTAGCCGTACAAGTGTACGGCAGTGCGAGCAAAGGGCGAAGAAAATGAAATTTTCACAGATGAAAGAAAGCGAAGCTTTCTACCTTGAAAAGTTTGTAACAATGAAGAAGTGTGTTCACGCTTTATTGCACTCGCGAACACACTATCGTCAAAATATAATTATCATTTCATTTTCGGTTTTAGCCCAAATATGAAGCCTTACTATTAACGGTATACGTAGAATCCGTTACCCACAATCTGCTGGGACTCGGAATAGATGATGAACACTCCCGGGTCAAAGTCCTCTACCTTCTTCTGAAAGGCGGGAATTTCGGAATTTTTCAAGGCGCAAATAAGCAGTTGTCTGTCCTCCCCGGTGTAGCATCCCTTGCCGTCAATGAGAGTTACGCCTCGGGGTGAGGTGGAGACGAGAAGTCTGGAAAGCTCTTCACCCTTTGAGGTAATTATAAAGGCAAGCTTTGATATATTCATTTTGGAGATGAGAAAATCAACGGCAAAGGTGGAAATGGCGAGGGCAATAATGCCGTAGAGAGACAGGTCTATCTGTCTGAACGCCACAAGCGAAAGAAAGATGATGATGCCGTCAACCACCATAAGAAGTCTGCCGATGGCTATAGAGGGCTTAAAGTGCTGAAAAAGTCTTGCAACTATATCGGTACCACCCGTAGACGCACCTGCCAAAAGGGTCGTACCTATGCCGAAGCCGTAGAAAACCGAGCCGAAAACCGTTGCAAGCACGGGCTCTGATGTAACGGGTGGCAGATAGGAAAGAAGCTGAACGAAAAGGGAGAGGCTTCCTGCGCCGAGAAGAGTTTTTGCCACAAAGTCCTTTCCGAGAACGAAGACCGCCAAAACAAGCAGAACTACGTTAAGCACACCGTAGGTGAGACCCGGCGCAATACCAAAGGAGTGAAAGCATACGGTTGCAACACCCGACACTCCCCCACTTACTATCTTTGCAGGCAGGTAAAACATTGATACGCCTATGGCAGTAATGAACGAGCCGACAAGCGTTAGTATAATAGATTTAAGTTTCATATATTCTCCTTACGGCGTGTCTTTTGGGTTAAAACCGAAAATGAAAAGGCTTTATACCCTTTTGCATTTTCTCTCCCAAGAAGCAAAGTGAGAACACACCACATCCTTGTTATAAGTTTTTCTGATGTTGAAAGCTTCGCTTTCTTCCATTTTGAAAATTTCATTTTCTTCGCGTGTTGCTCGGACTGGCGTACCATTGTACGCCTACGCCTTCGCACTCCACGATTTTACCTCCAAAATTCTCGCCTTTTATAGCGTGGATTGAGGATTACTTTTGATACGTAATGATTGTAAATTTTTAATTTTCAATTGCCAAAGCTTTGCTTCACATATTCTACAACTTTGTTGCCGAATAATCAAGGTGCTTTTTTGACATTTTGCCAAAATATTTTCTTTGTTTTCATATATTTCAAAAAATATTTTTGTTAACCCTGATTTGCAAAAAAGAGAGGCTTTTGTGACAAATTTTTGAGGTTTTTTAAAAAAGCATAAATTCACGGCGAATTTCGTGAAATATTTCTCGCTTCCTTTGTTAAAATTGCTATATTTTTAAAAAAGCTGAACAAAAATATTTACAGGAGTGTTGAAAAAATTGTATTATGTGCTATAATATTTACAATAGGAAAAATTTGTATTCTGCTTTTGGAGGTGTGATAATATGACGGCTCAGAATTCCACAAGCCTTGCTCCCTACTACTTTCACCAGGGAACGAGTACTCACGCCTTCGACTATCTGGGATGTCACCTTGAAAACGGAAAATTCTGCTTCAGGGTATGGGCGCCCAACGCAGACTTCGTATCCGTTGCAGGCGACTTTAACGGATGGGACTGCTACGCCCTTCCTATGACCCGAATAACCGAGGCAGGCATATGGGAGGCTGTAAGCGACAGCGCCACGGTCAATCAGAAATACAAATATTTTATCAAAAACGGCTACAAGGAGCTTTTCAAGGCAGACCCCTACGGGACCTATGCCGAGACTCCTCCCGAAACTGCAAGTATTATATTTCCCATTCCCGAATATACTTGGCATGACGCATCCTTTCTGAAATACAGAAAAAAACGCTATACCAGAGACAAGGTAATGTCCTCCCCTCTCAATATCTACGAGGTGCATCCTGCCTCATGGAAAAAGCACGAGGACGGCTCCTACCTCACCTACCGTGAGCTTGCCGACGACCTTTCGGTGTACGCAAAGCAGATGGGCTACACCCACGTTGAGCTGATGCCCATTGCAGAGCATCCCTTTGACGGCTCCTGGGGATATCAGGTGTGTGGTTATTACGCCCCCACCTCACGCTTTGGCACGCCCGAGGACTTTATGTATTTCGTGGACAAGATGCACGAGGCAGGCATCGGTGTCATTCTCGATTGGGTTCCTGCCCACTTTCCCAAGGACGCTCACGGACTTTACGAGTTTGACGGTCAGCCTCTCTACGAGTATCAGGGCATTGACCGAATGGAGCACGAGGGCTGGGGTACGAGACGCTTTGACGTGGGACGGGAGGAGGTACAGAGCTTTCTCGTTTCAAACGCTTATTATTGGATAGAAAAATATCATATAGACGGACTTCGGGTTGACGCCGTGGCGTCTATGCTCTACCTTGACTACGACAAGCGCCCGGGTGAATGGGTGCCCAACGTTTACGGAGATAACAAGTGCCTTGAGGCTATGGCGTTCTTCGGTAAGCTTAACGGATGTCTTGCCAGGGACTTCCCCGACGTTATGACCATAGCCGAGGAGTCTACAGCCTTTGCCAACGTTACGGGCTTTGAAAACGGTGGCCTTGGCTTTACTCTTAAATGGAATATGGGGTGGATGAACGATACCCTCGCCTATGCCGAGGAGGACCCACTTTTCAGAAAGTACCACCACAACAAAATCAATTTTTCACTGTCCTACGCCTTTTCCGAAAGGTATCTGTTGCCCATTTCTCACGACGAGGTGGTGCATGGCAAGAAATCTCTTCTGGACAGAATGCCAGGTGAATATGAAAATAAATTTGCAGGCACGAGAGCCTTTCTCACCTATATGATGACCCACCCCGGCAAAAAGCTTCTCTTTATGGGATGCGAAATCGGTCAGTTCAGGGAATGGGACTACGAGGGCGCTATCGAGTGGTTTCTCACCGATTATGAAAGGCACGCTCAGCTTCAGGAGTACGTTGCCCGACTGAATTCCTTTTATCTTGAAAGCCCTGCCCTATGGGAGCAGGACGGCACGTGGGACGGCTTTGAGTGGATAGACGCCGACAACGCCCAGCAGAGCATTGCATCCTATCGGAGAATTGACAAAAAGGGCAAGGAGCTTGCCGTAATAATCAACTTCACCCCCGTGGACTATCCCGACTTTCTTTTAGGCGTACCCGAGGGACGCTGGAAAGAGGTGCTGAACAGTGACAGCGAGGACTTCGGTGGTGGAAACAAACTGAATAAGGGTATAAAAAAGACCGAGGACTGTATGCTTCGTGGCTATTCCAAGGCAATACGCATACATCTGCCACCCTTGTCGGCAGTAGTGTTTAAACAAGTTAAAAATTAACAATGCACAATGCACAATTAAGGACAATTTCCTTCGGAAATTCCCCGTTAAAGTTTTTGTGGCAAAGAGTAATTCCTAACCACACGCTACAAAAGGTAGCAGGTTTGGCGGGAGATTTGTCAATCCCGAAGCCGTCGCCGTACACCTGTACGGCAGTGCGAGGGAGGGGCGAAGAAAATGAAATTTTTACAAATGGAAGAAAGCGAAGCTTTCTACATTAGAAAATTTGCAACACTCGTGTTGTGTGTTCGCGCTTAACTTTTGGGAGAGACAATGTAAAGAATTAAAAAACTTTCATTTTCGGTTTTCACCCAAAAGACACGCCGTAAGGCTATATATTAGGAGGAAAGCATAATGTACAAGAAAAAAGAGTGCGTCGTAATGCTTCTTGCAGGTGGTCAGGGTAGCCGTCTGTACGCATTGACGAAAAAAACCGCAAAGCCGTCGGTTTCCTACGGTGGAAAATACAGAATTATTGATTTTCCCCTCTCAAACTGTACGAATTCGGGACTTGACACGGTGGGTGTACTCACTCAGTATCAGCCCCTTTACCTCAACGACTACGTGGGAACGGGTCTGCCCTGGGACCTTGACCGTACCTTTGGAGGCGTGAAGATATTGCCCCCTTATCAGCGTCAGGACGGCTCTGATTGGTACAAGGGAACGGCAAACGCCATATGGCAGAATATGGAGTTTATCAACCAATACGATGCAGATCTGGTGCTGGTTCTGTCGGGCGACCATATCTACAAGATGGACTACGCAAAAATGATAGACTACCATAAGAAAACTGGCGCCGACTGTACCATAGCCGTAATAGACGTGCCCATTGAAGAGGCGAGCCGTTTCGGTATAATGTCCACAAACCCCGACGGCTCAATATATAAGTTTACCGAAAAGCCCAAGAACCCCGACAGTACCAAGGCGTCTATGGGCATTTACGTGTTCAACAAGAAAAAGCTTGAGGAATATCTCAAGGCCGACAGTCTTGACCCCGAAAGCTCCAACGACTTCGGAAAGAACGTTATTCCTGCCATGCTGAACGCAGGAGAGAAGATGTTCTCCTACTCCTTTGAGGGCTATTGGAAGGACGTTGGAACTATTTCGTCCCTTTGGGAAGCCAATATGGACCTGCTGGGAGAGAAGCCCGAGCTTGTCCTCGACGACGAGAGCTGGAGAATATACTCCCGTCAGTCTGCCTCTGCTCCTCAATACGTGGGCGAGATGGGACAGGTAATCAACAGTACAATGACTGCAGGGTGTGAAATTTTCGGCACCGTCAAGAACAGCGTGCTTGGTCAGAACGTAACTATCGGCGCAGGCGCAATAGTGGAAAACAGCGTTATTATGGATAACGTTACGGTGGGCGCAGGCGCAAGAGTTAACTATTCCATTCTCGATTCGGGAGTGAAGGTAGGCTGTGGCGCAAGGATCGGCATTGACGGCTCACCCGAGAGCATTGCAGTAATAGGCGCAGACGTGACTCTGCCCGACGGCGAGACCGTTGAGGCAGGAAGTATGATATCGGAATAAGGGGGAAAAAATAATGACTGTTGCAGGACTTATATTTTCAAACATACACGACGGCTGTATTCCCGAAATGACCAGATTCAGAACTATGGCAAGTATTCCCTTCGGTTGCAGATACCGTCTGGTTGACTTCGCCCTTTCAAATATGGTGAACTCAAATATTACCAATATAGGCATTATAACTCACTACAACTACCGTTCCCTGCTTGACCATATCGGCACGGGCAAGGACTGGGATTTGGCACGCCGTTCGGGTGGTATCAAGATTTTGCCCCCCTACGTTACTGCCTATGAAAACGCTGTGGCAAACCGACTTTACGAAAGCCGTCTTGAAGCTATAATAAACGCAAAGAGCTTCGTAAGCCGTTGTAACGCCGACTACGTGGTGCTGTCCGACTGCGACGTAATTCTCAATATTGACCTTGGTAAAGTAATCGAGGACCACGTGAATTCCGGTGCTTATATGACCATAGTTACCAAAAAGGTAAATACTGCCGAGCGTCACTTCGACTCCAACGTCAAGGTTGTAAGCGTGGGTGAAAACAACGCTCTGACAGATATTGCAAGCTATAAGCCCAAAAACGGAGTAGTGGAAATAAGCACCAATATTATGGTTATTTCACGCAAGGATCTGGAAGCCATAATAGACGATTCCGTATCTCACGGCTACACCGACTTTATGAAGGACGTAATCAAGCGCAACCTTAAGAAGAAGCTTATACGCACCTATAAGTATGACGGCTGGTATGCCTATATATCCTCGCTGGAAAGCTATTTCAGCGTTTCTATGAGACTGCTCACCGAGGAAGCCCGTGAGGGACTTTGGGGTGACCGTAATCGCCGTATATACACCAAGCTCCGTAACTCTGCCCCCACCAAATACAGTGACGAGGCAAAGGTTACCAATTCCCTTATAGCAGACGGTTGCGTAATTGAGGGAACCGTGGAAAATTCAATTCTCTTCAGAGGCGTTCACGTTGGCAAGGGCGCAGTGGTACGCAACAGCGTGCTTTTGCAGGACACCTACGTTGGAAATAACGCCACGGTAAACTGCACCATAACCGACAAAAACGTAATGATAAAGGATTCACGCAATCTTTCGGGACACGAAACTATGCCCTTCTTTATCTCAAAGGGAAGCATGGTGTGATACAGAATGCCGTGCATTCTGCAGTGATATTCGTCTTCGACGAGTGATATGTTTGCTTTGCAAACGCGATATGTGCTTCGCACGCGATATGTTGACTTCGTCAACGTTATGGACAATTTCCTTCGGAAATTTCCAATTAAATTTTTGTAACCAACGCAACTCTCCATACACTGCCGTAAAAGGCGGGAGTTTTGGAGGGAAAATCGCGGAGTGCGAAGGCGTAGGCGTACAAGGGTACGCCAGTCCGAGCAACACGCGAAGAAAATGAAATTTTCACAGATGGAAGAAAGCGAAGCTTTCTACATCAAAAACTAATAACAAAGGTGTGGTGTGTTCGCACTTTACTTCTTGGGAGAACTATTGTAAAAGGTTTTATAACCTTTTCATTTTCGGTTTTAACCCAAAAGACACGCCGTCAGGAGATACTATATGAAACTATTATTTGCAGGCGCCGAGGCAATGCCCTTCGCTGCAACGGGAGGACTGGGTGACGTTCTCGGCTCACTTCCGTCTGCCCTGGCGAAAAGCCATGACCTTGACGTAAGAGTAATTATTCCCCTTTATTCTGCAATCAAGGAAGAATATCGCAAGGAGATGCATGAAGAGGCAATAATCTCCGTTCCCCTTGCCTGGAGAAAACAATACTGTGGTATATACAGTCTGAAAAAGAACGGAGTCACCTACTATTTTATAGACAACGAATACTACTTCAAGAGAGAGTCTCTTTACGGCTTTTTCGACGACGGTGAACGCTACGCTTATTTTTCAATGGCAGTTATGGAGGCTATGTCGGCGCTTGATTTCTACCCCGATATTCTCCACGCACACGATTGGCAGACGGCACTTACTGTAGTATACCTGAACCGTATATATAAAAAACGCCCCGAATATCAGGGCATTAAATCCGTATTCACCATACACAATATAGAGTATCAGGGAAAGTACGACTTCTCCATTCTCGGTGACGTGTTCGCCCTTTCGGAAAACGAATATTCCCTTATGGAATACGACGGATGTATAAATCTGATGAAGGGCGCTATTGAGGAAGCAGACAGAGTTACCACGGTCAGTCCTCGCTATGCCGAGGAGATACGGACCCCCGAATACGCCCACGGTCTGCACACCTGCCTTAACAACAACGCCCACAAGCTTTCGGGCATACTCAACGGCATTGACTACAAATATTACGACCCCAAATCAGACCCTTCCATTGCTGAGACCTTCTCATCGGTAAACACCGACGGAAAAGCAGTGTGCAAATCGGCTCTTCAGCGTGAGCTTGGTCTTGACGAGAGGGCTGACGTGCCCCTTCTTTCAATAATTTCACGACTTGCATCTCACAAGGGACTTGACATAATTGAAGGTTGCATTTATGATATTGTAGCAAGCCACGATATTCAGCTGGTTATTCTCGGCAAGGGAGAAGAACGCTACGAGCAGTTCTTTACCTACCTTCAGGAGCGTTTTCCTCAAAAGGTAAGAGCTCTCATAACCTACGACAGAGATTTGTCAAAGAGAATATATTCGGCTACCGATATATTCCTTATGCCCTCAAAGAGTGAGCCCTGTGGTCTGTCGCAGATGATAGCCTCACGCTACGGCGCAATCCCCGTAGTGCGTGAAACGGGTGGTCTCTACGACTCTATCAAGCCCTTCTGGATAAAGGATAACAAAATCAACGGAAACGGCTTTACCTTTGCAGGCTACAACGCAGGCGAGCTTAAAGAACGAACAGAGGCAGCGCTCACGCTCTACAAAAATGAGGAGCTGAGACGCAGACTCGTTTATAAGATAATGAGAACCGACTTCTCGTGGAAGTCATCGGCTAATAGCTATATAAAGTTATATGAGCTTACGGCAGGTCTTTTGGGTTAAATAAATGCAGAATGCAGAATTAAGGTGAATTTGCCTTTGGCAAATTTTCCTTAATTTTCAACTTTCAATTCTCAATTTTCAACTTTCCCGCAAAACAGAAAGGATACCATATGAACTATTCCCCAAACAAAGAAGAAGTAAAATCACTGCTCGAAACAGTTCTGCTCCGTCACTTCGGCTGTACTGCCGAGGATGCGTCACGGGAGCAGATGTACAAGGCGGCGGCGATTACCGTCAAGAACATTCTCAGCGACAAGCGCTCCAAATATAAGAAAAAAGTAAACGAAGCAGGAGCAAAGCGAGTTTACTATATGTGTATGGAGTTTCTGCTTGGCAGAAGCCTTAAAACCAATTTATGCAACTTAGGTCTTGACAAGGCTTATGCCGAGGCTCTTGACTCTCTTGGCTTCAATCTTGACGAGCTTTACGAGTGCGAGTCGGACGCAGGACTTGGCAACGGTGGTCTCGGAAGACTTGCAGCCTGCTTTATGGACTCTCTTTCCAGCCTTGACTACCCTGCCACAGGCTTTTCAATCTGCTACGAGTACGGTCTTTTCCGTCAGATGATAGTTGACGGTATGCAGGTAGAGCTTCCCGACGTATGGCTTCCCGGTGGTGAGGTTTGGCTCATCCCCCGTACCGACAGAGTTTACAAGGTAAAGTTCGGTGGTAAGGTAATTGAAAACTGGAAGGACGGCCATTGCGAAATACTTTACGAAAACGCCGAGGAAATAGAGGCAGTTCCCTACGATATGATGATTTCGGGCGCTGACTCCTCTGCAGTAAGCCAGCTGAGACTGTGGAAGGCAAGGGATATTCAGAATTTCAATATGGGTCTTTTCACTCAGGGACAGTACACCAAGGCTCTTGAAGAAAGCACCAATGCCGAAATCATTTCAAAGGTGCTTTACCCCTCGGACAATCACACCGAGGGCAAGCTTCTCCGTCTGACACAGCAGTATTTCCTTGTTTCTGCCTCGGTACAGAGCATTATCCGTGACCATATGGCAGTATATAAAACCCTTGACAATTTAAGCGACAAGGTAGCAATACACATCAACGACACCCACCCTGCCCTTTGCGTGCCCGAGCTGATGAGAATACTCATTGACGACTATTTTTACTCTTGGGAAAGAGCTTGGGACATCGTTTCAAAGACCGTTTCCTACACTAACCACACGGTTATGCCCGAGGCTCTTGAAACCTGGAACGAGGATTTGTTTGCCCTCAAGCTTCCCAGAATTCATTCTATTATCAAGGAAATCAACGAGCGCTTCTGCCGTGAGGCGTGGGACGCCTTCCCCGGCAATTGGGACACTATATCGAAATTGAGCATCATTGCCAACTCCCAGGTGAGAATGGCAAACCTTTCGGTTATTGCCTCACACTCGGTAAACGGCGTATCAAAGCTTCACTCCGGCATTTTGAAGGACTCCACCTTCAAGGACTTCTACAAGATGTACCCCGAGCGCTTTGACAACGTTACCAACGGCATTGCCCACAGAAGATGGCTGTGCTACTCAAACCCCCGACTTGCTTCTCTTATTGAGGACTGCATCGGCGACGGCTACCGTCATCAGCCCGAGCAGTTGTCCCAGCTGAAAAAGTTTGCCGACGACAAAGAGGTGCTTGAAAGACTTCGTGGCATAAAGCACGACAACAAAATCGACTTTGCCAACCTGATATACAAAAAGACGGGCAAGAAGCTGAACACTCACTCCATATTCGACGTGCAGATAAAGAGACTTCACGAGTACAAGAGACAGCTTCTCAATGCCCTTAACATTATAGGTCTCTATCTCGACCTTAAGGAAAATCCTGACCTTGAAGTACAGCCACAGACGTTTTTCTTCGGCGCAAAGGCTGCGCCCGGCTACGATATGGCTAAGAGAATAATCAAGCTTCTGTGTTGTCTGGGCAGAGATATTGACCAGAATCCCAACCCCAAAATCCGTGAAAAGCTTGCAGTTGTGTTCCTTGAGGACTACAACGTAAGTCTTGCCGAGGCACTTATACCCTCTGCCGAAGTAAGTGAGCAAATCTCCCTTGCAGGCAAGGAGGCGAGTGGTACGGGTTGTATGAAGCTGATGATAAACGGCGCTCTGACCATCGGTACTCTTGACGGCGCAAACGTTGAGATGCAGGAGGCGACGGGCAAGGAGAATATGTTTATATTCGGTCTTACTGCCAAGGAGGTTGAGGACCTTTGGCTGAGAGGCTACAATTCGGCAAGCTACTACACCACCAACCCACGCCTTGCAAAGATAATCAACGCTCTTTCCCAAGGCTTTGCAGGTGAATCCTTTGCCGATATTGCCTCCTATCTGCTCAACGCACACGGCGTTGCAGACCCCTATATGTGTCTGGCAGATTTTGAGTCCTACCATTCTACTCACAAGGCTATGACCGAGGCTTACCGTGACCGTGAAGGCTGGAGCCGTATGTCGCTTATCAATATTGCAGGGGCAGGCTATTTTGCATCTGACAGATGTATTGAGGAATATGCGACACGCTTCTGGAATCTTAAAAAAGTAAAGTAATTACAACGACCTGACAGCCTTCTGTCAGGTCGTTCAAAAATAAAGTAACGGTGTTTATATGCTTATAAAAAACCACACAAATCTTGAAAAGAACGCAAATATTGATATAAAAAGAGTTGTAAAGGGTAAGGCTACCCGACTTGGCGCCTTTGAAGAGGGCACAGTCTTGACCCTTTCCGTTACCCTTCCTCGCCGTCTCGGTGCGTCGGGAGTGGTGCTAAGGATTAACCGTGACGGCGAAGAGGCGCAGGACGTTCCCTTTGACTACACCTCTCTTGAGGGTGGAAGCGACTGCTACCAAGTGAAAATCAAGGGTGAAAAGGGGCTTTATTTCTACGAAATACTGCTTCTTCGTGGCTTTGATACTCTGTTTGTGTCAAGCGTTAACAACCTTGACTTCGTTCTCACCGACAGTTCGGAGAGCAAGTTCACCCTTCTTTTTTACCAAAAGGGCTTTAACACGCCCCATTGGGTAAAGGGTGGTATAATGTACCATATTTTCGTTGACCGATTCAAGCGTGGAGAGGGCGAGGTATCCCCTCACGGCGTTATCAACGAGGATTGGGAAAAGGGTATTCCACAATACGCCGAAAAGGTAGGCGACCCCTTGTCCAACGACGTTTTCTTCGGAGGTAATCTGTGGGGCGTTGCCGAAAAGCTTGACTACCTTGCCTCCCTTGGCGTAAACATAATATATCTGTCCCCTGTCTTTGAGTCGGTGTCAAATCACCGTTACGATACGGGTGACTATGAAAAAATCGACTCCCTTCTGGGTGGTGACGAGGCGTTTGACAACCTTATTGAAAAGGCTCACGCAAGAGGGATGAAGGTAATTTTAGACGGCGTGTTCAACCACACGGGTGACGATAGCCGTTACTTCAACAAGCGTGGAAGCTACGCCGAGGTTGGCGCATATCAGTCAGAGGACTCCCCCTACGCCAATTGGTTCAATTTTACGGAATTTCCCAATTCCTACGAGGCGTGGTGGGGCATTGAAATAATGCCCCGACTGAAGCACGGAGCTGATGACTGCCGACGCTATTTTACAAGCGAGGGTGGAATAGTTGAGCGTTGGCTGGGACGTGGTGCTGACGGCTGGCGACTTGACGTTGCCGACGAGCTCTCAGACGAGTTTCTCGACGAGCTGAACGCCACGGCAAAGGGCGTAAAGGACGCCTTCGTTTTAGGCGAGGTATGGGAAAACGGCGTAACCAAGACCTCCTACGGCAAGAGACGGCGCTATTTTCACGGCGCTCAGCTTGATAGCGTTATGAACTACCCTCTTCGTAACGCTATTATCTCTCTTTTGAGTCACCGTGACGCAGAGGGCTTCTACAACACCGTTACCGAGCTTTATTCATCCTATCCAAAGCCCGTGCTTGACTCCCTTATGAACATAATATCCACCCACGATACCGAGCGCATACTCACTCTTCTGGGTGACCCAACGGCAGGCGAGGACAAGACCAACGCCGAGCTTTCGGTGTTAAGGCTGTCGTCCGAAAAAAGAGCAGAGGCGAAAAAGCTTTTGAAGCTTGCCTCGGTAATTCAATACACTATTTTCGGCTTCCCCTCGGTATACTACGGAGACGAGGCAGGAGTGGAGGGCTATCACGACCCCTTCTGCCGTATGCCATACCCCTGGGGACGAGAGGACAAGGAGCTTATTTCACACTATAAAATGCTTGGAAAATTAAGGGAAAAGCACCCCTGCCTTAAGGACGGCGGCTTTGAGTTTTTAAGGTGTGACGGCGACCTTGTAATATACCGAAGAAAAGGTGGTAAGGACACCCTGACGGTATACCTCAACCTCACCGACACCCCCATTGTATCGGGCAGAGTGAAAATTGAGGGTAAATCCTTCAAGATTATTTAAATTAGCACTTTACAAATTACAATTTTTAGGTTACAATATTAAATAGTAAAAAAGTGGCGAGGAAGAAGAAAATGGGAGCGAAATTCAAAAGAGTTCTGATTAAGCTGTCGGGAGAAGCAGTATACGGCAATGAGCTTGCCGAATACACCACCGACAAAAACGGCGAAAAGGTAGTTAAAAGCGTACCGATTATCGACAGAGCAAAGCTGGACAGAATCGGTGCTGAAATCAAAAGAGTCACCGAGCTTGGCGTTGAGGTAGGTATCGTTATCGGTGGAGGAAACATCTGGCGAGGAGGTAGACTGGGCGAGGGCTTTGACCGTACGAGAGCAGACCATATGGGAATGCTTGCTACCGTGATAAACTCCATTGCCCTTTCAGAAACGCTTGAAAAGCTGGGTGTTGAAACGAGAGTAATGTCCTCGGTTGAAATGCCTCAATTTGCCGAAAACTACATAAAGTCAAAAGCAGTAAGCCACCTTGAAAAGAAGCGTGTGGTTATCTTTGCAGGAGGCTCTGGTATCTCTCATATGACCACCGACACAACCTCGGTTTTAAGAGGTGTTGAAATTGACGCCGACGTGGTAATGCTTGCCAAGAACATTGACGCCATATATACGGCAGACCCCAGAATTGACCCCACAGCCGTGAGAATTCCCAAGCTTGATTACAGTGAAATTCTTGCAAAGGGACTGAAGGCAATCGACGCTACGGCAACTGCCTACGCTATGGAAAACGGTATGCCCCTTCTTCTCTTCGGTCTTGATAACCCCGAAAACATCGTTACTGCCATCTGTGGTGGCGAAACGGGAACTATAGTAGAAAAATTAAACTGATATACTGAAAGGAAACAACAATATGAAAGCTAACCTTAAAGATTTTGAAGCTAAAATGCAAAAATCCTGCTCAGCTCTTGAAAGCGAGCTGAAATCAATAAGAGTAGGACGCGCAAGCGCAGCAGTGCTTGATAAGATTACCGTTGACTACTACGGCTCTCCCACTCCCATAAATCAGATTGCGGCAATCTCCACCACCGATGCAAGAACCCTTGTGATTACACCTTGGGATGCTTCCACGGTAAAGGAAATTGAAAAGGCAATACTTGCTTCCGACCTTGGCATTAACCCTCAGAACGACGGTAAGGTAATCCGTCTCACCTTCCCCTCTCTTACAGAGGAGCGTAGAAAAGAGGTTTCAAAGCAGGTTTCAAAGTGTGGCGAGGATGCAAAGGTTGCAATCCGTAACATTCGCCGTGAAGCAAACGACTATCTCAAGAACGAAAAGAAGGCAGGAACTCTCACAGAGGACGACGTAAAGTCGGGAGAAAAGGACGCGCAGGACCTCACCGATAAGTACGTTAAGAATATTGACGCTCTGGTTGCCGCAAAGACAAAAGAGGTAATGGAAATATAATGAGACTTTTCTCATTGAAAAAGAAAGACGTTAAAAGCGGCGGCACTCAACCGCCGCTTCGTCATATAGCCTTCATTATGGACGGTAACGGCAGATGGGCAAATTCCCGAGGACTCCCCAGAGAAATGGGACATAAAGCAGGGGCAGAAGCCTTTCGCAGAGTTGTGGAATACTGCTTCAACAGAAATATCCAGCTTGTAACCGTCTACGCCTTTTCAACCGAAAACTGGAAGCGTCCTCAAAGTGAGGTTGACGGCATAATGAAGCTTCTTATGGACTATATGCAGGAGTGGCTTGACAACCACGACGGCAACAAATTCAACGTTCGCTTTTTAGGTGATACCACACGCTTTTCCCCCGAAATACAAAGGCTTATGAAGGAGGTCACCCAGGATGCTCACGACTACCCTCACACTCTCAACGTTGCCATAAACTACGGAGGAAGAGACGATATAGTACACGCAGTCAACACCCTTATTTCCGAGGGTAAGACGGAGGTGACCGAGGAGGATATCTCCTCACGCCTTTACACCATGGGACAGCCCGACCCCGACCTTATCGTGAGAACGGGTGGCGAGTGGCGTCTGTCCAACTTCTTAACCTGGCAATCCACCTATTCCGAGCTGTATTTTACAAAAACCCTCTGGCCCGATATGATATACAGAGACGTTGACGAGGCGTTGGAGTTTTTCGCAACCCGTCAGCGCAGATTCGGAGCCGTAAAATAAACCGACAAAGGAAAAATGCTATGAAAACAAGAATAATAACGGCAATAGTTGCCCTTTTAATCTTTATTCCCATTCTCATCTTCGGAGAGCTGACTCTCGTGGGACCTATAACGCTTTTCAGCTTAGCAATGGCAGTTCTGTCTGCCGTCGGAGCTTTTGAAGCCGTAAAATGCACGGGGGAAGAAAAAAACTTGTTTTTCGCTCCCGTTTACGCAGTTGCATTCGCCTTGCCTCTCCTTAACGCTTCTCATCTCGGCGCATATACTCCCACGTTTATCGTGCTGGTTTTTTATCTTCTCTTCACGGGAGTTTTAAACAACTCTAAAATCACTGCAGATAAGGTTCTCGTAGCATTTGCTCTTACCTTTTACGTAACGGCATCCTTCGGTTCACTGACGGTACTGTTCACGAAAGGCACGCTTTTATTCCCTCTGGTATTCGTGGGCGCTTGGGTGACCGATACCTTTGCCTATTTTTCAGGCTATTTTCTCGGCAAGCACAAGCTTATTCCTGCAGTCAGCCCCAAGAAAACTGTTGAGGGTGCAATAGGCGGAAGCCTTGCCACCACAATCACCTACGGCGTATACGGCTGGTTTATGACTCACGACCTGAAGCTCACCCTAATTCTCACTATCGTGGGACTTGTAGCAAGCGTGGTTTCACAGCTTGGTGACCTTTCGGCGTCACTTATCAAAAGACACTACGGCATTAAGGACTACGGAAACCTCTTCCCGGGACACGGTGGTGTGCTTGACCGATTTGACAGTATTTTAGCCGTATCGGCATTTTTGTATGTAGTTTCACTTTTTGTAAAATTCTGATTGGAAAAGGATTATGAAAAAATTAGCGTTGCTTGGCTCAACGGGCTCAATCGGTACGCAGACGGTTGAGGTTGCCCGTGAAAAGAATATACCCATTACTGCCCTTGCCGCATACTCAAACATCAAGCTCCTTGAAGAACAGATAAGGGAATTTAACCCCAAGCTTGTAGCAGTAGTTGACGAGGATGCAGGCAAGGAATTGAAGATAAAGGTTTCAGACACCGACACCAAGGTGCTTATCGGTGAGAATGCCGTTACCGAGGTGGCAGAGAGCTCGGACGCAGATATACTTCTCAATTCCCTTATGGGCAGATGTGGAATAAGACCCACCGTTGCTGCAATACGCTCGGGCAAGGATATTGCCATGGCGAACAAGGAGCCCCTTGTTGCAGCAGGTGACATAATACTTGACGAGGTAAAAAGGGCAGGAGTAAAGCTTCTCCCCGTTGACAGTGAGCATTCGGCAATATTTCAATGCCTAGACGGTGAGCATAACTCTCCCGAGTTTATAAAAAGGCTTATCATCACTGCATCGGGTGGTCCCTTCTTTGGAATGAGTCGCGCCCAGCTTGAAAAGGTAACCCTTGCCGACGCATTGAAGCATCCCACCTGGTCAATGGGTGCAAAAATTACCGTTGATTCGGCAACATTAATGAATAAAGGCTTGGAAATAATAGAAGCAGTACGTCTTTTCGGCGTGCCTGCACATAAAATAGACGTAACGGTACACCGACAGAGCATCGTTCACTCTATGGTAGAGTTCGTGGATTCCTCAATTTTAGCTCAAATGGGAAATCCCAATATGAAGCATTGCATTGCCTTTGCCCTCACCTACCCCGAGAGACAACCCTCTCTGTGTACCCCTCTCGACTTTACAAAGGCGTTTTCACTTACCTTTGACACCCCCGACGAGGACACCTTTACCCTGCTCCCTCTCGCCAAAAAAGCCGTTACCTTAGGGGGGAACGCCCCTGCCGTAATGAACAGCGCCAACGAGGAGGCAGTAGCACTCTTTTTGAAGGAGAAAATACGCTTCACCGATATATTCACTCTGGTTGAACAAGCAGTAAACACAGTGCCTCACAGAGACGTAGTTACGCTTGACAATCTGGAAGAGGACGACCTGTTGGCACGCGAAGCCGTAGCTTCGCTAATTAACAATTAACAATTAACAATGCACAATGCACAATTAAGGACAATTTCGCCGTGCGAAATTTTCTTTGATTGAAGATTTGCGAAGCAAATCAACCTGAATTTTCAACTTTCAATTTTCAATTATCAATTGCTTCTTTTAGCCCAAATATGAAGCCTCAGGAGAACTTTATGGTCTGGAAAATAATAATCGCTCTTTTATTCTTCGGCTTTATGATACTGTCTCACGAATTCGGTCACTTTATCACGGCTCGTCTTTTTAAGGTGGGCGTCAACGAGTTTGCCATAGGTATGGGACCCAAAATCATTTCCCGTAAAAGCAAAAAATCGGGAACTGCTTACTCAATACGCGCCCTGCCCATAGGAGGCTTCGTAAGCCTTGTGGGTGAGGACGAGGAAAGTGACAGAGACGACGCTCTGACGAAAAAGCCCTGGTGGCAGAGATTTATAATTCTGCTTGCAGGCTCCTTTATGAATATTCTCACGGCAGTGGTGGCTATGTTCATATTGCTCTCACTATCCCCCTACTACCCCACCACCTATATTGCAGACCGAGAGGGCTATTCGGTAATCGAGGACTCGGTGCTGTCCGATTACGGCGTTCAGGACGGGGACAAAATAGTTAAAATCAACGGTGAAAAAATGAACGTGTGGCAGGACGTTTCCTACAAGATTATGATGGACGGAACGGAGCCACTTGATATTGTAATAGAACGGGACGGAGAAGAAATACTCCTTGAGGACGTGAGCTTCAACACCCAGGAGGTTGAGGGGCTTTTGTGTGGAGTGGTTGACTTTTCCCCCCTTTACGTCAAGCGAAGCGTGGGTACCCTGATGCGTGAGGCAGTTTTCCAATCCTTTTCAACTGTAAAGATGATACTTTCCTCCCTCACCGACCTGATAACCGGCAGATACGGACTTGAAGCAGTATCGGGACCCGTTGGAACGGTTGAGGTCATTGCCGAAAGCGTAAGTCAGGGCTTTAAGCCGTTGCTCTATCTCTTCGTTTTCGTAAGTATGAATCTGGGAGTGTTCAATCTGCTCCCCATACCTGCCCTTGACGGTGGAAGAATCGTTTTCGTGCTGATTGAAGCAATAAGAGGAAAGCCCATTAAGCCTCAGCACGAGGGAATAGTTCACGCCGTTGGAATGGTGCTGTTGCTTTTGTTTATGGCAGTAGTAATGGTGAACGATATAATAAAACTGGCGTAGGTGATAAAAATGAGAAAATTTACCCGTAAAATAACGGTGGGACCTGTTGAAATAGGTGGTGACGCGCCAATTTCCGTACAGTCCATGATAACGGCAGACCCTCACGACAGAGAGGCGTGCGCCCGTGATATTGTAAGGCTTGCCGAGGCAGGCTGTGACCTTGTGCGCTTTACGCTTCCCGACTGTGAATCGGCTGAAAATATCCCCTACTACAAAGAGGCTATCAAGGGCAAAAGCACTGCCCTGGTGGCAGACGTGCATTTCGACTACCGTGTGGCTCTCCGTGCCTCACAGCTTGGCATTGATAAAATAAGAATAAATCCCGGTAACATCGGCGACGAATCAAGAGTAAAGGCAGTTGCCGACGCCTGCCGTGAAAGGCATATACCCATAAGAATAGGCGTAAACAGTGGCTCTCTTGAAAAGGGGCTTCTTGAAAAATACGGCGCCCCCACTGCCGATGCGCTGACCGAATCGGCTCTGAAGGAAATTGAGGCGCTTCAGCGCTTTGATTTCAACGACATTGCCGTGTCGGTTAAATCCTCCGACGTTGTCACTATGATTGAAGCCTACAGAAAGCTGTCCTCCCTCACCGACTGTCCCTTACATCTGGGCGTTACCGAGGCGGGAACGCTGAAAAAGAGCCTTATAAAATCCTCAATCGGTATCGGTACTCTTTTGTCCGAGGGCATTGGAGATACTATTCGCGTATCCATTACCGACGACGTAATTGAGGAGGTAATTGCAGGCAGAGAAATCCTCTCCTCGCTGGGACTTTATAAAAGGGGCTCCTTTGACCTCACCTCCTGTCCCACCTGTGGAAGAACGAAAATAAATCTTGTGGATATAGCCAAAAAGGTAGAATCTGCCCTTGAAGCAATCCCACCCATTGAAAACCGAAAGATAAGAGTTGCAGTTATGGGATGCGTTGTAAACGGACCGGGGGAGGCAAGAGAAGCCGACGTTGGTATAGCAGGTGGCGTTGGGGAAGCGTTGCTCTTTAAAAAGGGCGTCCCCGTTGCCAAGGTGCCCGAGGAAAAAATAGTTGAAGTTTTACTTGAAGAAATAGAAAAAATGAGGACTTGAAATTGGAAATAGAAAAGAACGGAATATCCCTTGCCGAAAAGCTGTCAAAGTATAAGCCCGAGGGCATAAAAAGGTCCTTGCTTGAAGGTATTTTTACCTACAAGTGTGGAGTTAATAAGGAAAAACGCTCAATAGCCATACATATGGGACTTGAAAAGCTTATTCAGAAGTCCCTGCTTTACGAAATAGAAAGAGAAATAAAGGAAGCCTACCAGCTTACTGCCTGCTTCCTCTTCCCCCACTACCCCGGTGAGCTGTTCAATGAGGGCTACTACTCGGAGCTTATTGCCGAGCTTAAGCGTAACACCTCGCTTGCCAACGGCTTTTTTGACGGTGGTAAAATGGAGCTTGAGGGCGATGCGCTTACCTTTAAGCTTGACGGTGGTCTTGGCAAGCTTCCCCATGACGCCGAGTGTGCAAGAATACTTGCAGACATTATAAAAAGTGAATTTGATTTAAGTCTTCGGGTAGTCATAGACGACTCCCCCCCCTTTGATATGTCGTCATACATTGCTCAAGCAGAGCGCACTATGACGGTTACCCTGCCCCCCGTGGTTGAGGAGGCCCCTGTAAATCAGGTGTATTCTCTTATGGACGACGGAGAAGCCGACGACGGTGAGACGGCAGAGGAGGAAAGCTACCACGCAGGCTATATGGACTTCGACCTGAGTGAAAAGGCCGTAGTCTACGGCAAGGACAGAAAGAAGGACACTCCCCTCATACCCATAAAGAGAGTTTTCGGCATTGAGCCTAAAAAAATATTTGCAGTCTGTGGAAAAATCTTCTTCGTTGACGAGCACGAGACACGCTCGGGAGACAAGACCATTGCCACAGTACAGATAACCGACGAAAGCTCGTCGGTGTCGGTGAAGTTCTTCTGCTCAACAGAAGTATGGAAGGAATCGAAGGGCAATCTTAAGCCGGGCACTGTAGTGCAGGTAATAGGTCAAGCTGACTTTGACAAATACGAAAACGATTTTGTAATAAAGCCCACCACGGTATATAAAATATCCTGTAAAAAGCGCCGTGACGACGCCGAGGAAAAAAGAGTGGAGCTTCACATTCACTCCACACTTTCCCAGATGGATGCAGTTATCCCCCCCTCTCAGATTGTAGAGCAGGCTCACGCCTGGGGACACCGTGCAGTTGCCATAACCGACCACGGAAACGTGCAGGGCTTCCCCGATGCAATGCTGACGGCAGAAAAGCTTGGTATGAAGGTGATATACGGCTTGGAGGCGTACTTCGTTGACGATACGGCGAGAGCTATATACGGAGACTCCAACGCAAGCTTTGAAAGGGACACCTTTATAATTTTCGATATAGAAACAACGGGACTTTCTCCCCTCACCTGTGGAATAACCGAAATAGGTGCAGTAAAATACTGTGGTGGAAGGGTGATTGATCGGTTCTCCACCTTTGTAAACCCACAGATGCCCATTCCAGAAAACATCGTTCAGCTGACGGGCATTACCGACGATATGGTTAAGGATGCGCCCGACGCCAAAACGGCAGTACAGTCCTTCGTGGACTTCTGCGAGGACTTTGTGCTGGTAGCCCATAACGCCAACTTCGATATGGGCTTTATCAAGAAGGCGTGCGAGGACCATTCCATAAAATTCAACAACCCCTACCTTGACACCCTTGCGCTCTCAAGGCATCTCAACACCGATTTGAAGAAGCACAAGCTTGACACTCTTCAAGAGTATTTCGGTCTTGAAGCCTTCAATCATCACCGTGCCTGCGACGATGCAGAAATGCTTTCCAAGATATTCGAGTGTATGTGTCACAAGCTGAAAAAGGAGGGCGTTGCAAATATTTCGGATATGGTGCTTTCCATGTCTGAAAAGACCGACCCCAAAAAGCTTCGTCCCTACCATATGATAATTCTGGTGAAAAATCAGACTGGTATGATGAATCTTTACAGAATAGTTTCGGAATCCTATCTGACCTACTTCAACCGTCAGCCCAGAATTCCCAAAACGCTCCTTGAACGCTACCGTGACGGACTTATTATAGGCTCTGCCTGCGAGGCAGGTGAGCTTTATCAGGCAGTTCTGTCGGGCAAGAATATGGGCGACCTGCTGAAAATCGCCTCCTTCTACGACTATCTTGAAATTCAGCCTTTGTCCAACAACGCCTTTATGATAGAAAACGGCACCGTTCCCGATATGGACAAGCTCATTGAAATAAACAAGGAAATCATAAGACTTGGCAAAAAGGCAAATAAGCCCGTAGTTGCCACCTGCGACGCCCATTTCCTCAACAAGCAGGACGAAATTTACCGACGTATTCTGGTTTCGGCAAAGTTCAGCGACGCAGACCGTCCCAATCCCCTTTATTTCAGAACTACCGAGGAAATGCTCAATGAGTTTACCTACCTTTCACCCGAAACGGCGAAAGAAATAGTCGTAACCAACACCAATCTCATTGCAGATATGGTAGAGGAGGGCATCCGTCCCATTCCCAAGGGCACCTTCACCCCCAATCTTGAGGGCGCAGAGGAGGACCTGCAGAGAATGTGCTGGGAAAAGGCAAAGAGCATCTACGGTGACCCCCTGCCCGAAATAGTGTATAAGCGTCTTGACAAGGAGCTTACCTCAATCATCAACAACGGCTACGCCGTACTGTATATCATTGCCCAGAAGCTTGTGCATTACAGCGAGAGTCAGGGCTATCTGGTAGGCTCACGAGGCTCGGTTGGCTCCTCCTTCGTAGCCTCTATGGCAAGTATTTCGGAGGTAAATCCCCTGCCACCTCACTACTATTGCCCAAACTGTAAGCACAGTGAATTTATCACCGATGGCTCGGTTGGCTCGGGCTTTGACCTTCCCGACAAAAAGTGCCCCAAGTGTCAGGCAGATATGAAGGGTGACGGACACGATATCCCCTTTGAAACCTTCCTCGGCTTCTACGGAGACAAGTCCCCCGATATCGACCTTAACTTCTCGGGTATGGTGCAGGGCAGAGTACATAAGTACACCGAAGAGCTTTTCGGAAGCGAGAACGTATTCCGTGCAGGAACTCTTGGTACCCTTGCCGAAAAGACGGCTTACGGCTTCGTTCTGAAATATCTTGAGGGCAGAAATCTGACTATGCCCAAGGCAGAGATGAACAGACTTGCAAACGGTTGCGTAGGCGTGAAGCGTACAACCGGTCAGCACCCGGGTGGAATTATCGTTGTTCCCAAGGAGAACAGCGTTTACGAATTCACTCCCGTTCAGCACCCTGCCGACGACCCCAATTCTGATATAATTACTACCCACTTTGCTTTCTCATACCTTCACGATACCATTCTAAAGCTTGACGAGCTGGGACACGATATTCCCACCAAGTATAAAATGATAGAAAAGTATTCAAACACCAACATACTTGACGTTCCCATGAACGACCCCAAGGTGTACGAGCTTTTCCGTTCCACAGAGCCTCTTGGCGTCACCCCCGACGACATCGGCTGTCCTCTTGGTACTCTGGGACTTCCCGAGCTTTCCACAAGCTTCGTTCAGCAGGTTCTCGTTGAAGCAAAGCCCAAGAACTTCGCCGATTTGTTGCAGGTTTCGGGACTTACCCACGGCACGGACGTATGGCTTGGAAACGCGCAGGACCTTATCAACGAAGGCGTATGCGACATTTCCAAGGTTATAGGAACCCGTGACGGTATTATGCTTGACCTTATCAACTACGGACTTGAAAACAAGCTTTCCTTCGACATAATGGAAAAGGTAAGAAAAGGAAAGGGGCTCTCCCCCGAGCACGAAGCGGCAATGAGGGAGAAAAACGTACCCGATTGGTACATAGCTTCCTGCAAAAAGATAAAGTATATGTTCCCCAAGGCTCACGCAGCAGCATACGTAATGTCTGCTATCCGTATAGGCTGGTATAAAATCTATATGCCCACTGCCTTTTACGCAGGCTTCTTCACGGCAGCGCCGGGTGGCTTTGATGCGGGAATAGTTGCAGGTGGTCGCTCGGGCGTGGTAAGATACATTGCCGACGTAAAGGCAAAGGGACACGAGGCAAGCCAGAAGGACCTTTCACTCATTCCCACCCTTCAGCTTGCAAACGAATGTATGTGCAGAGGTATCCCCTTCCTGCCCATTGATCTGGAAAAATCCCATTCACACGACTTTCTTCCCGAGGGCAACGGAATACGCCTTCCCTTCTCAACCCTTGCAGGTGTGGGAGACTCAGCTGCAGACAGCATTTACGAGGCTATGCACACGGGAGAGCCCATTCTCTCGGTTGAGGACCTTCGCACAAGGTCGGGCATTTCAAAGGCTGTAATCGACACCTTGAAGGAGTTCGGAGTGCTGGACAATCTGCCCGAAACTAACCAAATTACCATGTTTTAAAAAATATATGGGAAAATTGCAATAAAACCATTAATGAAATATGGTAAAATTGCAACAAAGCAATGGCAAAAATATGGTTATTTTGCAAAAAGGCAGTTGCAAAAAAAATAGGCTTGTGTTACAATATTTTTATAAATCTTTATAAAGAGAAAAGGAGAAAAAAATGAAGAGATTAACTGCGCTGATTTTAGCGTGCGTTATGTTGCTTTCCTGCATGATGCTGACACTCACCTCATGCGGTGAAGAGGAAACAACTACGAAAAATCCTACAAACAATAATAACAACAACGACTCCGTATTCCAGGAGGGCGACATTTTTGCAGAGCGTGCCGCTACCGACGACGGACTTGACGAATGGGACTTCGAGGGAAAAACACTCCGAGTAGTTTGTCACAACGACGGATACGAGGTGTTCCCTGCAGAAGCTGATATAAACAAGGGCGACCTTGTAAAAGATGCAAAGGCAAAGAGAAACGAAGCAGTTGAAGAAAAGCTTAACTGTAATCTTGAGCTTGCTTACGCTGCCGACATTACTACAATGGGCGAATACATTTCAAAATCTATTCTTTCGGGTACTGATGAGTTCGACCTTGTGGTAGCCCACGTTATGACCTGTGCAAACCTTACAACCAAAAACCTTTTCCTTAACTGGTACGAAATCCCCCACGTAGACTTTTCAAAGCCTTGGTGGGCAGCTTCAACCTCAACTGAGCTTACCTACGACGGCAAATGTATTCTTGCCATCTCCGATATCAACGTAAACGCTATTACCTCTACCTGCGCCCTTGCCTTCAACAAGAATCTTGCGGCAGCGTACGACCTTGGCAACCTCTACGAGCTGGTTCTTGACGGCAAGTGGACCTATGATACTATGTACAATATGCTCAAGGACGTTTACATTGACTCCGACGGCTCGGGTACACGCTCAAACGGCGACTTCTACGGTGGTACGTTTGAAATCAACAACAGAGCAAATGCATTCCTCTGGGCGTTCGACAACCCCATCGTTCAGAAGGACGAGGAGGGTATCCCTCAATTTGCAATCAAGACCGACAAAATCAACAACATTATGCAGACTCTCTTCGACTTCTATTACAACACCACGGGTATCGGCTCAAGCCCCGACGATGACGATTTCGAAGAATTTGCTATGTTCCTTAACAAGCAGTCCATTATGACCACCATCACTTTGGGAAGCGTTATGGGCAACGGACTTCGTAACTTCGAGGACGAGTACGGAATTCTCCCCTATCCCAAGTGGGACGAGTATCAGAAAAATTACTACTCACACGTTTACGGTGAGCACACAGTTTCCTGCGTACCCAAGACTGCCAAGGACCTTGAATTTATCGGTGTCTGCGCCGAGGCGTTGGCTTACGAATCGTG
Organism: Clostridia bacterium; assembly: GCA_017520825.1. GTDB lineage: Bacteria > Bacillota > Clostridia > Oscillospirales > SIG627 > RGIG6353. The sequence goes on along the minus strand of JAFXEX010000014.1, from coordinate 99,412 downwards.
GAAGACTATCACTCCCACCATTTACGAAACGGCTCTTAAAACGAGATATCTCCGTGACTCTGAATCAAAGGTTGTTCTCGATATAATTCTTGACTACCGTTACTTCGATTTCGGCTTTGTATTCGACGGCTTCCACGGCTACGGCTACACCGTTAAGAATATGCTTGAGCAGAAAATTGAAAACTTTGAGTCATACTACGCAAAGCAATACCCCGATGCAAGGGTTCAGCTCAAGAAGGTAATACGCGCATTCGACAAGCTGGGATAATAACGGCTTCATATTTGGGCTAAAAGCGAAAATGAAAATATAAATAAAGTTAAAATAGTGTGTTCGCGACTGTCACAAGGCGTGAACACACTTCTTCATTGCCACAGACTTTTTAGGTAGAAAGCTTCGCTTTATTCCATCTGTGAAAATTTCATTTTCTTCGTCCCTTGCTTGCACTGCCGTACGTAAGTACGGCTACGGCTTCGCAATTGACGATTTTATCTCCAAATCTGTGCGCCGTTTAAACAAAAGCAAGAGGACTTCCTCTTGCTTTTTTAATGCACAATGCACAATATACAATTCACAATTAAGGTTGATTTGCCTTTGGCAAATCTTCATTAATTGTAAATTTCGCACGACGAAATTATCCTTAATTCTCCGACTCACTACACCCTCACACACTGTTCGGGTTTCGTTCCCTGTATGGCTTGAATTTTTGCTCGATTCGCTAATTCGCTACTCGGCAAAAATCCCCCGCACATGCATTGTGCATTTTGCATCAGTAAAAGGCTTTTAATTGTGCATTTTTAGTATAAAGCCCGTTCTTTTTTTGCTTAAAATATAAAAATCGGTTGAAAAAGAAACGGGCTTGTGTTACAATACTCTTATAAATATTGTAATGAGAAAAGGAGAAAAAAATGAAGAGATTAACTGCGCTGATTTTAGCGTGCGTTATGTTGCTTTCCTGCATAATGCTGACACTCACCTCGTGTGGTGAAGAGGAAACAACCACGAAAAAACCTACAAACAATAACAATGAAGCCGTATTTCAGGAGGGCGACATTTTTGCAGAGCGTGCCGCTACCGACGACGGACTTGACGAATATGATTTTGAGGGCAAGACACTCCGAGTTGTATGCCACAACGACGGATATGAAATGTTCCCTGCAGAAGCAGATATAAACAAGGGTGACCTTGTTAAGGACGCAAAGGCAACGAGAAACGAAGCCGTTGAAGCAAAGCTCAACTGTAATCTTGAGCTTGCATACGCTGCCGACATCAACACCATGAGCGAATACGTGTCAAAGTCTATTCTTTCGGGTACCGATGAATTCGACCTTATCGTCGCTCACGTTATGACCTGCGCCAACCTGACGACCAAAAACCTTTTCCTTAACTGGTACGATATCCCCCACGTTGACTTTTCAAAGCCTTGGTGGGCAGCTTCCACCTCAACCGAGCTTACATACGACGGCAAATGTATTCTTGCCATTTCAGATATCAACGTAAACTCTATCACCTCTACCTGCGCTCTGGTATTCAACAAGAATCTTGCAGCAGCATACGACCTTGGCAACCTCTACGAGCTGGTTCTTGACGGCAAGTGGACCTATGACGCTATGTACGATATGCTCAAGGATATCTACGTCGATTCCGACGGCTCGGGCACACGCTCAAACGGTGACTTCTACGGTGGTCTGTTTGGAGCCAACAGTAAGGCAAACGCATGGCTGTGGGCATTCGACAACCCCATCATTCAAAAGGATGAGGAGGGTGTACCTCAGTTTTCAATCAAAACCGATAAAATCAATAACATTATGCAGACCCTCTTTGACTTCTACTACAATACCACGGGTATCGGTGCAAGTGAGGATGACACCGAGGAGATTTATCTGTTCCTTAACAAGCAGTCCATTATAACTCCTATTTTCCTTGGAAGCGTTATGGCAAACGGACTTCGTAACTTTGAGGACGATTACGGAATTCTCCCCTATCCCAAGTGGGACGAGCATCAGAAAAATTACTACTCACACGTTTACGGTGAGCACACAGTTTCCTGCGTGCCCAAGACGGCTAAGGACCTTGAATTTATCGGTGTCTGCACCGAGGCGCTGGCTTATGAATCGTGGAAGACCATCACTCCCACCATTTATGAAACGGCTCTTAAAACAAGATATCTCCGTGACTCCGAATCAAAGGTTGTTCTGGATATAATTCTTGACTACCGTTACTTCGACTTCGGCTTCATATACGACGGATTCCACGGCTACGGCTACACCGTTAATAATATGATTGACCAGAAGATTGAAAACTTTGAATCTTTCTACGCAAAGAAATACCCAAATGCGAGAGTTCAGCTCAAGAAGGTACTTCGCGCATTCGACAAGCTGGGATAAAACAAAAAGCAAGACGGAAAACCGTCTTGCTTTTTTAATGCACAATGAACAATCGAAGAAAATTTCGCTATGCGAAATTTTCTTCGATTGAAGATTTGCGAAGCAAATCAACCTTAACTCCCGAAGGGAATATCACTGCATAATCTTATATGCTTCCTTCGAGCATTGTCTTGCTCTTTCCTCGTCATCAAAAAACGCCACGAGTGTAGGACCTGCGCCCGACATTACCACCCTCAATGCGCCAAGGGACAGAAGTCTGTCACGCTCTCGGGCAACCTCAGGGGAGGCAGGAAGCACTACCCTTTCAAAATCGTTGAATACGCCGTGGGCAAGGGCGTATATATCACCCTTTTCAAGCGCCTTTACAACGGCGTTGTGATTATACTCCGTATTGTCCTTATGAAGTGCGTCAAAGTCGGAGTAAACCTTGCCCGTGGACAGCTTTTCGCCAACCTTTGAAACGGTGAGCCAAAGACCGTCAAGAGAGGCGCAGTCAATGGGCTGACACTCATCGCCTATGCCTGTACAAAGGCAGGGCTTTTTTTTGAGGCAATAGGGCACGTCGGCACCAAGCGAGCGCGCGATAGACTGTCGCACTCCGTCCTCAAGCCCTCCGTAAAGCTCCTCCATACATTCAAGCACCGAGGCGCAATCGGCAGAGCCACCACCCATACCCGAGGCTATGGGAATGTTGGTAACAAGGGTTATATCCACTCCCTGCCCACTCATGCCCCTCGCCTTAAAATAGGCGTTTGCCATACGGATGCAAAGGTTGTCCTCCTTGTCAATGCCGGGGGTATCGGTGTAGAAACGCACACTACCCACGCTATTTTCCTCAACCGTCACTCTGTCGGCAAGGGTAATTCTCGCCATAACCGAGGTGAGAGAATGGTATCCGTCACGCCTTTTGTCACCTACCTCAAGGGTAAGATTTATTTTAGCAAAGGCATCTCTTTCCACTTTCATTTCTTTTCTTTTTGTCCAATCTTGTTTTCCGTTCTGTTCATCATACGCTTGATGTTTGAACGGTGCATAACTATAACGATTACTGCTACCAGCACCGAAACGGTAGTTGAAATAAAGCCCTTGTCGGTGTTGAAGGCGTTGAGAAGCATAGGATAAAAGAAGGCGCAGATGACAGAGCCCAGTGATATGTAACGGGAAACGTATACGATTACCACGAAAAGCACTGCCAGAATGACAAACACAAGGGGATTGAGACAGAGAATGGCAATGGAAGCCACTGCAACGCCCTTACCACCCTGAAACTTATAATAGACGGGGAAAATGTGTCCGAGTATGGCGAAAAGCGCACCTATATACGCACCACCCTCGCCCATAAGAAGCATAGAGCCCAGCACCGAAACCACAGCCTTTAATCCGTCGCAAACGAAGGTAAGCACTCCCCATACGCGTCCGTAGGTGCGCACCATATTGGTAGCGCCTGCGTTTCCACTTCCGTGCTTTCTTATATCGTCGTGGTGGAATACTCTGGACAGTATAACGGCAAAGTTAAGGCTACCTATCAAATAGGAGACAACGGCGCAAAGAAGGAGCGCCAGGCCTGCAATCCAGCCCTTTTCGGTTTCAAGAAGGGCGATGAAGCGATTATCGTAATTAAAGGGCACGAGAGTGTCCTCTATCATTACCCCGTAGGGCACCGAATCACCACAAAGTCTGGTAAAGAGATAACCGAATTTTCTCAATTCATAGAAGCTCATTTATCTTCCCCCTTCTCCCTGATAATAAGCTTGATGGGTGTGCCCTTGAAGCCGAAGGTGGTTCTCAGGCAGTTTTCAATATATCGCTGATAGGAGAAATGGAAAAGCTCTGCCTTGTTACAGAAGATAACGAATGTGGGAGGCTTTACTCCTATCTGTGTCATATAGTATATTTTCAGGAATTTGCCCTTGTCCGAGGGAGGCTGGACTCTGGTTGTCGCCTCGGCAAGTAAATCGTTGAGCATACCCGTTGATACACGGAGATTGGATTGAAGATTAACGTAGTTTATATGCTCGAAAAGTGTGTCCACTCTCTGACCGGTTTTAGCCGAAATAAACACCAGAGGGGCGTAGGTCATATAGGACAGCGCCTGATAAACCTGCTCGGTAAACTTCTTGGTGGTGGAGTTGTCCTTTTCAACGGTGTCCCACTTATTAACGCAGATAACCGACGCTTTTCCTGCCTCGTGGGCAAGACCTGCAATGCGCTCGTCCTGAGCAGTAACGCCCTCGTTTGCATCTATCATGATAAGGCAGACGTCACTTCTTTCAAGAGCAAGGTTAGCCCTTAAAACGCTGTACTTTTCAATGGAGTCCTCTATCTTGGCGTTTCGTCTTATTCCTGCAGTGTCAATAAGGTTATATTTGCCATGCTGGTTTTCCACGAAGGAGTCGATAGCGTCACGGGTGGTACCTGCCACGTCGGACACTATAACTCTTTCCTCACCGAGAATTTTATTTACCAGCGAGCTTTTTCCTGCATTGGGCTTACCGATAACGGCAACCTTTATGGTGTCGTCGTCCTCTTCCTCGGCTTCGCTGTCGGGGAAATAGGAAACCACCTCGTCAAGCACGTCGCCCGTACCCGTTCCGTGAATTGAGGAAACGGCAATGGGGTCGTTTTCAAAGCCAAGCTCATAGAACTCGTAAAACTCCATGGGAGGTGCGCCCACACTGTCGCACTTGTTTACGGCTAACACCACGGGCTTATTGGAGCGCTTGAGCATTGAGGCAACGTCACGGTCGGAGGCAGTAACGCCCGTGGTAACGTCAACCAGCATAATTATAACGTCGGCAGACTCAATGGCAATCTGCGCCTGGGTAAGAATGTGCTTTAAAATAATATCGTCTGCCTTGGGCTCGATACCACCCGTATCAATGAGCATCATTTTTCTGGAGCACCATTCTGCTTCATAGTAAATTCTGTCTCTGGTAACGCCGGGGGTGTCCTGAACTATTGATATTCTCTCGCCCACTATTTTATTGAAAAACGTGCTTTTTCCCACGTTGGGTCTGCCCACAATGGCAACAATGGGTTTTGACATACAATTCTCCTTTATCAGTCTCCGATTATTCCGTGCAGAAGCTCCGAGCCGTCGGCAGAGGGTAAAACGCTTACCCCGAGAGCCCTTTCCATTTCCTCTACAGTCACTCCGTCGAGGAAGCAGTCTCCCTGGTGACGCAATGCGTTGCGAGGTATGAGAAGAAGGTCTCCAAGCTCCTTGCCCTTGAGCTGCGCAATAATGTCCTGTCCCGTCAGTAATCCCGAAACCGTAACGTTCTCGCCGTAGAAATCATTTCTGATTTCGTATACTCTGCAATCTATATTATACCAAATTTTACAGATTTTTTCAACCTGCTCTACAATAGTTTTATAAGAAGCCTTGCCCGTAACCACGCTGACACGCCTTGAGATGTGGGTGTCAGGCTCTTCGCCAAGGGTAAAATCAATTTCGTCGTCTATATCCTCACAAAGAGAGGCAATCATTCCAACGCCGTTTTCAAGCTGAGGATAGCCCTCGTAAAAATCGGCTGACGGAATGGGAAGCCCTGCCCTTATATAAAACTCGTCGGAAGCAAAAACAAGCCTCGTTCCGTGCTTTTTCAAAAAGTCTGAGCCAATGCGCTCCACCGTTTCCACTACCTGACGGCACTCTTCCTCACTAAACGGCTCAAGGGGATAAAGTCCCTTTCTGTACTTGGTAAGCCCCACCGGTACTACCGAAACGCTCTTCAAGGCAGGAACAAGCCCCTCCAGATCGTAGAGACTGCGCTCAAGCTCACTGCCGTCGTTTACTCCCTTGCACAACACTATCTGTGCGTTGAGGTCGATACCACCGTCGGCAAGTATTCTCATCTGCTCCAGCACTCTGCCTGCAAAGCGATTGTTGAGCATCATTTTTCTCAGCTGGGGATTGGTCGCCTGAACCGACACGTTTACCGGTGAAATGTGCATCTTCACAAGTCTTTCAAGCTCGGAGTCGGGCACGTTGGTCAGTGTGACGTAGTTGCCGAAAAGAAAGGCGAGACGGGTGTCGTCGTCCTTGAAGTAGATGCTCTCCCTCATTCCGTGGGGGTTCTGGTCGATGAAGCAGAAAATACACTTGTTCCGACATGACTCCTGCTTATCCATAAGGAAGGTTTCAAATTCAAGACCTATATCGTCGTATTCGTCTTTTTTTATAGTTATTTCTCTTGTATCAAGGGTGAGGGTTACCGTCTTTTCGCAAACGTAGAAGCGATAGTCAAGTATATCTCTTATGGGGTGGGAGTTAACCGAAATCAGCTTCTCCCCTGCCCGAATACCCTTTTTGTCGGCGTAGGAGCCGGGTACAACGGATTTAATTTCTACCATATTACCTCATTTTACACCGTAAAAAACGATGTGCTACCACAATTAAATGCAGAATTCACAATGCACAATGCAGAATGAACGTTAATTTGCCCTTGGCAAATTTTCAATCAAAGAAAATTTCGCATAGCGAAATTATCATTAACTGTGCACTGTTAATTGTTAATTTTGCATTTTCTTAAATGGCAATTCTGATTTTATGCAGTTTCCTATAAGTAAAAATGCCATACCGCTGGCGGTATGGCATAATTTTTACCGTTCTGATTAGTTCTGCTTTATGACTTCCTCGCCATTGTAAGAACCGCACTTTGAACAAACTCTGTGAGGAAGGTTGTACTCTCCACACTTTGCGCAAACTGAAAGTCCGGGAACCTTAAGCTTCCAAACGCTTGAACGTCTCTTATTCTGTCTCTGACTTGATACTTTTCTCTTCGGTACTGCCATCTTACTTGACACCTCCTCGTTCTTCTATAAATAGATTAGTTTATACTTTTTCAGTCCTCGTCGAAAAAGTGTTCCAAAGCACTCCAACGAGGGTCCTTCTCCACTCTCACGCAACCACAATCGCCGTGATTGAGGTCGGCTCCACACTTGGTGCAAAGCCCCTTGCAATTTTCATCGCACAGGTGTGATAAGGGAAGATTAAGGATTATGTTTTCCCTTGCAAGCTCACTTAAATCAATGAGCCCGTTTTCGGGAATGAGATACTCATCGTTGTCCATATTCTCAAGGCTTTCGGCTATGGGGCACTTAATATCAAGCACCATTTCACGCTCAAGCTCCTTGAGACATCTGTCACAAACGGTTTCGTATTTAACAATTAACTTTGCCGAGAGCTCAATATATCCCGACATATTTACTGCCTTGCCTGTTATTCGGGGGGATTCAATAAAGGTGATACCCATATCGTCGCTGACCTCAACGGTGGCGTCAACATCAAGCTCTCTCCTGTCCCCTCGGAGCAAATCCGAAACGTCAAGCAAGTAGCGATTGTTTACAGTTTGTTCCATCAAAGCCTCTTTCATGAGTCTTTTCGAGAAAAACCACAATGTCTATTATACATACGGCTTTTCTTTTTGTCAATATTTATTTTACTTTTTTATGAATTTTTAACAAAAATTTATGAAAATTACTTGTTCTTATTCTTGTTAGCCTCGATTTCAGCCTTCTTGCGAGCCTCTTCCTCTGCAATAATAACTGCATTTGACTCCTCGTAATTCTTAAGCTTTGCTTCTGTGAAGATTGTGAAGCCGTAGCCCGAGAACTCAAGGTTTGAAAGCTTCTTGGACTTCATATAAGAATTAACGTTGAAGTGAAGGGGTGCAACGGGGCAAAGGTCGATAAGCATTTCCTCTGCATCGTGAAGGAGTGATACTCTTTCCTTGTTGTCAAGAGTGTTGAACGCCTTGTCGATAAGAGCGTTGTACTCTTCGTTGTCAAAGCCCGTAACGTGTGTAGCAGTTCTTTCCTCTGCAGTAATATCAATAGCCTCGCCACTGTATTCCTTTGCAAAGGGTGCAAGGAATGAGAATGCGTCTGTGGTAAGTCCCTGGTAGTCGATACCGATTACGTCGAAGTCGCCGAGATAAAGCTTGTTGGTGTAGTTACGACCACCACCTGAGCTGAGCTTAACCTTGAAGCCGAGACCTTCCCAAACCTCCTTGGTGTACTCTGCGATTGCCACGTCGGCCTCGTCACGAAGGGTGTAAATATTAATGGTGTAGTCAGAAGCCTTGATACCTGCCTGCTTGATAAGGTCCTTAGCCTTTTCAAGATTTGCGTTGGTATCAATAAGGTCCTTGCCAACCTTTCTGAATGACTTTGAGGTCTTGGTGTCGTGTACGCCGTAGGTTACAAGTCCTGTTGCAGGCTTGCCACCAAGGCTGAGCTCTGCAATTTCTTCTCTGTCAAGAGCAACGCTGAGAGCCTGTCTTACAAGCTGGTTATCAAAGGGTGCCTTGGTTGTATTGAAGAAATATGAATATACTGAAAGAAGGTCCTGAGTATCAATCTTCTTTTCGTATGCATCGTAGGTTTCCTTGTCGAAACGGCTGATATAGTAAATTTCGCCGTTGTTGAATTTCTCTATATTTTCCTCAATGGAAAGAGTGAAGTCCTGAGTAAGCTTCCAGGGCTTAACTACCTTGTAAACGGCAGTATCGCTGGTCTTTTCACGTCCGTATACGGCGTTTCTCTGGAAGGTCACGCTCTCGCCCATTTCAAGATTCTTAATGGTGAAGGCGCCGTTTGCGGCGTAGTGGTCAAGAGATGCAGCCCAGGAATCCTCGCGTCCTGCAACGTTGTCCTCACGCTGAGCAACGAGAGCAGGGCTGGAAACTGCCTCAAGGAAAAGGTCAAGGTCGAAGGGACCTTCAAACTCTACCTTAAGAAGAGAGTCGCTTTCTGCATATACTCCAAGGTCGTCGGCAGTAACGTCGCCCGCCTTGTAAGCCTTAGCGTTCTTTATGCCGTAAAGCAAGCACGCAGCAGGGCTTGAGGTGGAGGGAGAAAGAATTCTTCTCCAGGCATAAACGAAGTCGTCTGCCTGAACGTATCTTTCATCGTCCCATGACGTTCCTTCCTCGATTTCGAAGTAGAGCCAATATTCTCCTCTTTCCTCGTCAATCTTGGTATACCAATCCTCTGCAAGTCCTTTTTCAATCTTGCCGTTTTCGTTAACCACGGTAAGACCTTCATAAAGAACACCTGTGTTCATTACAAGCTCTGCATCGTAAATCATGGGAACGGGGTCATAAGCCTTCATTTCCTTGGAAATGGAAACGGGGATTATAGCACCCTTGTCCTCGCTGTCTACTGCGCATCCCGAAAGAACGCCGAGAAGCATCAGACACATAAGTACGATGGATACTAATTTCTTCATAATTTTCCTCCTGAAAAGATAGTGCTACGTCAAAGTCAGACCCCCGTCTGCTTTGAACTCACGCAATAATTCATGGTATATTGTAACATAAACCCTCTTTTTTTGCAATGATAATTTTAAAGTTTTTATCAAATGCACAATACTTTTTTTCATTTTTGCACACTTTTAACAAACAACTTGGCGCAATATTCAAAAAGTATTAAATTTCGGTTAACAATAGCTTTTGTTTTCAATAATCATATTGGGTGAAAGAAGAATATTATGTAAGGAACGCAAAAGCGTTTAACTATGCTTTGAAAGGAGTACCCTTATGGATTTTTCGACCTTTTTGCCCATACTTCTGGCACTTGGTCTCCTGATAATTCCCGAGCTGTCGGGAAACAAAGGCTCGGGCTGTTGCAACTCCGACAATTCCTGCAACACTGTAAGGAACAGAAACAGTGGTTGTAACTCTCCCTATTGTGGAGACAACACCCCCGTAGGCTGCGAAAACGGTGGCTCGGCTATGCTGACGCGCTGTAACGAAAACAACGTGGACCTTAGTGGCGTGAGATTTAAAAACTCACCCGAGGAATTCTGCCCCTGCAGACTTCAGGAGCTTCAGGACCTTGCAGACAACGGCTACGAGGTGTGGCGCACCGACCCCGTGGCAGTTGCAGCACGCTTTATGCAGAACTGCTATATCGACCAATGCTTCAGAGGACTTCCCTCTTATCTTGCAGGAAGCTGCAGATGCTGCGACAAGACCTACGTGGTGCTTGGCGTAACCTGCGCCGGTTGTATGATATTCGAGCTTTGTCAGCCTGTAAAACAGGGTGAATGTGGAATATGGATTGTAACCAGATACGGAAAGTACGATAACTGTTGCCGTTAAAGAAAAAGCTTTTAAGCCCACCCCTGCCCCCACCTTGGGAGGCAGGGGCTTTCTTGTCTGTCCTAAAGGGTTTTCTGTTGACTTTTCACAATAATTATGTTATTATATAATGAAGTCTTATATTATATAATGAGACGTAATATAAATTTCAGATATTTTTTGGAATACGGTTTTAAAAAAATGATAATATTAGGTATAGACCCGGGTATCGCAACGGTGGGCTGGGGCGTGGTAAGCTTTGAAAAGGGTAACTTCAGATATCTTGACTGTGGCACTATAACGACTCCGTCAGGTATGAGGGTGGAAAGACGGCTTTTTCTCATACATATGGCACTCTCCGACATTATCAAGCGTTATACACCCGACGAAATATCAATTGAAGAGCTGTTCTTCAACAACAATCAGAAGACGGCTATAAACGTGGCTCAGGCGAGAGGAGTTCTTCTCCTCACGGCAGAGGAAAACAGAATACCCATTTTTGAATACACTCCACTGCAGGTAAAGCAGGCAATGGTAGGCTACGGCAGAGCCGAGAAAAAACAGGTTATGGAAATGACGAGAGTATTTCTCAAGCTTGACAAAATGCCAAAGCCCGACGACGCTGCCGACGCATTGGCGCTGGCAATCTGCCACGGACATTCAAGAAGCAGTAAAATGAAAAACCTTAATCCTTTGAAATATTCCAAAAAGACAGGTGGAAACTGATAATGTATTACTATGTTTCGGGCAAGCTCGTCCTTGTGGGACGTGGCGTTGCCGTAATTGACAACAACGGAATAGGCTACGAGCTTACCGTCAGCGACAAAACGGCAGGACGGCTTCAGGGTAGCGAGGGCGAGGCTCGGCTTTACACCTATTTTCACGTCAAGGAAGACGCTCACGAGCTTTACGGCTTTTACAGCGTTGAAGAAAAAAGAATATTTGAAATGCTCATCTCAATTTCGGGAGTAGGGCCGAAGGCAGCAATGGCAATTCTGTCGGCGCTCTCCCCCGACCAATTCACTATGGCGATAATGTCAGAGGACGCAAAGGCAATCTCCTCGGCGCAGGGAATCGGCGTGAGAACGGCGCAGAAAATCATTCTCGAGCTTAAGGACAAGCTTGGACGGGACGATTTCGTTGCCACTCCCACAAGAACGTCAAGTATTCCTGCAAAAACCTCTGCCGTTCAGGACGCACTTATGTCTCTTGAGGCGCTTGGCTATTCCAGAAGCGAGGCAATGAGCGCTATGAGCTTCGAGGGAAGCGAAAAGCTATCGGTTGAGGAGCTTATCAGACTTTCACTTAAAAGACTTACGAAACAATAACGAGGGCGAAAATGAAAAGAGATTACGATTTCGGTGCCGAGGACAACGGCTACGAGGATTACAGATTAATATCCACTGCTGAAACCGAGGAGGACAGTACACTCGGTGAGAATTCTCTGCGTCCCGAAACTCTCGAAGAATACATAGGGCAGGAAAAGGCGAAGGAAAGCCTTAAAATCTCCATCGAGGCTGCAAAGCTTCGTGAGGAGGCGCTTGACCACATATTGCTCTATGGCCCTCCCGGTCTTGGAAAGACCACCCTTTCGGCGATAATAGCAAACGAAATGGGAGTAAATCTCAGAATCACCTCGGGTCCTGCTATCGAAAAGCAGGGCGACCTTGCTGCGCTCCTTTCAAATCTCGGAAAGGGCGACGTGCTGTTTATCGACGAAATTCACAGGTTGAGCCGAAATATTGAGGAAATCCTCTATCCTGCAATGGAGGACTACGCTCTTGACATTATTATAGGCTCGGGACCTGCGGCAAGAAGTATAAGAATACCCTTGGAGCATTTTACACTTATCGGCGCCACCACGAGAGCTGGTCAGCTTTCGGCGCCACTCAGAGACCGTTTCGGCGTAATTCACCGTCTCGAGCTGTATACCGACGAGGAGCTTTGCGGTATAGTTGAGCGAAGCGCAGGAATTCTCGGTATCGAGACTACTCACGACGGCGCAATGGAAATTGCAAGAAGAAGCAGAGGCACTCCCCGTATAGCAAATCGCCTTTTGAAGCGTGTGCGTGACTGGGCACAGGTTAAGGGTGGTGGAATTATCGACAGAGAAACTGCCGATGCCTCTCTAAATATGCTTGAAATTGATGCTCTGGGACTTGACAACACGGACAGAAGAATGCTTCTGTCTATCATCAAAAGCTTCAACGGTGGTCCTGTCGGACTTGAGACTCTGGCAGCAATCATCGGAGAAGAAGCAGTTACTATTGAAGACGTGTACGAGCCCTATCTGATGCAAATAGGCTTCCTTGCCCGTACCCCTCGGGGAAGGTGCGTAACTAAGGCGGCATACGACCATTTGGGCTGTTCGTACACAGGTGATACGGCAGGCTCACAGGTGTCGATTGAGGAGACCTGAGCCTTTCAGAAAGGACAGAAATGGCTAAAACAAAAAAGCAAAAGCTGAAAATCACACCACTTGGTGGAATCGGCGAGGTGGGAAAAAACCTGACCGTAGTTGAATACGGCGACGATATTATCATTATCGACTGTGGTCTCGGCTTTCCCGACGACGATATGCTGGGAATTGATTTGGTAATTCCCGATATAACCTATCTTGAGAAAAACGTTGAAAAGATACGCGCCATCTTTTTGACTCACGGTCACGAGGACCACATAGGCGCAATCCCCTACGTGCTGAGAAGCGTAAACGTACCCATCTACGCTACACAGCTCACTCTCGGTATACTTTCACAAAAGCTTGAGGAGCATCATCTGGAGAGAGTGGCTCAGCTCCATTGTATAAAAGCGGGTACCATTGCCAAGGCAGGAGTATTTACCGTTGAGGCAATAAGAGTAAATCACTCCATAGCCGACAGTGTGGCGTACGCTATAGGCACTCCCGTGGGAAAGGTAATATTCAGTGGCGACTTTAAAATAGACGTAACCCCCATCGACGGAGAGATGACCGACCTGACACGCTTTGGTGAGCTTGGTAAAAAGGGTGTTCTCGCATTTTTCTGCGAGTCCACAAACTCCGAAAGGCAGGGCTTTACCCCCTCTGAAAAGAAGGTTGGAGACAGTCTTGACACCATATTTGCAAACACGCAGAAGAGAGTTACAATCGCAACCTTCTCCTCTAACGTACACAGAGTACAGCAGATAATCAACGCAAGTCAGAAATTCGGTAGAAAAATAGCCGTTACGGGCAGAAGTATGATAAACGTCATAAACGCTGCCGTAAGTCTGGGCTATATGAAGATACCCGAGGGTATGCTCATCGGTATTGAGGAAATGAAGCGTTACCGACCCGACCAGCTTACTCTCATAACCACGGGAAGTCAGGGAGAGCCTATGAGCGCCCTCTACCGAATGACCTATTCGGAGCACGAAAGATTTAAAATAAATCTTGGCAAGGACGACCTTGTGGTAATATCGGCTACCCCCATTCCGGGCAACGAAAAGCTTGTCAGTGGAATAATCAACGAGCTTCTTCGCAAGGGCGTTGAGGTAGTGTACAATCAGGTTGCCGACGTTCACGTTTCGGGACACGCCTGCCAGGAGGAAATAAAGCTTCTTACGGCGCTGGTAAAGCCTCGCTTCTTCGTTCCCATGCACGGCGAGTACAAGCACCTGACAAGCAATAAGGCGCTTGCAAAGCAGGTGGGAATTCCCGAGGAAAACATTCTCCTTCCCGAAATAGGAAAGACCATAGAAATTGACGCGCGCTCCATCAAGCACGGACAGACCGTGCCCTCGGGCAAGGTGCTAGTTGACGGCTTGGGTGTGGGAGACGTTGGAAGTGTAGTTCTCCGTGACAGAAAGCATCTGGCGCAGGACGGACTTATAGTGGTAGTAGTGGCGATTGACACCGAGGGTGGATATATTCTGTCGGGTCCCGACATCGTATCAAGAGGCTTCGTCTACGTGAAGGAGTCCGAGGGACTTATGGACGGTGTGCGCTCAGCAGCGCTTGCCTCCATAGAACGCTCTCTTGATTCGGGAATGTCCGACTACAACTCCATAAAATCCAACCTTCGTGACGACCTGACAAAGCTTCTTTATTCACAGACCAAGCGCAAGCCCATGATACTCCCCATAATTATGGATATATAGTCAATAGGAGGATTTACTCTGTAAATTCTCCCCTACATAAACTTACATACAGGAGAGAAAAATGAAACTCATATTTGCTATCGTCAACAACGATGACGGCGCCATCGTATCCTCACAGCTTATAAAGGCAGGTATACACGTAACCAAAATGGCGTCCACAGGTGGATTTCTCAAAAAAGGCAACCACACCTTCATTACGGCAGTTGAAGATGAAGAGGTTGACAAGGTTATCGACATAATCAAAAAGTACAGCAAAAAGAGAACCTACTCCTCCTCTGCCGACGTAGTGGCAGACGCAAGTCTTGGAGGAAGCGTTGCGCCCATACAGATAACCATAGGTGGCGCCACGGTATTCGTTGCAAACATTGAAAGATTTGAGAGAATATAATGAGCTTTATTTTAGGCAATAAGACGGTGCTTTCTGCCTTTGAAGCAGTGGCCGACACGGGACGCTTCAGCCACGCCTACATTATAGAGGGGGCTGTGGGAAGTGGAAGACTTACCCTCGCCCGTGCAATAGCCTCAATCCTTGCAGGAAAAGAGCACGCCCCCAAGATAACGGCAGGCGTTCATCAGGACGTATATGAATTGAGATGCGAGGAAGGCTCGTCCACCATAAAAATCGACCAGATAAGAGAGATTATCTCTCAGGCTTATATAAAGCCTGCCGAGTGCGACAAGAAGATTTTTATAATAGAAAACGCACAACAGATGGTACCCCCTGCGCAAAACGCCCTGCTTCAGATATTTGAAGAGCCACCGAAAAACGTGATGTTTTTCCTGCTGGTTACCAACAGAAATCTTCTCCTTTCAACTCTTAAATCAAGGGCAGTTACCCTTAAAACCGAAAAGTTTCCCGATTCCTTCGTAAGAGAGGAGCTTAAAAAGCGTTATCCCGACGCCCACTCTCTCATTGAGGAAGCAGTGCTTATAGCCGACGGCGCTCTGGGTAAGGCGTTCGCCTTTCTCGACGACGAAAAAAGCCGTAAGGCAGTTACCCTTGTAAAAAGCTATTTTTCGGCAGTGAACGAGGGAGCAAGCTTTTCAAGGCTATCCTCGGTTATTTCACCTTCGGTTTCAAACGACAGAAATTATCTCTTTTCTGTAATGAATTATTTTTCCCTGGCGCTTCGTGATATATTGACCTTTTCGGTTGGATATACCGAGAAAACCATGTTCTTTGCAGACAGAAGCCTTCTTGAAGAGCTGTCTCAGGGGCTGGACAGACAAAGGCTGTTTTCGGCATACGAAACCGTGTGTCGTATAATGAGAGACGTGTCGAAAATAAACGTATCGCTGGCTCTTTCCAGCGTCAATATGTCTCTTGCAGGGGATTTTGCTTGAATTTTTTCAAAAAGGATATAAATCAAATGGAAAACACTAACGTAAACGTAGAGAATACAGAAGTAGCAGAAGTAAAGGAAAGCTACGAAATAATCGGCATAAGATTTAAGGAAGTGGGAAAAATCTATTATTTTGACCCCAACTCCCTTACCTTTACCGTAGGCGACAAGGCAATCGTTGAAACCTCACGTGGCGTTGAATACGGACACGTGCTGGTTGCCAACAAGACGGTGCCTGCCTCCGAGGTGGTTCTGCCTCTTAAGAAGGTATTGCGCAAGGCTACCGAGGACGACACCAGAAGGCTTGTGGAAAACGAGGCTGTTGCCGAGCGCGCAAAGGCGATTTTTAAGGAAAAGTGCGTTCAGCACAAGCTTGAAATGGACTTGGTTGACGCCGAAATGACCTTCGACAACTCAAAGCTCCTCTTCTATTTCACCTCTGAGGGCAGAGTTGATTTCAGAGAATTTGTAAAGGACCTTGCAGCCGTATTCAAAACCAGAATTGAGTTGCGTCAGATAGGTGTTCGTGACGAAGCCAAGCAGCTTGGTGGACTTGGTATCTGTGGAAGAGAATTCTGCTGCCACTCCTTCCTGTCCGACTTCGACCAGGTTTCAATAAAGATGGCAAAGGAGCAGGGACTCAGCCTTAACTCTGCCAAAATATCGGGCACCTGTGGAAGACTTATGTGCTGTCTCAGATATGAAAACGACACCTACGAGGAGGAAATCAGAAAAACGCCTCGCGTCGGCTCTATCGTTTCTACACCCTCGGGCAAGGGTATGGTTGTTGATGCAAATCCCCTTGCAGGCATTATAAAGGTCAGTCTCGACTCCAACAAGGACGCTTCCCCCGTTCAGTTCATTCGTGAACAGGTTAAGGTGCTCAGCGCCAAGAAGCCCTCTCCTCAGGAGGAAAACGAGCTTGACGAGGAAATTGAATAATAAATTTTTGAAAAAATTGAAAAATTTTTCAAAAATCTATTTATATTATTAAACTTATGTGCTACAATAGTGTGAAAACAGAGAAATGGAGGTAACTACAATGGCTTACAAAATCACAGACGATTGCATCGACTGCGGTGCTTGCATCGGCGAGTGCCCCGTTGAATGTATCAGCGAAGGTGACGGAAAGGCTGTTATTGATGCAGATCAGTGCATCGATTGCGGTACTTGCGCAGGCGTTTGCCCTGTTGAAGCTCCCAAGGCTGAGTAATTTTCGGCACGTCCGAAAATAAAAGGGGTGACGCTTTTGCGACACCCCTTGAATTTTAAAATTAATTTTATTTATATAGAGGAAAATAGATGTACAAACCCGAAAACATCAGGAATTTTTCAATAATCGCACATATTGACCACGGTAAAAGCACTCTGGCAGACCGTCTTTTAGAGACTACGGGTACCGTCAGCCATCGTGAGATGGAGGAACAGCTTCTGGACAATATGGAGCTTGAAAGAGAGAGAGGCATCACCATCAAGGCGCGCGCCGTTAAGCTTGAATATACGGCTGACGACGGTGAGGTATATTCCCTCAACCTTATCGACACCCCCGGTCACGTTGACTTTAACTACGAGGTGTCACGCTCACTGTCTGCCTGCGAGGGCGCTCTGCTGGTGGTTGACGCGTCACAGGGAATTGAAGCGCAAACCCTTGCCAACACCTACCTCGCCCTTGACAACGACCTTGAAATTATCCCCGTTATCAATAAAATCGACCTGCCCTCTGCCCAGCCCGACAAGGTGAAGCAGGAAATCGAGGACGTTATCGGCATACCTGCCGAGGATGCGCCCTGCATTTCAGCAAAGACGGGACTTAACGTAGAGGACGTTTTAAAGGCAGTAGTAAGGGATATTCCTGCCCCCAAGGCTGATATAACCAAGCCCTTGAAGGCTCTTATCTTCGATGCCGTTTACGACTCCTACCGAGGCGTTATAGTTTACGTGAGAATTTTTGACGGCAAGCTTTCGGCAGGAGACAGAATCCGTATGATGAACACGGGCGCAGAATTCGACGTGGTGGAGGTTGGACATCTTCGCCCCTTCGGTCTTGAAAAGCGTGACTGCGTTATGGCAGGTGAGGTTGCATACGTCACAGCCAGCATAAAATCACTTTCCGAAACCGACGTTGGCGACACCGTAACCCTTGCAGAAAATCAAACCGAGGAAGCCTTCCCCGGCTACAAAAAGGCTCTCCCCATGGTTTACAGTGGCATCTACCCTGCCGACGGCGCAAGATACGGCGATTTGAGAGACGCTCTTGAAAAGCTTCAGCTCAACGACGCTGCCCTTATGTTTGAGGCAGAAAGCTCAATAGCTCTGGGCTTTGGCTTCAGATGTGGATTTCTCGGACTTCTGCATATGGAGGTTATTCAGGACAGACTTGAGCGTGAGTTCAATCTGGACCTTATTACCACGGCACCCGGCGTTATTTATAAAATCGTTATGAAGAACGGCGAGGTCAAATACATCGACAACCCACAAAACTTCCCTACAGGTGACGAGGCAGAGGAAACCTGCGAGCCTATCGTAAAAGCGACCATCTTCACCCCCGTTGACTACGTAGGCACTATAATGGAGCTTTGTCAGGAGAGACGAGGTGTATTCAAGGATATGAAGTACATTACCTCGGACCGTGCCGAGCTTCACTACGCACTTCCCCTTAACGAAATCATATACGACTTTTTCGACGCTCTCAAATCTCGCACCAAGGGCTACGCTTCCCTTGACTACGAGCTTGCAGGCTATGAAAAGTCCAGCCTTGTAAAGCTTGACATTCTTCTCAACGGAAGCATGGTGGACGCTCTCTCCTTTATCGTCCATACGGAAAAGGCATACGGCAGAGCCCGTAAAATCGTTGAAAAATTAAAGGAAAACATTCCCCGTCAGCTCTTTGAAATTCCCGTTCAGGCAGCAATCGGTGGTAAGGTTATTGCAAGAGAGACCGTAAAGGCAATGAGAAAAGACGTGCTTGCCAAGTGCTACGGTGGTGACATTACCCGTAAGAAGAAGCTTCTTGAAAAGCAAAAAGAGGGTAAAAAGAAGATGCGCTCACTGGGTACCGTTGAAGTGCCCCACGAGGCGTTTATGGCAGTGCTTAAATTTGACGATGAATAAGGGACTCTATATCCACTTCCCCTTTTGCCGTAAGAAGTGCAATTACTGTGACTTTTATTCTCTGGCTGACGGCTCACGCAAGGGCGAGTATATTGACGCTCTCTGCCGTGAAATAAAGGCTTATAAAGGAATATCTGTTGATACCGTCTATTTCGGTGGTGGCACCCCCTCCCTGATGAGTGGGAGCGAGCTTGAAAAACTGCTTGATGCCGTCTACACTTCCTTTGACGTGGACAAAAACGCCGAAATAACCCTTGAAGCAAATCCCATGTCGGTAAACGAGGGCGAAAAGCTGAAAGCCTTTAAATCGGCAGGAATTAACCGACTCAGCCTTGGTGTTCAGAGCTTTTCGGACACCGAGCTTAAGGAGCTTGGCAGAGGACACACTGCCCAAGATGCCGTTGACACTGTAAAAAGAGCGCAAGAGGCTGGCTTTGATAATATTTCAATAGACCTTATGTTCGCCCTCCCGCGTCAGACCCTTGACAGCTTTACCAAGGGGCTTGACACTGCCCTATCATTGGGAGTACAGCATATTTCCACGTATGCATTGAGCATAGAGGACAAGACCGTTTTCGGCGTAAAGCAAAGGCGTGGTGAAAATCTATTTCTTCCCGACGAGGACGTTGAAGCAGAGATGTATTTTTCGGCCTGCGAAAGGCTTTCGCAGGCAGGCTTCGAGCATTATGAAATATCAAATTTTGCAAAAGACGGCTTCCGTTCCCGACACAATATGAAGTATTGGCAGGCAGAGGAATATATAGGGATAGGTGCGTCAGCTCATTCCTATTTTGAAGGCGTGCGATATTCTATGCCCTCGGATATTTCAGCCTTTTGTAACGAGGCAAGGCGCCTTGACAGCTACACCAATACCCCCGAGGACAGAGCCGAGGAGTTTATCTTTCTGTCCCTCCGTCTGAGTGACGGTCTGAACCTTCAACGGCTTGAAAAGGAATACGGCGTAAGAATTACCCACCAATTTGAAATAACGGCAAGAGAGCTTGTAGACGCAGGGCTTTGCAAATATGACAACGGCGTTCTTTCCCTTACCCATAAGGGCTTCTTCGTTTCAAATTCTGTAATTGTGAAAATTTTTGAAGCTCTTTGATGGCGTGTCTTTTGGGTGAAAACCGAAAATGAAAAGGTTTTATGATTTTCTGCAAGGTTTCTCACTAAAGTATGGTGCGACACACATCACGTGCGTTGCAAGTTTTCCAATGTAGAAAGCTTCGCTTTCTCCCATCTGTGAAAATTTCATTTTCTTCGCCCCTTGCTCGCACTGGCGTACCTTTGTACGGCTGTGCGGAGGATTTTTGCCGAGTAGCGAATTAGCGAATCGAGCAAAAATTCAAGCCATACAGGGAACGAAACCCGAACAGTGTGTGAGGGTGTAGTGAGTCGGAGACGGCTTCGCAATTGACGATTTTCCCTCCAAAACTCCCGCCTTATAAATATAAGGTTCCTACATTAGAACTTTTCTCAAATTCCCTCTTGACAATTCACAAATTTTATGATAATATATAGCGTGCTGAAGGGCACACTATAAGGCCTGTTGGTCAAGCGGCTAAGACGCCACCCTCTCAAGGTGGAATCATGGGTTCGATTCCCGTACGGGTCACCAAAACACGCAAAGACGAACCTTGCACATTGTGAAGAATGTCTTTGCATTTACAGAAAACCTACCACCTAAGTCATAACGGCTTAGGCGGTAGGTTTTTCTATGTTCATTTTGTGGTGCTTTATTTCATCGATATAATCAACGGACTCATAAGATTATTATGTTAGAACATATTTCTATTCATCCCAATCGTTATCTTCCTCTTCACCTACAATGTGAGCAATTGATCTTATAGCCCTATCAAAATCAGCTTTTTTTATCCAATTTGAATATGCATATAGATTCTCCGTTACTTCTGCAGAATCATCATTATATCCCGTAATACTCTCTTCTAAACTTCTCCAAAAGTCTGATTCTTCTATATCAAATTCACTTGGATCACCAAACATTGCTATAAATTCACTTTCGCTAATAATAGGAACACCCAACTCAGTTGCTTTAATATTTTTTGACGAAGTGGAATTTATATCATTATTGATTAAATAATTAGTGTTTTTAGAGATACCGCTTGTAACACTTCCTCCTAAATCTTCAATATATTCAGATATTTCTTCTCTGTTTTCAAAATGATTCAATTTTCCTGTTATTACAAAATTCAATCCATCAGCATCCAGTGGCTCTTCGGGGATATATAAGTCTGATGCAAAAACTTCACCTAAAATCTCACCAACAAAATCATATATTTTTTTGTCATCTTTCTCTTTAGAAGACAACTCCCATTGATACACTTCTCCCGCAGACACATCAGAATACAAAAATCCTAAATATCCTTCATACTCAATTTGAGAATAAGTACTTTTTAAGTTTTTTAGTGCCTGATTAAAAGCGACAATGCCATAATCAGGGGCGAAATAATCACCATAAGAATGTCGAATATCTAAACCATCGGTTGATATGAAAAAACCATAATTTTTATCAATTATTTCACATGGAATATTTTCCTCATCCTCTTCAAGTTCTCCGTATTCCTCTTCGGCTTTTTCTAACGCATTTTGCCACTCTTTTTCAAATTCGGTTAAAAAACACCCCTTTGCCTCATCACGAACGGATTCTTCGCAAAAAACCTTAACTCCAGATAATTTATTATACAAGTCAGTATAACTCAATGCCTCTACTAAGCTGTCAGCTAATAACATATCAACTTCTCCTTTATTAATATTTATTTTAGAATTTAATTGTTTCTTAAAATATACTCAGCTTTTTGTGTAATTTCCTTTGTATTCATATTTATAACAACAGTTTCCTCTGCATAGTCATCATTAGGCAGGTTACCATCAAGAACCATCTGGGCGAATTCCTCGATGTTGTTAGCAATTTTGTCCCACACAATAGCTCCTTTGTTCATTCCAAGCATACCGGATGGGAATTTACCGCCCCAATCTCCTTTGATTTTTCCAGCATAATTGGACAAATAGTTTTGTAAATCAATTTTAGCTTTTTCTTTTTCTTCGCCATCAGATTCACATACTCTCCTTGCCAGCTCCGGTAATTCTTTCGCATAAAATTCCAAATTTGCGCCAAAACAACTTGATGCCTGCCCCCAAGCTTCCCATTCCCCACTAAACGTAATTGTTTCTATGTCGCTAAAATCTGATATATTTTTACCAATTTTATTAACGAAATTTTTAACTCTTTTTTTAAAATAATCTTCTGGTGCTTCGTCTATTTCTTCCGGTACGACCGCTTCATATAAAAGTTCTGCCAAAGACTTTATGTTATCGCATTCGAGGACTTCAGTAGGAGTACAATCAATAACATTTGCGCTTTCAAGTATACCATCTTCATCCCCAACATAAAGCTTTGTCTTGAATTTTGCACCGCTTGTTGTTTTGACTTGAACCTCAACACAAAAGCTGCTGGAGCTTGAATTGGTTACAAAATCTGTTCTAATTTTCATAATTAAATCTTCCTTTCATCTTATAATATTATTCTGCTTTTGCTTGTACAAAAAACAATTTCGGGCATTAGTGGGCATCCACCCATACAAAGTTCTTTCTTTTCACAATCAGGACAAGCACCACGCATTTTGTTGCGAAATCGCTCAAAGGGTTCACTATTCCACCCTTCTGTAATTGACATTTTACGCAGTGAAACCTCATAACGCTTCTCTTGGTCGAAACTGCAAGGAACCATAATCATATCAGCACCTATATAGCAGCTGTATCTTCCACCTTCGCAAGTATCAAGGGATTCAGGCAAAATGGATTTGCAGAAATTGATGGCGCCGGGAACATTACAACTATCCATACCAACCTTAAAGGGGTGCTGCTTGTCTACCTGTGCAAAAAATTCCGCAACTCTTGGGTCAATTGCCTCTAACATATTTGCCTTCGTGCCTTGTCCTGCGGGTTTATGTAATAAAAAAATCACTGCATTTATTCCTTGTGGGAAGTCATTCTTTTGTAAACGTTCGATCGCTTCGTCAATGCTATTTTTACCGAGCACATAATGAATGTTGGTTTTAACACCGGCATCAAGAAGTATCTGAATAGCTTTCAAAGTATAGTCGTTTCTATACCAGCTTACCGCCACAGCACCGCAATATTGCTTGCACAGTTTAGCAATTTCAGGTGTCATACCATAACCGGATGTTGTGAAATTGGGTACAAGCACATTTTCTCGGCATATTTTTAGTATTTCCTCAAAATGCTCGTGCTGATCAGGATCACCTCTGCCACCGAGAGCAAATTGGTTGCATTTTCCTTTAGATTGTTCTGCAATCCACCTGAAATCCTCAACCGACATATTAGGTTGTTCCACAAGCATACCGCTTTGATAGCATCCGATACCTGCTTTGGCGCAAAGTCCTGTCTTACCGTGAATACAGTGACCCATAATGCCAACGTCAATTAGATGAGGATAGGATGCCATAAAGGGATCAACACCTGTATCTTTGTCGTTTTCATCAAGCACGCCGGTACGGACATATGCACCCGTTTCAGTATCAAATGCCGATTTGAAACGATATTTTTTATCGTTAATTATGTATTTCAACTTTTCCACCTCCTTCTGTTTATTTCATTTTATTTATGTTCTAATATCCTTCTAATTCTTAAAAGATTATTTTAATGCGTCCTTGACGTTAGGTATGGAAGGCACTGTTGCATTTTCCATTCCCGGTGCTCTTTCAAATTCTTTGGTTATAACCTTTCGGTATGCATATTCTTCAGCACGCTTCTCGTCATAATATCCTTTAGAATCAATATAAGCTTTTTTGGCAGTGTCAAACTGCTTTTCAAACGGAAAAAGCTCATCAAAAAAATCTTCAAGTTGTTTTTTATATTTCTTTTGTACCTTGATAGCTTTTGATTTTAAATGTTTTTCGAGTTCTGCAACTTGTTGCTCTGAAGAAAGAAAGTCTATTTTGTTTTGCAAATTGTTGATTTCATTCTTTAGCCTATTCTTGTCAGAAAACTTAAAGAATCCAAGTGATGACAGTTCTTTTTCCATTGTTGTAAATTCTTCTTTTGCTTCTAACAACAGCGCTTCGTTTTCTTTTTTTGCAATGTTAATTTCAATTTCAATCTGTACTTCTAACTGATTTTTAAATTCAGCAAGATTGCGTTCACATTCGTTTTGAACTGCATAATAGTCAGCCTCTTGCTTTTCTTCCTTCTCCCTCTTTTGCCGTAATTCTTCCTCTCTTTTTCGTCTTCCTTCCGCTGCTCTTTGCTTCATATTAATGATTTTTTCTACTTTGTTTTTCTCTAACTCTAAATTTTTTTCATCACATAATGATACAAGCCCTGAGGAGTCTAAATATCCATTAAGTAAGATAAAAATCTCCTTGGCATCATTTATCTCAGTCGATGTTGTTGCATTTTTCAATAGTTTTTTTGCTTCAAGGTATTTTATATGTTTACCCAGATTTTCAATGGGAATGCCTAATCTTTCAGATTCGTTTTTTCTGACCTCATCAGGAAAAGTATTTTCCCATTTCTTTTGTATTGATATCGCCGAATCAGGAACAGTTGTACCAATTCGTCCGCTAGAAATATTTATGCATATATCGGAAAAATATTTGATGCATTCGTCAATAATATCAACAAAATCATTAAATAAATCGTTATCAAGCCCTTCGAAAACAAATGTATATAAATTAACATCGATATCTTCAACTATTCCCATTAATTCTTCTGCATATTTTTCTACCCGATACTTTATAACTCCAATATACCCTTCAGCAAAATCTGTATTTGAATTTATTTCATACTCAGTCTTGAGTTTTATTTCTCCGGTATGTATATCTTCAGAAATACCAAGCGTTTTTGAAAACGAAATCCCCTCTGCTATTAAGTTAGAAAGTTTGTTGGGAGCTTCAATGGTAAAAGCTTCCCACCTTTTCTTAAAATTATAAATTTTTTCTTTCGCATAAGAATAATATTCTTGAGCATTCATTTTTATCCTCCTGGATTTTATGCTTTGAAATTTTGTACTATCTGTTCAATTTTTTTCTTCAATCGACATCATCTCGCCCATCCAGCTATCCATAATTTCGTCCTGGTAAGGGCGCATCATCTGGACACCTCCGAACAAGGTAGTGCAAGCCATATCAGGGCGGGCCTTTCCAGCAACCTTGTTAAACAGAAGTTCATCACCGTCGAGTTTGATAAGGAAACCTTCAGACTCAGTGTCAATATTTGAAAGTTCAGTTACAAGCTCTTTTTCCTCCGCAAATATACTTATCCCCCCAACTACATTGAGGAAAATACCAAAAATTTGTCCTACATCTCCAATTCTTCCTATATTTGCAGTAACCTCAAACTCTTTTCCATCTTATCGAGGTTCTCGGAACAATTTCACTCCGAGATCAGGGTTTTCAAGAAAGGCTCCCATTTCACTGCGAACATATAACTTAAACTCAATAGCACCTTCAATAGAAGCAATTACACAATGAAATGGTTACTCAATAATATCAAAGGTGAAATTCGCTCCCGCAAAAGAAGATAAGTTTATATCTGTTTCCTCCTGTGCCTTGGCACTAACATATTCGTCAGGAACATAAAAGTGTGTTTGTTGTAAGTATTTTGATTCGTTCATAATAGTTCTCCTTTAAATTCATATTTTTAATTAGACTGCATTATATTCTTTGTCTTCCGATTGTGGTTTTTATTTTTACTGTCTACTTGTCATCAGATGCTTCCAGTTCAATTTTCTGTAAAGTATTATTCAGAAATGATAGGGAACTGTCTCTGACAAAGTAACGATATTCCTAGTATATTTCTTCACCCCCCTAATTATTGGTTTGTCCCGTTAAGTGTTTTCTGCGTTCCGGCTTTGCGCAAAGGAGCAAACTCAAAGTATTCGTTCCTTACCTTCTTGATCAAAGAAATACATTTTTTTGTTATAGGTATCTGCGCATACTACACAGATCATATAGGTAAAAAAATGTCGAGATAGCCGGAAGTCAGGAAATAAAGGCTTACCGAAAGGAACGCGTTGATTATAATCTGGAAATCACATCAATAAGTTTCTTGTAACCAAAAAGTCCCATTTGCTCATGACCTTATAAATCCTACTAAGAAATATCAAATAACTTTATGTTTGTTTAAAAATTGTCATCACGCTTGGTGATTCAGGTATAGGAGTGTTAGCATACTCTGGGTTTTCACGATATTTTTCTACAGGTAAAGGATCAGTTTTCTCAGCTATTTTCAACCTACCTTTTGGCGTTATTTTAAAGTATGCACATTCCTTTATTTCCTTTCGCATTAACAGACCTTCTACAACCAATTGGCGAACAAAGGCTGAAACTTTTTGATTAGAGTCCGGAATTCTATAATCAGCAAGTTTGATATCACTAATAGTCATAAGTGAATCCGCAGAATCCATGACTTGTAAAATGATATCAGCAGGTTCAAGTTCAACAGTTGAAGATTTCTCATCGTCAGTTTTTGGGAATCTTTTTGACAAATATTCATCAATAGTTTTTTTGTAATCTTTTAATGTCCCGTCAATCAATTCACGGAAGTAATTGTTTTTTTGTGAAACTATGTTTGAAGTATTAAGTTTTTCTAAAGCAATTGATAAATTTCTTATTTCGTCTTTCAAGATCTTTTTTTGTGAAAAGTTAAAAAGTCCCATGTTTGACAATTCATCTTGTTTTTTACTTATTTTTTTCTTGATTTCCAAAGTTTCAGTTTCTTTGCTTTTTTCAAGTTGACTTATCTGTGCCTCTAATTCTTCTTCTAGCCTATTTTTATAATCCGATATGCATTGTTTGCACTCTTGTATTATTGAATCCATATACTCTTTTGCTTTTTGGTTTTTTAATTCAATTTCTTTAGCAAGCTCTGCGTTCTCTTTCTTTTTCTTTTCTACCTCTTTTAAGGCTTTCTTTAATTCATCCTTTTCTTTATTTTCAATAATTTTACTTTGTTTTTCGGCCTCTATAACTTCTGGCATAGTAGAATAATTTGATTTCCAAAGAGCTTCTATTGCTTGAGCTTCAACACTGGCAATAAAGCTCATTCCACCAAGGTCACCCATATCAATCATTTCGATTGACAAAGTAAAATTGCAATCAATAGAAGATGATTCGGCGTTTAGATATTCAATTAAGTCACAAACTTCCTTTACTGCGTCTGCTGAAGCGCCCTCGTCAATAATGCTTTTGCATTTAGAATCCAAGGTACGAACCAGAGCTTCGTATGTTAAATATAATTCTTCGGCTGCCTTTAATGCATCTGCAACAATCCGTCTTAGTGAATTGATTTGCGAAAGATATATAGTGTCAGAAAGCGCCTCGTGAACTTTGCTTGCTTTATTTTGGTATAATTCATCTGCTAAGTTGGCTTTTTCTCTTATAGTTTCTGTGATTTTGTAAACCTTTGTATCTACTGATTTCATAACGCTCTCCTTTTATATGTTTTCGAACAATTTTTCTAAATCGCGTTTAGTAAAATTATTTGGATCAATGCCACATTTGTGGCAGTGATAATCAAATGTATTGTGGTCAATACCAGTTAAATCGCTTGAAAGCAAGGATTCTGATACACGGTTAATGTGCTCGTCACGAATACCATTATAACCGGCATCATCAATCATTGCCAGTTGCCAAGGTTCAAACATGTTTATCTCCTCACTTTCGGCACACAAATTTCATTTTATTTATGAAATTATTGCGCAAGGTTACTTCTTTTGGATTTGAAAGTTTTTGCAAATAATGTTCAAAATACGTCTTTAACAATGAGGATACGCCTTTTACAGATACGACCAGAGTGTTTCCTTCAAAAGTCACAACAACATCTTCTCTATCAGATAGTCTCGATTCATTTTTTGTTTGAGCAGAGTGAAGAATACCACAACGAATATTTGCATAAAAACTTTTCGCTGTTTTTTGATCTCTAAAAACGGACGAAAACTCCTGTAATAGAAACGCCGGGTAGGTCTTGTTGTTTGGACGGGGGGTTTCTTCTTCACCATCTCTAAACTGAAACAATGTTTCAATGAGCAAACAATTCAAGGCCATTATAGTGAATCCGTTTGCATTAACATCATTTGAAAGTAAATCGATTTGATTAAAGTACCTGCCTTCAATTCTGTCTTTCAAAATTGCAACAGCCATATTCCAATCGGACTCACTACTTTGCAAAGAGAGGTTTAAGTTAAGATAACTATCTTTGTTGTAGTTTGGAGAAATGTTGATTTCACCTTTTGTTTCCATATTCTATTACCACCTTTCCTTTGTTGATATAATTATATCACATCAACTGTCCTATAAAACGGACTGTGAGACTTATATCAAAGAAAAAACGTTGCAAATATTACACTAAATATTCAAGAAAAAATTTATACAACAATAGTAACATTACTTCCGCCTGTTTTCTCTTTCTTTACAACTATCTGTTTATCGATCTTGTCTTTAAGTTCGTTTACATGCGAAATGATACCAACAAGCCTGTTTCCTTCAGCAAGCGATGAAAGGGCTTTTATTGCTTGTGCCAAGGATTCGTCATCGAGAGATCCAAATCCTTCGTCAACAAACATTGTATCAAGCTTTATTCCGCCTGCAGATGATTGAATTTCATCGGAAAGGCCAAGAGCAAGAGAAAGAGATGCCTTAAACGATTCACCGCCAGACAGGGTTTTTACGCTTCTTTCTGTTCCGTTGTAATGGTCTATAACATCTAATTCAAGGCCACTTTGACTTCGGTTATTTTCGGCTTCTTTTCTTCTCTTTAATTCATACTGCCCGCCTGACATAACCATAAATCTTGTGTTGGCACGATTTATAATTCTGTCAAAATAAGTCATCTGAATATAAGTTTCGAGCATTATCTTTTCTTTTCCACTTAAGTTTCCATTAGCAGTATTGGAAAGTGTTTTCATCCAAGTCCACTTTTCTTCAACGATTTTAATTTCATCAAGCTTTTGCAAAATGTTATCGAGAGAAGATTTGTTAGATGTTTTGCGACTATGTACTATTTTTGAATTTGTGTCAAGCACAGCTTGCTTTTCTTCGAAAAATTGTTTGTTTTCTTTTTCTTTATCCAAGTCAATATCCGTGCCATTGCCAATGCGCTTTAAAATCTCATCTTTTGCCGATTTTAGTGACGCAAGCTTTTCCTTGTTATCATTCACTTCTTTTAACAAGTCATCATAAGCTTTTTGAATAGCTTCTGCTTCATCTTCTAAGGCGGTTATTTGGCTTTCCGCATCAGCTTTTGTTTTAAACATAAGCTTTTCCAACAATTCGGAAATTCGTTTTTCCAGAACTATATTTTCTGCTGTTCTTACTTTTACCTTATCTTTAATTTCTGTTAATTGTTCTTTTGATTTTTCGAGAGTAGAATTCTTTCCAGGTAAAAGCTCATCAAGTTCTTTTTTGCGTTCAATTTTGTCCTGAACTTCTTTTATCTGTGAATTCAAACCATTAACCGAAGAATCAATGTCAGATATTTTCGATGCAATTACAGACCGTGCTTCGTCAAATGATACATCATCACCCAAAAGTAATACTATATCCTTCTTTACAGTAATCTCTTTTTCTTCTGACACACCCTTTAATTTGCCCGCCTCTGTTCTTGCTTCATTTGCAGTTTGATTGGCAATATTAAGTTTATCCTGAAGGTCATCAAGCTGATCCTTAGTAGGTACATCAACAGG
This sequence comes from Clostridia bacterium, assembly GCA_017520825.1. Taxonomy (GTDB): domain Bacteria; phylum Bacillota; class Clostridia; order Oscillospirales; family SIG627; genus RGIG6353. The sequence continues at coordinate 69,644 of JAFXEX010000014.1, read as the reverse complement.
TTTAATTGCGACTTGCGGATGTGTTGTTGAACCGCATACAGGACAAGGCTTATTTATTTCTAAAGTTTCTGCCAAAATTCCTGCTTGTGCTTCGAGATAAATCCTTGTCATTGTCTTGTATTCACAGTCTAATTCTTCTGCCTCTTTGACCTTCTCCAAATAATCACCATTGGCAGCAAGGAATACCTTATGATAGTCGAAAGCAATCACAATATTCTTGTCTAAATCTTCAAGTTTGTTTCTTCCTTCTTCGTGCTTTTGCTTTTCAGCTTCAAGTTTCAGCTTTTCTTCGCCGTTTTTTTCGAGAGTTTTGTTCTCTTCGGTTAGAAGAATTATTTCATCGCTTAAAGCTTGAATACCTCTCTCAATTTCAGAAATGTTTTCGCCGCTACTATCAATGAATGCTTTATTATCGTCAAAAGTCTTTTGCTTTTGAATTAGCTCGTCATAATCAGGCAAAATAGCTTTTATTTCAGCTATCTTTTTTGTATACTCTTTCACCTTAGGAAGCCTTTCTTCCTCAAGCTTTACTTTCTCTTTTAATTGACTTTCCTTTTCAACTTCTGATTTCAAATCGGCTTCATTTTTTTCAAGATCTGCTTTAGCTGTAATAATATCTTCTGCTTTAGTTATTATTGCTTTTATGTCATCTAACTTCTTTTGATTGTTTACTTTTTCATCTTCGTAGGTGTTTTCTAAAGCCTCATCATCTGAAATAAGTTTTTCTAACAGTTCAACTATCTCTTCTGTTGTTAAAATGCCGTTTTTTGCGTTGCAAACCGAAGGAAATTTATCATTTTCTTCGTCGCATATAATCCCTTTTATATATTGATCAATACTACTTTTAATTGTGTTATAGTCTGCAGCAAGCTTTCCTGATTCTGTTTTCAATTTTTCCCGCAGTAAGAAATAACTTTGAGTTTTGAAAAGCTTTTGGAAAATTTTCTTTCTCTCATCGGTAGACGCTAATAATAATTTTAGGAAATCTCCCTGTGCAATCATTGCAATTTGGGCAAATTGATTTCTGTCAACGCCAATAATTTCAACAACAGAATTATTAACTTCTTTAAGCTTTGTAATTATTCTTCCATCGGGATAATGCAATTCCGCATTCGCTTTTTCTGAAGTTACACCTTCACCCCTTGATTTGGGACGTTCATATTCTGGGTTTCTTTTAATGCAGTAATCCTTATTGTTGCAAGTAAAATACAATTCTACTTGAGTAGGTGTTTCAGGTTCTGCATACTTAGAACGAAACATTGATGTTTCTCTTGTTTGACCACTTGCTTCTCCGAAAAGAGCAAATGTAATTGCATCAAATATGGTAGTTTTTCCGGCACCCGTATCACCGGTTATAAGGTAAAGTCCATTTTGACCGAGCTTATCAAGTTCAATAATAGCTTTACCGGCATAAGGTCCAAAAGCAGATATTATTAGTTTGTTCGGTCTCATCTTTCTCCCTCCCATATTTCTTCGATTATTTTTTTCATAAATTCACTTTGATTATTGTTCATTGGCTGATTGTTTTGCTTTTCGTAAAACTCAGAAAAATGTTCATACGGTGATTTCTTCTCGACACTATCTGCACCATTAATTGAATTCATGTTTCTTGTGCGAAGATTATCATAATCAAGCTTCATAAGGTTATGGTAAACAGTACGAAGCTTGCCTATTGCATCAGGAACATCATCCTCGTCCGTAAGAGTGATATGAACATAATCCTCAGGATAACTCGTATTCTTGTAAAAATCGCGAAGCATAATTTCATCATATTTACCCTTAATTTCTACCATGTCGCGCATAGGCTTCAATGGTATGGTATCTATATAAAGAGTTCCCTTTTCTTTTAGTTCGATTACAGTAACACTTTTATTATCTTTTGATTCCGAAAAAGAGTATTTAAGTGGTGTGCCTGAATATCTTACTTTTTCAGAGCCGCAATTTTGTGGTCTGTGAATATGGCCAAGAGCAGTATAGTCAAAAGCTTCAAAAACAGAAACATCTACGTTATCACTTCCGCCTACAGATATTTCTTCTGATTCTGTACGCTCTGCACCGGTTACAAATTGATGTGTTATCATTATATTTCGCTCGGTTGAATCAATTTTAAGACTGTCGATTGCAATACGCATAGCATCTGTATACGAATTTATTTCCATGCTTTCGTTAAATTTACGAATATGAACAGGCTTCACAAAGGGGAGCATCCATATATTGATTTTACCATACTCATCCTCTAATGTAACGGGACTTACCCCACCATTATATACAGGTGACATATATATCTTACTTGCCTCCATAAGTCTGCCACCAAATGCAATGCGTTCAGGTGAATCGTGATTGCCGCTGATAACAAAAACACTCAATTCTCTCTTTGATAGTTCAACCAAAAATTCATCAAAAAGAGCTACTGCTTCTGCTGACGGAACGGATTTGTCATATACGTCACCTGCTATAATTACGCCATTCGGCTTTTGCTCATCTATTATATTTATTATTTGTTTCAATATGTATTCCTGATCTTCTATCATCGAGTATTCGTTTACTCTTTTGCCAATATGAAGATCTGATAAATGTATAAACTTCATAAATGACCTCCTTTTTACTTACACTTTTTGTATAATAAAAGTGTACTACAAACTTCCAAAAAAGTCAAATTTATCACTGATAAAAAAGCTTAAATTATTCGATTAATTTTTAAGTAGTATTTTTCATTGTTTGACAACCCCTTTATTTTGTTTTTTATGAATACTCTGTTTATATTTTACCATATCACAAAAAACTCATTCTTCCTTGCATCTGTGAGTTGTCGATGATTTACGTTAAATTAGTTCTATCCCTGCAAAAAGCACAAACCCCCTTGCAAAAATCAAAAATAGTGCTACAATAATTATATAACCAAAAATAGGAGACGAAAAAATGAAGCACGTTTTGATTGACAAGGGGCTTAATTTTTACAAGGCAAATCTGCACTGTCACACAACGCTCTCTGACGGACGTCTGACGAGAGAGGAAGTAAAGGATACCTACAAAGAGAGGGGCTATTCCATAGTTGCCTTTACCGACCACGAGCATCTTATTGACAATTCTTGCCTTAACGACGAGAGCTTCCTTGCCATAACCTCGGCAGAGCTTGCCATAAAGGAATATCCCAAGCAATCCACCTTGGTGAACCGAAAAATGAAGGTGTGCCACCTCAACGTTCTTTCCCCCGACCCCCATTATGATATAACGCCCTGCTATAGCTCGGTGTACGACCACTATATTAACGACGAAAACCGTAACCTTATAAAATTTGAAAAGGAATTCAAGCGTGCTCACACCACCAAGGGTATCAACAAAATAATACGCAAGGCTAACGAAAAAGGCTTCCTCGTTTCCTTCAATCACCCAAGCTGGTCGCTGGAAAACGCCACCGACTACGTTGGACTTGAAGGTCTGTGGGCTGTTGAAATATACAATCACGGAGTAGTTACAGCCGGTGGTATGGCTGACGAGCACGCCTTTGACGACCTTTTGAGAGCAGGCAAAAAGGTGTACTGCGTATGCGCCGACGACAATCATAACGCCGACCCCCTTGACTCTGTAAGGTCGGACTCCTTTGGTGGCTTTACGGTTGTCAACTGCGATAAGCTGGATTATGAAAGCGTTTTTGCATCACTGAAAAACGGTTATTTCTACGCCTCAACGGGTCCCGAAATCAAGGAGCTCGTATATGAGGACGGAAAGGTTAAGTTTGAATGCTCCGAGGTGAAAAAGGTCCGTCTTGTTACCGAGGGCAGAAGGACAAGCGCCATTATAAACAACGGTATTACCTCGGGCGAGTTTGAGATAAAAGAGAACGACGGATATTTCCGACTTTGTTTTGAGGACAAGGACGGAAAATGCGCTTATACTCAGGCTTACGAGCTTTGCGACTTTGAATAAACTAATACAGGAGAATTTTTATGAGACGTATTGATGAAATTGACAAGGCGTTTAAGGTAGACACCAATATTGAACGCAAGGGTCTGACCTTTTACAGTGCGCTTGAAGCACCCTTTAAGGTGTATGGACTTACGTGGGCTGACGGACAGTTCCACCGTATCCCCGAAAGCGTTGCCAAAGGCACAAGCCAGAACGTATTCGACCTACACACAATGACGGCAGGTGGACGGCTTCGCTTCAAAACCAACAGTCCCTTCGTTGCCATAAAGGCTACTATGCCCTACGTATACCGTTGGGGACATTTTGCGCTGACAGGCTCGTCGGGCTTCGACCTTTACGTTGACAACCAATATTATCGCACCTTCGTTCCCCCTTACAATATGCAGGACGGCTACGAGAGTGTGCACGACCTTGACGGAAAAATGCACGAAATACTGATCCACTTCCCTCTCTACAGTAAGGTGTCAGAGCTTCTTGTGGGCGTTCAGGAGGGTTGTGAGCTTATTGAGGCAACTCCCTATAAGACGGAGCTTCCCGTAGTATATTACGGCTCGTCAATCACGCAGGGTGGTTGCGCCTCAAGACCGGGTATGTCATATCAGAGCATACTGTCCCGCCGTTTGGATTGTGACCATATAAATCTGGGCTTTTCGGGATCGGCAATGGGTGAGCAGGAAATTGCCGACTACATCGCAGGGCTTGAAATGTCGGTTTTCGTTCAGGATTACGATGCCAACGCTCCCTCGGTAGAGCATCTTGAGGCGACCCACGAAAGGTTTTTCCTGACTGTGAGAGAAAAGCAACCCGACCTGCCCGTAATATTGGCTCCACGCCTTTATATGCAAAGCACAGAGGTAAGTAAAAAGCGAATTGAAGTAATTGAAAAAACCTACAATAATGCAATTGCAAGAGGTGACAAAAACGTTTATTTCGTGCCTTACGAAAAGCTGATAGCTCTTTGTGGCAACGAGGGGACCGTTGATAACACACACCCAACGGATTTAGGCTTTATGTCAATGGCAAACGCCTTTGGCGAGGTGCTTGAAAAAATACTATAGCTTGGCAAATTAACCATAATTCTTCATTCTGCATTTTGCATTAAAAAAGCAAGAGGAAATTTTCCTCTTGCTTTTTTTGTTGAGCCGAAAAGGCGCACAATTTGAAGGTAAAATCGCGAAGTGTGAAAATGTCGTTATAAAAAGCAGTGAGTTTTTGTGGGAAATTTTCCTGTCCCCAAAATTTATAATTGATGACGATAATTGAAGATTTGCGAAGCAAATCAACCTTAACTCCCGAAGGGAATATAACTGCGAAGCAATATAACTTGCGTTAGCAAATATAACTCGCCGTAAGGCGAATATAGCTGCAAAAAAGCAAGACGGTTTTTTCCGTCTTGCTTTTTTGTGAAGCCTTATTCTACTGCTACGTAGATTGAGCTCGATTCACACTTTTCACCTTCAAGGGTGTAGTTAACGTTGACGTAGTAGCCTGCAGCGTCTGCTGGAACAGTACCACTTACAACGCCTGTTTCTCTGTCAACCGTGAGACAGGTTGAATCTGTCTCCCAATAGGATGTAAGGTACGTGTAATTCTTTCCGGGGAACTTTTCCCACTTCTTGTAGTCCATAGGCTCGTCGATATAGATAACCGTTGCGGTAATATCACCCTCTATACCCTCGGGTATGTTGAGCTTACAGTTGACCTTAGCGCCCTTAGGCTGGTCGGCAAAGGTAATGAAGCCACCCGTTCCGTAGGTTACCCAATCAGCAAACCAGAAGGGATGCTTCTTGTTGAATACCGAGCCGTGTGAGTGAGACCACTTATTTAGCATAAGAAGTGAGTTCTTATCGTTGAGAGTAGCCGTATGAAGATAGGACTTGCAGTAAGCAGGTACGCAGAAGTTGTTATCGTCGTTGAATGCGAACCAGAAGGTAGGCATATCAGCATTGTCAAGATTTCTTTCTGCTGCCCAGAGTGAATTTACGTAGGGATCGTTGAAGTTAGAGAAGGTATGCATTTCGGTGGCAAGATATGCCGTTCCGTAAACAGGAATTGCGAAGGAGTAACGGTTATCGTAACCGATTACCTGTGATACCATGGTACCACCCCACGAAACGCCGGTAATACCGATATTTTCGTTGTCAACTCTCTCGTCTGCGCGGAGAATGTTGCTTGCAAGTATTACCTGTGTCAAGCCGTGGTAAGCCCACTGCTCGTCAACGGGAGTGTATTTTGTGGGATAAGAACGGGAAGGTGCAGCTATGTAACCATCTTCTGCAAACACACCAAGTCCGTGCACAAAGTGTTCGTCGGTGGGCTCGTCATAGGAGGGCTTAACCTCTGTGGGGAAGCAGCCCGTGGTTTCCATGGCGATTGCGGCATAGCCTCTTTCGTTCCATATTCTTACCCATTCCATAAAGGGATGTCCGCCACCACCGTGAACAAGCACGATAGCGGGCACGGGATTTTCAGCAGATGCGCCCTCGGGGAAGCCTATATAAGCGAAGTTCTTAGTCTTCTGTCCCTTGTATTCAAAAGCGTCGTAGGTGATAGCCTGAATGTGTGTGTAGCCTTCTACATCTGACTCGTATGCTTCATAACGTCTGACGTTAAGCTGGTCAAGAGTAGTTGCCTTTGCACGATTCATAGCTTCGATAATTTCTGCTCTCTGACCTGCATTTTTTGAAATCTCATAATACTTAGCAGATTCAACGTAGTAGTTGTAAAGCGCCTTCATAAGTGCGGGAAGTCTTTCCTCGGTGGAGTTAATCATTCCCTTGATATAGTTGGTAGCTCTGAAGGTTACCTTAACTGCAGCGTTGTTGTTGCCGTCGTAAAGCTCAAGAGTATACGCTTTGTTAATGTTATGTGCAGCGATATCTGCTACCTCGAAGTAGTAGATGCTATCCGACTTCTTGATTACGGGAAGCTCGGCCTCGTTGCAATATCCTCTGTAAGCTGCAAAGGCTGCAGCGTCTGTTACCTGGAAGTAGTAACGGATAGAGGTCTCACCCTCGAGAAGAAGCGATACACCCACAAGACTTGCGCATTTAAGAGTTCCGTCATCCACAACAACGTGGTTGGGAGTAGCGTTCAATGCGTCAAGGTCAATAGTAATATTGTCGGTAAGCTCTGCTTCATCCTTGTAGAAGTAGTTGTGCGCATAAGCTATATAGGTTTCCATTGCGTCCACTACGTCAAGAGCCTCAATGCACGCCTCGTCTCCTGCCTCAGCCATTCTCTTAAGCAGGTCAATATACGTTCTGACGCCCGTTGTGGCTGTAAGCGAGTAGTCGTCGGTAAGGTTGTTAACGGTAACGCAAACCTCAAGGTTGTCTGCATCCTTGGGATATACGGGTACGACAAACGAATACTTTCCGTTTGATGAGAGGGTAACCTTAGCGTTTGCTTCAGCATAAACCTCTTCTTCGGTGTTCTTGTCTACAACACTGTAGGAAGCCTTATATTGTGCGCCGTTTTCAGCATCGAAGTAAACCTTTACACCGATTGCGCCGTCAAGCACAAGGCTGGCGCCCGTAATAACGATGTCTGCAGTGGTAAAGGGCTTGCTGTTTACAAGCTCGGGATAGGTTTCATCGCCGATAAGCTTGAGGTAGTATGAGCCGTAGTTCATAAATTCTACCGTGTTACCCTCGAATTCGGTCCATTCGCCGTCAAGTGAGGTTGCCCAAGCGTATCTTGCGCCCTGAATATAGTTGGTGATAACAATTCTGTTGGGGTTGCTTTCAAGTCTTTCGAACTTAGGTGCTCTGGTGTCGTTTGCTATCTTAAGTGAATAGCGGTTGTCACCATCAGCACTCAAACCCGTGTTGTGGTTTGCCTGAGAAGCAAGTGTAACGTCCTCGTGGAGAATAAGATTGGAGAAGGTAATTCCATAGGAGGAATCTACTGTTGTAATAGTTCCCTCGAGTTCGTTTCCTGTACTGTCAGTAAGTGCGTCGAATAAATAAAGCTCTATAGCTACAACGTAGCCCTTCTTGTCGTTGAGCTGTGACAAAGCGAAGTCAAAGCCATGGTTTATGTTGCCAAAGTTTGAAACTGTGTATACGTCATAATAATCTGCGTCACCGCCTACAACGTGTACTCTCGCTCTGGTACGAGTGTAATTCACAGCTGCGCCGTCGCAGGTTATACCGTTGCCCGCCTTGCGTTTTGCATTCAAATCCACAAGGTCGTCGAGACCTACGATTTCGGAATCCTCAAGGATATAACGATAACCGTAGTCAGGATAAGTGTTATTGGTAAAATACTCTGCCTTAAGACCGGAATATACTTCGATATGAGTGTCTGTAAATCGGGTTTCATCGTTTGCGTCACCCTGCTTATCCCAGTCGAAGAGCTTCGCAACGTCCAGAGTACCCGTCCAAAGGCCCTTGGTCATATCAAGAGATGTTGACGTAGCAAATCTGACTGTTCCCGCATCCTCGCCCATAACGTAGATTGTCTGAGAATCGGATTCAAGAATATTTCCCGTACCCTTCACTCTTACTGCCCATACGCCTGCCGTAAGAGTAACTGAGGTAAAGTCGCTGTACTCGGACACAGTGTTATATCCAAGTCTTGCGTACTGATAGGTTTCGCCGTCATCGGGAGCTATCAGAACATTGCCTTCTCCGAGAACGAGGCTGGGTGTAGCCTTTACTCCCTCGAAGTATATGGAGCCCACGTTACTTGAAAGCACGTTTCCGGAAGCAAGGGACTTAACTGAATAAGAGCCCACGGAATCAACTATAAAGGATTTAGCACCCTTTTCAAGTATTCTCCAGCCACCGTCTCCAACCTTGTACTGATAGGTGTAGCCGTCAACTGCGTTGGTTATATTGATTCTGAACTTATCTCCTGCTCTCTGAACTGCAAGAATGGGAGTTTCAGCTTTTTCGGCAATCTTGAGTGAGAACTTGTTGTTGCCGTTTGTGTCAAAGCCCGTTTTGTTGCTTACTGTAATGTTTTCGTCCATTTCAAGAGGAGAAAAGCATAATGCCCATGAACGGTCTCCGTTAATCTGAGGATTTTCAATCACGTTGCCGTCGGCATCAAGGAATCGGTAGACGGGATAAAGCTCAATCGCCGTAACGTATCCCTCTTTGTCTGCAAGCTGTGACAGAGGGAATTTAAAGTCCATATATCCTGCTTTAACGCTACCACCGTCATCATAAACCTCGTAATAAGGAACGTCGGCACCCACCACGTACACACGGGCAAGCGTTCTGTTCTTGGTTATGGTAACCGAATTTTCTCCGTTCATATAAGAGAACGTAGGATTGATAGACGTTTTCACTACGGATATATCCTTCAAAGCAGATACTGGTATTATCTCGGATTCACGAAGCTTATATCTGTAGCCGTACGTGCTATAGGTGTGATTTTCATCAAAGTGAGCAGTGCTTATGCTGGAAAAAATATACAACGTACTTGTAGTTGTCCAGTTAGGAGAAGTAGTGTCGTAAAGATTTGCCGTGCCAAGAGTACCCGTCCATTTACCCTCTGTAAGCTCAGTGCCTGCAGCAGTACCGAAAATTATACTTCCTGCATCCTCGCCCTCGATGTAGAAGTACTGAGGGTCAGAAGCGGGAACAGCCTCGTCTCCTACCTTTCTTACTGCCCATACACCTGCGGTAAGAGTTTTTTCGGTAAAGGTTTCATAAACGGGCTCGGTAGCGTGTACGAGCTTTGCAATCTCATAGGTCGCATCGTCGGGCGCGATGAGAGTATAGCCCTCGCCAAGAGTCAGCTCGGGAGTGCTCTGCTTGAGTTCTATTTTTGTTCTTGCAATAATACTGTCCACTGTACCGTCAGTGCCAACTGCCTTAACGTAGTAATAGCCCTGGTTATCCACAATAAATGAGCTTACACCGGCGGAAAGGGTTGTCCATTCGCCGTCAAAGGTTTTATAAGCATACGTAGCATCTGCCTCGGCATTGGTTATGGTTATGCGGTACAAACCGTCACCTTCGTATACGTGCTTAAGCTCGGGCTTGGTTTCCTGCTCTGTGATTACGTTGGTTTCGGGATATACCATGGGCAGGAACTGTGTATTAAGGAATCGAAGACCTTGAGCCGTTTCCGTAAGGTTTCTGACAACGGCTTCAAAAGTAACGTCGTCACCCATTCTTCCATAAGGAAGAAGCTCAATACCTACAATCCAGCCCTCTGTGGGAAGATTGGGAGTTGACTGAACGTCAACGTTGTAAGTAATAATACCTGTAAAATTATTTGCTCCGCTTTCCCAAGTGCGTGAAACCAGCGTTCCGTCAGGAAGTGCTACGTGGAAAACAGCCTGACCGTAAACTGTACCGCTTATTTTCATACCCTGTTGGTAATAAGCGGAGAACTTAATAGATTTAAGCTCGCTTACGGGTATAATCTGCTCTGAGGTCAGGGCATAACGAACTCTGTTTGCCTCAAACGTCTCTTTTGCGATTTTATGAATTTCAGCAACCTCTGCAGCCATTCCGTCTGCATCAAGGTCTCCGTAGTAATCCTCTACAAGAGTATAAACCTCGCTGTCCTTACCGAAGTTGTTTTCGTAAATAGCGAGTGTTGCTTCTTTATCATGTGTATAAAGGTAAAGCTTTTCATGGTATGCGGGATCTACGTTTGCATAAGGAATAAACCATCTTTCTCCCGCAACAGCTTGACCATAACCATAAGACTGAATAGTATTGGTAAGCCCCTTACCCGTCCAGGTGCCGGGGATCCAGTTTTCCGAATTCTTGAGTCGTACCATCGAGTATTCAGCTGTTGGTCTCGTTATTGTTTCGATGGGCACGTAATCCTTACGCGGCTCTGCTTCGCCACGTGCGTATTGAAGAACCTTGCCCTTGCCGTTTGCGTTTTTCGCAAGCCAATAAAGACCCGTAAGCTCGGTTTCTTCGGTAAGTAATTCATACTCACCTACCTCAAAACCGTCGCCGTTTGCGTTAAGAACTACGCTTGCAACGTACTTATCGGTTCCCTCGGGGAACATAATTTCAGTTTCGTTTTCGTCAAGCGTGGGTGCGTCTGCAGCTATACAAAGCGAAAAAGCAGACACAAGCATTGATAAAACTAATATCAGACTTATAAGTTTTCTCATATTTCCCTCCAAAAATATATTTGTCCATTAATTAGTTTACAGAATAAAAAAATAAAAGTCAATAGTTATTTTTCGTGATGAGCAGTAATTTTTCTATACATATACACATATATGTGCAGATATACATATTTGTAATTGTGCATTTATGACATATGTACAAAAGGCGTACAAATTTGGAGGGAGATTTGTCAATCCCGAAGCCGTCGCCGTAAGTTTAATTTTTCAAAGTATTTTTTTGCAAGACGACGCGCTCGCGAGCAAGTTGAGGGAGACTTACTTACGTAAGTCGACGAGAACGCGCCAAGCAGTTAGCTAAGTATTGCAAAAAAAGACGAAGAAAACAAAAAACGCACAAGCTAAACAGCTTGTGCGTTTGTTTTGTGTAAATTAGTTAAGCTCTGCGAAGTACTTGATTGTACGAACCATCTGGCTTGTGTAGGAGTTCTCGTTGTCGTACCAAGAAACAACCTGTACCTGATATGTGTCGTCGTCAATCTTTGCTACCATTGTCTGTGTAGCATCGAAGAGTGAACCGTAGGTCATACCGATAACGTCGGATGAAACGATTTCGTCTGTGTTGTAGCCGAAGGAAGCAGAAGCCTGAGCCTTCATAGCTGCGTTGATGCCCTCAACTGTAACGTCCTTGCCCTTAACGACTGCAACGAGGATTGTTGTTGAACCTGTGCAGGTGGGAACTCTCTGAGCTGAACCGATAAGCTTACCGTTGAGCTCGGGGATTACAAGGCCGATAGCCTTAGCAGCGCCTGTTGAGTTGGGAACGATGTTCTGAGCACCTGCTCTTGCACGGCGAAGGTCACCCTTTCTGTGAGGACCGTCAAGAATCATCTGGTCGCCTGTGTAAGCGTGAACAGTTGTCATGATACCGCTCTGAATGGGAGCGTAATCGTTAAGAGCCTTTGCCATAGGAGCAAGGCAGTTTGTTGTACAAGAAGCTGCAGAAATGATCTTGTCATCTGCTGTAAGAGTATTTTCGTTTACGCTGAATACGATGGTCTTGAGGTCCTTACCTGCGGGAGCAGAAATAACAACCTTCTTTGCACCTGCGTTGATGTGAGCCATTGACTTCTCTGTTGAAGTGTAGAAGCCTGTACATTCAAGTACAACGTCAACACCAAGCTCGCCCCAAGGACAGTTTGCTGCGTCCTTTTCTGCGTAAATCTTGATTCTCTTTCCGTTTACTGTGATGCTTTCATCATCTGACTCAACTGTATCAGCGAGAGCGTACTTGCCCTGAGCTGTGTCATACTTGAGAAGGTGAGCGAGCATCTTGGGGGCTGTAAGGTCGTTGATAGCAACGATTTCGTAACCCTCTGCGCCGAACATCTGTCTGAATGCGAGACGTCCGATACGGCCAAAGCCGTTAATAGCAACTTTAACTGACATATTTTTTTCTCCTTTATAAAACTTTTTTGTTTTTCCGAATATATATTATATTCCAAACGGCACTATTTTGCAATACTTTTTTGAAACTTTGTGAAAAAATTTTCAATTATTTTATTTTTTTAGCCGTTTCAAAGACGATGCGATTCATTTCATCCATCTTTTTCTCCATATCGGCAGCAAGAGTAAGCTGACATCTGGTACGCACGAGGTTGTGTCCCTCGAAGCGTGTGGTGAAATATTTATCGCCGGTAATATAGTCGTCAAGGAAGCGCATACCAAGCTCAATGGCAATGGTAAGAGCGCCAAGAGCCATAGTTTCAAGCTCTGCTTCGGTGAGAATGGGAGCTGCTGCCGAAACGAAGCCCTCGGTAAATCCACGGTAAAGGTCAAGGTCAAGAGAAACCTTTGACAAATCCTTTTCGTCCTCTGCAGCAGTGTTTGCTGCAAAGCGTACTGCATCTCCGAAGTCGTGGGCAGCAAGACCGGGCATTACGGTATCAAGGTCGATAACCACAAGGGGCTCCCCCGTTTCCTTATTGAAAAGCACGTTGTTTATCTTGGTATCGTTATGGGTTACACGGGCAGGGATTTTTCCACTTTCAAAAAGCTCTGTAAGGCGGGAAGCTATATCACGGTGAGAACGGATAAATTCAATTTCCTTTTCCACCTCTTTGACTCTGCCGTACTCGTCCTTTTCAACATTTTCGAAGAAGCCTTCAAGACGCTTCTTGGTGTTGTGGAAATTGGGAATGGTTTCGTGAAGGAGAGTAGCGTCAAAATCCGAAAGCTGCAACTGGAAGTTGCCAAACGCCTTTCCTGCCTGACGAAGCACCTCTGGGTCTGAGGTTATCTGATAGGTCACGGAATCAAAGTCCTTCATAATACGCCAGAACTTCTTATCCCCCGTGAAAAGATAATTCTTTCCGTCCTCTGTGTGATGATAATGAAGGGCAGGGGTGTCCGGAGTCTTCTGTCTTATATGCTCTGTAACAAGGTCAATGTTCTGCATTATGTTGACAGGCTCACGAAAAACGTATGTATTAATTTTTTGGAAAATGTAGGATTTGTCGGGATTCTTGTAAAATACTCTGTAGGTAGTGTTGATGTTTCCGTGGGTTATAAGCTCAAAGCTGTCAAACTCGCCTTCAAGACGGAATTCCTTTCCAACTTCAATAAGCTCGTTTAATACGTCAGCCTCTCTCATTGGATTACCTCTTTTCATTCGTTATTTTTTCAGAAGAATGTCTGCTATCTGCTTGGATGCCGTACCGTCGCCGTAGGGATTGGTTGCGTTGCTCATTTTATCATAAAGGCTCTTATCCTCTAAGAGAGCCTTAAAGTTCTTATAAATCACTTCCTCGTCGGTGCCCACCAGCTTTAGGGTACCTGCCTTGACGCCCTCGGGACGCTCGGTGGTATCTCTCATAACAAGCACGGGCTTGCCAAGTGAGGGTGCTTCCTCCTGAATTCCACCACTGTCGGTAAGAATCATATAGGAGCGTGCAAGGAAATTGTGGAAGTCCAGCACGTCAAGTGGCTCGATTATATGTATTCTGTCCGAGTCGCCAAGGTACTTTTCGGCGCACTCACGGACAACGGGATTCATATGAATGGGGTAAATCGCCTTTACGTCGTCGTGCTCGTCGATAATTCGTCTGATAGCACGGAACATATTCGCCATAGGCTCACCCAGATTCTCTCGGCGATGCGCCGTCAGGGTTATAAGGCGTGAGCCCTTCGCCCATTCCAGCTCGGGATGGGTATAGTCCTTCTTAACGGTTGTTTTAAGGGCGTCAATGGCAGTATTACCCGTAATATAAACCGAGTCCTTGTCCTTGCCCTCTCGGATAAGATTGTCTGCCGACATCTGAGTGGGGGCAAAATTGTATTTCGAGATAATTCCCACTGCCTGTCGGTTAAATTCCTCGGGGTAGGGTGAATAAAGATTGTAGGTGCGAAGTCCTGCTTCAACGTGACCTACGGGTATCTGGAAATAGAAGGAGGCGAGTGCCGTAACGAAGGTGGTGGAGGTGTCTCCGTGAACCAGCACAACGTCGGGGCGCACTTCCTCAAGGACCGACTTGATTTTTTCAAGTATACCCGTTGTAATATCGAAAAGCGTCTGCTTTTCCTTCATTATTGAAAGGTCGTAATCAGGCACGACGCCAAAGGTTTCAAGCACGCTGTCAAGCATCTGTCGGTGCTGTCCCGTTACGCAGACTACCGTTTCAACCTCTTTTCTCGACTTTAATTCGAGAACGAGGGGGCACATCTTTATAGCTTCGGGACGGGTACCGAATACAAGCATTATTTTTTTCATAATTCTTCCTCTATTGCATCTTTTACTATGATAACACCGAAAAATCCTTTTGTCAAGCCAAACAAGGTTTACGGTTAATGTAAACTTTAGTTTACATCGGTTTATTGATAAAGCTTTGCAAGACCACCCTCGGCAGTTTCACGGTATATCTTGGACATATCCCTGCCCGTCTCATACATAGTCTGAACTACAAGGTCAAAGGATATTTTTCTCGTGTCGGAAAGGAAGTTTGCAAGGTTTACTGCCTGAATGGCACGCATTGCGCCAACGGCGTTTCTCTCAATACAAGGAATCTGGACCAGCCCTCTGATAGGGTCGCAGGTAAGTCCGAGGTGATGCTCCATTGCTACCTCCGCGGCATATTCTATCTGCTCAAGCTCCATATTGAAAAGCTCTGCAAGGGCTGCAGCTGCCATTGAGCAAGCCGAGCCGATTTCTGCCTGACATCCACATTCGGCGCCCGAAATTGACGCATTGGTTTTTATAAGGTTTCCGAAAAGTCCTGCTACGGCAAGGGCACAGCAGATTTCCGAGTCGGTAAAGCCTCTTTTAATCTGCTGATAACGCAACACGGCAGGAAGAAGTCCCGATGCCCCACAGGTGGGGGCAGTAACGACCACGCCGCCCGATGCGTTTTCCTCGCTTACCGCATAGGCAAAGGCGCAAACTATTCTGTTTTCCCTGGTTTCTGCCGTTTCGTCTATGTGTCCCCTCTTGTAAAGGGTTTTAGCCTTTCTCTGAACGTCAAGACCACCGGGCAAAGCGCCCTCGGCAGAAAGACCTCTGTCGATACTGCTCTTCATAGTCTGCCAAACGCTCTCAAGAAAGCTCCATATATCTGCTCCCTCAACCTCTTCAACGTAGTCGGGAAGTCTCATATTCTTTTCTTTAAGGTAATTGGAAATTCCGTCAAAGGTGGAATGAGGGTATATAGGGGTATCTGCCCCCTCCTCTCTTCCCTCTATTTCAATAGTGCCTCCACCGATGCTGAATACACGCCATTTATCATATTCCTCGCCGTTTTTAATGGCAATCATATCCATCGTGTTGGGGTGGGCAATATCCACCGTCAGATAGTCAAGCTCAAGGGACAAGGGCTTTGATGCAAATACCTCTTTTACAACACTTTCCGTTCCGTGACCGTAGCCCGTTTTTGCAAGTGACCCGTAAAGAATCACCTTGAAGGCGTCGGCGTCGGGGTGGGCTTCAAGAAATAGCTTTGACGCCCTTGAGGGCGCAATGGTATGGGAGCTTGAGGGACCGGGGCCAACTCTGTAAAGCTCCTTGAGGCTTGCCATTCCCCCTTTTTTTCTCGGCTCTGCTTCAAGTCCTTTTGGCTTATTGGCAATAAGCTCGTCAAGGGGTACCTTAAATATCCGTGAAAGCGCATAGCAGGCGTCAAGGCTGGGACGGGACAGTCCACACTCCCATTTCGACACAGCTCTGTCGCTGACGCCAATTAGCTGTCCTAACTGCTTCTGGTTAATTTTTGCCTCCTTGCGAAGCTTCACAAGACGGCATGCAAAATCCTCGTTCATATTCTTCACCTTATTCCTCTTTTTTACCGATTCTATCATAATTCTCCTCCACTGACAAGGCAAGAAACGTTTTTATCAATCAACCGTCAGTTGATTATACAACAAAAATCCGAAAATTGCAACTGTTTTTAAAATGTGCTTGCTTTTTTTAATAAAAAAGGATAAAATATATTGAAAGCTATACAAAGGAGCATTACTATGAAAAAAGTATTTATTGTGTTAACCGTTATACTTGCAATATTCTTAATAGCGTGTGGAGAAGAGGGCGCTGAATGGACTGTCAGCGACTATAAGCCCACAGACAGAGTGTCGGCTCTTTCTGAAACCGACGCGCTTTCCAATACTATAGTATATACCCCCGACGTAAATCCTATTGACGATTATTTCGACTACTATTTAGGTGATACTGCTCTCCTTGAGGGTATCTCCGATTACGTTTATTTTACCTCGGCTGAAACCTCGGTTGCAGAGGCAGGCGTATTCAAGGTAAAGGACAAGGCTACTGCAGACGCATTGCTTGAAGCCTTTGGCGCAAGGGCAGAAAATCTTGCTATAACCTACGAAAACTATTCTCCCGAGGATACGGCGAGAGCAAGGGGCGTGAAAACAGGCTCCTTTGACGATATAGTATGGTTTGTGGCAAGCGCTGACAACGACAGCGTAATTTCTGCAATTTCAAAATGATAAACCTTAACGAAATGCCCGTGTCCTCAATCAAGGGCGTGGGAGCAAAAACAGCAGAAGCGTTAACTAAGGCAGGTATTAATACCTGCCTTGATTTGCTGCGCGTATACCCCAGAACCTACGAGGACAGAACGCCGAGATACCTTATTGACGACGCTCCCCTTGACTGCAAGGTGGCGCTTGTTATGAGGGTGACCACGGCTCCCCGTGTAGCCTATACGCCCACGGGTAAGAGAATAGTGCGTTTTTCGGCAAGGCAGAGAGAAAACTCCCCTGCCGTACATATAGCATTTTTCAATCAGACCTATCTTGCCAACGCCTTCCACGTAGGAAGCGATTACCGTTTCTACGGCAGACTGACCAAGGGAAACGGTGGTTATTTTATGTTCTCCCCTGCCTACGAGCCCATTGACGCCGTAGCTGCCGACACTATCTCGGTATACCCCACCATGGGAGCTCTTTCGTCGGGGAAGATAGCAAAGCTTATCAAGATGCTTCTTTCCTCAATTCTCCCATCGGATATTGAAGACACTCTGCCCGAATCGGTAAGACGGGAGCATCTCCTGATGCCTCTGGGCAATGCGATTTTTGAAATTCACTGCCCCACCGACAAGGTGCTACTTGAAAAGGCAAAGGAAAGACTTGTCTTTGACGAGCTGTTTGAGTTTTCACTCAACGCAGAAAGGCTGAGGCGCCGTGAGGACACCGACATCGTGCCCTCTATGAACAAGGTTGATACAACGCCCTTTATCAAGGCTCTGCCCTTCCCTCTCACCTCGGCGCAGAAAAGGGCGCTTGCAGAAATTGAGAACGACCTGACCTCAACCCTTCAGCCACACAGAGCAATGCGCCGACTACTGCAGGGAGACGTTGGCTCGGGTAAGACGGCAGTTGCTGCAGGGGCAATTTATATAGCCGTAAAAAACGGAGGGAAAGCCTATATAATGGCGCCCACCGAAATACTTGCCTGCCAGCATTACGAAACCCTCAGCTCGCTTTTTGGTGGGCTTGACATCGAGGTGCTTCTTCTCACGGGCTCTACAACTGCAAAGGAAAGGCGTAAAATCCGTGAGAGACTTATCTCACCCGACCCATTGGTGCTGGTAGGCACTCACGCTCTCTTTGAAGAAGAAACAGTTCCCTGCAATCTTACTCTCGTGGTAACCGACGAGCAGCATCGCTTCGGCGTAAATCAGAGGGAAAAGCTTCTGAGCCGTGCCACTGTGCGAAATAATCTGGTAATGTCGGCAACCCCCATACCACGCACCCTTGCAATGTTCCTATACGCAGGACTTGACGTGTCAATTCTCGACGAGCTTCCACCCGGCAGGCAAGAGATTTCCACCCTGCTCATTCCCCCGTCCAAGAGAGAGCGTATGTACGGCTTTATCGAGGACGAAATACGGGCAGGACATCAGGCGTATATCATTTGTCCTCTGGTGGAGGAAAGCGAGGAGGAGGCGCTTGAGCGCGAGGTGTCGGGCAAGGGCGCGCTTACCTCGGCAACCGAAATGGCTGAAAGCCTGAAAAAGCGCTTTGAAAAGTATTCCGTGGGACTTCTTCACGGCAAAATGAAGGCCAACGACAAAAACGAAGTAATGGATGCCTTTGCCAAGGGCGAGGTGCAAATACTCGTGTCCACCACCGTAGTCGAGGTAGGCGTAAACGTTCCCAACGCTACGGTTATGGCAATAGAGAACGCAGATCGCTTCGGTCTTGCCCAGCTCCATCAGTTAAGAGGTAGAATCGGAAGAGGCAAGGACAAGTCCTGGTGTATCTTCATAACCTCCTCAAAGAGTCACGAGGCTCTTGGACGGCTTGAATTTATGACCAAATGCTCCGACGGCTTTAAAATTGCCGAGTACGACCTTGAGCAGAGAGGTCCGGGTGACTTTTTCGGAGAGCGTCAGCACGGAGAGCTTCAGCTCCCTCTGGCATCTACCACGAGGGATATTTCACTCTTCCAAAAGGCTTCTGCCTCGGCAAAGAGGTTTTTAGACGAAGAAAAATAGCGTTGTGCCTTTTAAAGCACAACGCAACGATATAAATCCCTTGGGGGATTTGCGAAAGCAAATATATCGCTAATAAAAGCTTATATTGACACAAAAGCAATGCTTGACAAGAAAAAGGACGAGGAATTTTTACAATTCTTCGTCCTTTTTACATCATATAGATAACGTATTTAATATGACCCTACTTTTTTGAATCCTCAACGAATTTCTGTATTCCTATATCCGTTAAAGGATGCTTAATCATCTGGCATATAACCTTATAGGGAATTGTGGCGATATGAGCGCCTGCCTCGGCAGAGCGTACTACGTCCTGAGGTCCACGAATGCTTGCAGCGATTATTTCGGTTTCAATTGAATGTATTTCAAAAATGTCGGCAATTTCGGTTATGAGCTTTTCACCCTCACTTGAAATGTCGTCAAGTCTACCCACGAAGGGACTTACGTAGGACGCGCCTGCTCTTGCTGCAAGAAGCGCCTGCGCCGACGAGAAGATAAGGGTTACGTTGGTTCTGATGCCAAGCTTTTTAAGTCTTGCTACTGCCTTCAAGCCCTCTGCGCAAACGGGTATCTTTATTACTATATTAGGGTTAATAGCAGAAAGCACCTTTGCTTCCTCAACCATTTTATCTGCTTCAAGAGAAAGCACCTCGGCGCTGATAGGACCGTCTACGATGTCTGCTACTTCCCTTATAACGTCGTTAAGGTCTCTTCCCTCTTTTGCAATAAGCGAGGGATTTGTGGTAACTCCACAGATTACGCCAAGCTCTGCAGCTGCTCTTATTTCTTCAACGTTGGCTGTGTCAATAAACAATTTCATAATATTTCTCCTTTATCTCAAAAGTTATTGTTTGCTTTTTAGGTAATTATAAAACACGGATATTCTTTTCTCAACGAATATTTTTATATATATCCACAATATTTAAAGATTTTTATTGATAATATTTAAAAATTATGTTAAAATGCAAAAAGGGGGTGATAGTCTTGCCAAAGGAATATCAAAAGCTTTCGTCGGCAAAATATTTCGGTGACAGAGAGCATTTTTATTTAAGAAAGAAAAGGGCGCGCACCTTTGCCCTTCATTCCCACGATTATTTTGAGGTAGAGCTATTACTTGACGGCGTAGGAAGGCAAAGGCTCAACGGAGTGGAATATGAAATGAAGCGTGGAAGCTTCTATCTTCTCACCCCGTCGGATTTCCACAGCGTTGAAATAAGCGAGGAAAACACAGTATGGAATCTGTCCTTTGACGATACGATGGTGTCAAAGGAGACTCTTGAAGCGCTTTTTTCGGCAAAAAATATTTTCATTCAGTTAAGTGACGGTGAGGTTGACAGGATTGACAGAATAATGTCGGTAATTGCCGAAGAGGGCGAGGACAGAAAAAAGGTTATGCCCCTTTTTGAATATCTTATGGAATATTTGCTTCCAAAGGCAGAAAGAGCTGAAAGCCGTACCCCCATAAATCGGGCAATGCTCTTCGTAGAGACCTATTTCAGAGAAGCGCCGTCCCTTGAAAGAACGGCGAAGGAGGTAGGACTCAGCACAGCGTATTTCGGTAACCTCTTTAAAAAGACCGTGGGTGAAACCTACGTTTCCTATCTCAACCGATGTAAAATCAACTGTGCCAAAATGCTTCTGGAAAACGGAAAGACCGTTACCGAGGCGTGCTTTGAATCAGGCTTCGGCTCTCTGTCGGGCTTTCTTTACACCTTTAAAAAATCGGTTGGCGAATCTCCCGAGGCTTATCGGGATAAGCAAAAAAACGCTGTTAAACCTTTACACTTTTTTGAAAATATGCTATAATGCATCGAGGTGGTTTTATGCTATTATATATAGTTCGTCACGGAGATCCCGACTACAAGGCAGACTGTCTGACGCCCAGAGGTCGTTTGCAGGCAGAGGCAGTGGGCAAGAGACTTTCAGTGTCGGGAATTGACCGCATTTTTTCCTCACCCATGGGCAGAGCAAAAGAAACGGCAGAGCCAACGGCAAGGCTGTTGGGTCTTGATATAAATATTGAAGATTGGTCCCACGAAATAAAGGGGGAGCGTCTCACGCCCTTCCCTGACGGAGAGAAAAAATCGGTGTCGGTAATACAAAACACCTATTACCGAAGAAACGGAAATATTGCCCTTGACTTTGACCGTGCCTTTGAGTGCGACGGCTTTTCACAGTCCGAAATGGATAAGGCGTATAAATTTATAGAGGAAAACGGCAGAGACTTCCTTGAACGGCTGGGCTACAGAGAAGAGGACGGCATCTACAAAATCCTTCAACCCAACGAGGAAAAGGTGGCACTTTTCTGTCACACCGTAATGGGCAGACTGCTTTTATCCTATCTGTTACATATTCCCGTGCATCTTATGTGGTCCGGCTTTCAGATGACCCACTCGGGAGTAACGGTAATTGAATTCAAAAACAACCCGGACGGCTTTACTGCGCCAAAGTGCCGTTGCTTTTCTGATATGTCCCACCTTTTTGCCGAGGGACTTGATATGACGCACGACAACGACGTTGAAGTTTAATTTTGCACAAAGGAGATTGTATGGGATTTGCCGAGCTATGTGAGATGGGCTTTTTTTCAGCCTTTTGGGATTTGTCTAATCCAATCCTGACTGTACTTGTATATACCTTTTTAATTGTTGGAATTATTGTTCAAATAATCCTTCAAAATATGTGTCGGAAGCCTAAAATGAAATGGGCGCTAATAGGGATTTGCAGTGTTGGCATTATAATCTGCGAATGTTTATGGCATATCATCGTAGGCTGGGACAGAGTTGCCGTTGATATTATTTACGGATTGATTATTTGTATTTTAATGGGAGCAATCGTTATCAAAACAATTTCCAACGCTTAAAAGCAGACGTCAACAAATTCGTAGGATATAAATAAAAAAGATTTGCTTTTTTGGCAAATCTTTTTTGTTTTATATAATCTCGCTATTATATTCCGTCATTACAAAATCCCTTATTGCCTCTCCGTGTAAGCCTGCCGAGAGGGCAAGGGTAAGCTTCATATAAAGGGTTTCAAGCGTCATTGAAACGGGTATTAAGTCGCTCTTTGACAGAGCCGAATACACCGATTCGTACTGTCGGTCGCCCAGCTTACAGGGCGCAACGAAAAGAGGTACGTCGTGACGTCGGCAATTCTCGGCTAAGGTGAGGATAGAATATTTGTCACCCTCGGTACAAAAGGTGCCCGAATGATAGCTTCCGTGTGCCACTGCAGTAACACCGTCCAGGTCAATTCTTGAATAGTCAAGATTGACGAAGGGATGTAGCATAAGCACCGACGGGTCAAGCCTCTTTACCTCAAAGGGCAAGGGCTTTCGACCTTCACTCACTGCCACGAGGTCGTCAAAATACTTACCACTGTGAAAATCCGACGAGAAGCTTGGTGACTGCATAATAACCGAGCCAAGATGCAATCTCACCTCTCCGTCGGCGTTTCTGTAGGGTACGTAGACGTTGGGAGCTATACCCTCAAAGATGAGGTCAACGGCAGTGTAAAAATTCACGTTGGCGTTGCTCTCCTCCATATCGGGTGGAGCGTCACCCGACACAAGCATAATGGGCACGGGAGTGTTGGAAAACATCATTGCCAGAAGTGACGCCGTATACGCCAGCGTGTCCGTGCCGTGCAGAATTACGACTCCTGCAAAGCGTGACAGGTCAAAGCTCTTTAGGTGGGAAATAAGCCTCTCCAGAACGGAAAAGGTCATATTTTCACTTAAAGTCCTCACAGAAAAGCCCGAATTTTCAAATATGTCTCCCGAAAGAGAGACATATTTTTCATTCTTATAAAAATTTGTAATTACGGTGGCTTCTGACACGTGGGGGGCAAGTCTTCTGCACCCGTCAATAAGACGGGAGCAGATAGTTCCACCCGTTGATATAATCAGAATTTTTTTCACTGCTTATTCACCGCGTCGATAAGCATTTCACGGAGAGTCTGAGGGTCACAGTTGCCCTTCAGCTCCTTCATACACTTACCGAAAAGCGCCATAAGAGCCTTTTCCTTACCACCCTTGAAGTCGGCAACTGCCTTGGGATCGGAGGCAATGGCTTCAGCAATTACCTTTTCTATCTTGCCGGTATCGTTGGATACGATGAAGCCTTCCTTTTCTGCATATTCTGCAGGGTTGATGTCATTTTCAAACATCACGGCAAGGATTTTCTTAGCATTGGGACGGCTTACCTTACCCTCTGTTACAAGGTTGATAAGCTCTCCTAACGACTTGCCCTCAAGAGTAAGCATATCCACCGTCATCTGCTTCTTGTTGAGAAGGTTCATACAGTCGGAAATAAGGTAGTTTGCTACCTCCTTTGCGTTACCGCAAACGGCATACGCCTCTTCAAAGCAATCGCAGAAGGCACGGCTTTCCACAAGCTGGTCGGCATCGTATTCGCCAAGACCGAGCTGGTCGATATATCTTGCACGCTTAACCTCGGGGAATTCGGGAAGGGTTGCCTTGATGCCGTCGTACCACTCGTCGTCAATTACCACGGGCATTACGTTGGGGTCGGGGAAATAACGGTAGTCACCGGCAGTTTCCTTGTTTCTCATAGCGTAGCTCTTGCCCTTCACGTCGTCCCAACGGCGTGTTTCCTGAACAAGCTCCTCTGTGCCGTTTTCAATAGCGTCTATATGACGTGCTACCTCATATTCAATAGCTCTGGTAATAGCAGAAATGGAGTTCATATTCTTCATTTCGGTTCTGATACCCAGCTTGTCACTGCCCTCGGGTCTGACGGAGAGGTTTACGTCGCATCTCATTGAGCCCTGCTCCATACGGCAGTCGGAAACCTTTGCAAAGCGAAGGAGCGAACGAAGTCTTTCGAGATACGCCACAACCTCCTCTGCGCTCGACAGGTCGGGCTGGCTTACTATTTCAATAAGGGGAACGCTTGTTCTGTTGAAGTCAACGAGAGTGGTGTTGGTCCAATCGTCGTGCACCAGCTTACCTGCGTCCTCCTCCATATGAATCTGCTTGATTCTCACGTTCTTCTTACCCTTTGAGGTTTCAATTTCCACCGTTCCGTTAACTGCAACGGGGGCAAACCACTGTGTGGTCTGATATGCGTTGGGAAGGTCGGGGTAATAGTAGCTCTTCTTATCGAAGGTGGTTGTACGGTTGATGTGACAGTTGAGCATCATACCTGCCGTCATACCCAAATCCACTACCCTCTTGTTTACTATGGGAAGCATACCGGGCATACCTGCACAAGCAGGACAAACGTGGTCGTTCTGCTCTCCACCGAACTTTGCCGAGCAGGAGCAGAATATTTTTGATTCGGTTGCAAGCTCAATATGAACCTCAAGACCGATGACTGTTTCGTATTTCATCTTATTCACCCTCCTTGCACAGCTTTACAAGCTCCAGAAGAGCCTTTTCCGAGAACACCTTGCCCACAAGCTGAACGCCCTCTGCCACAACGGCGGGAAGTCCCGTGATGCTTGCAGGTGCAGTGTAGAGGTTTTCCTCGTATGCCATATCCTTTACGTCTGCCTCGCCATACGCCTTTTTAGAGGTTGCAGGCATAAGAACTGCATCGTAATTTTCAAAAAGCGAATCGAAATAATCAACTGTAACACGGCGCACACGCAGAGCCTTGTCGTACACCTTCATATAATTTTCGTCCGAAAGGGTTTCCGAGCCGTAAAGAATTGCCGTCTTTAAAAGGTCACCGAAGGCTTCGGTACGGCTATTGGTATAAAGCTCGTCAATGGTTGTATAATCGGAGGTTCTGTATCCGTACTTAACTCCGTCGTAGCGTGAAACGTTGTTACAAAGCTCGGCAGACATAAGAATGTTCCAAGCCGTTTTTGATGCAAGGAGCCCTGCGCCGTCAATTTTTTCAACTGCAACGCCCTTGGCTTCAAGTGTCTTTACAAAAGCGTCTATATCTGCCTTAACGCCGTCGTCGATACTGCCGTCGAAGGCAGTTACTACGGCTACTCTCTTTATCTCCCCTGCCTCTTCTATCATATCTGCAGGGAGACTGGTGCCGTCCTTTGCATCGTAGCCGGAAATAACTTCAAGCACCTCAAGGCAATCGTTGGCGCTCTTTGCCATAACGCCTACCGTCTCGCCCGAGCAAGCAACGGGGACCGTTCCGTATCTCGAAACCGTTCCGTAGGTGGGCTTAACGAAAACAAGTCTGCTCACGGCTGAAGCACGACGGGGTGCGCCGTTTACGTCAAGCTGAATTGCAGCCTTTACCTTTTCTTTTTTAAGAATTTCGGCAGAGCCGAGAGAAAGGTTGCCCTCGTCGTCCTTTACTGCGCCGAAGTGAGAGGTCTCGCCCATAACGTCAATTGCGAACTCGCCCACGTTTGCCTTGCCTGCTATTTCGTAGCCTGCATCGGTGAGCTTGTCCACAACGGTTGCGTTAAAAAGGCTGTTGTAGCCCTCAAGCATTCTGGAGCCTGCAGTGGTGGGCATATCCTTTGTGAGTATCATATCGTCAAGAACTATGGCTTTGTCGGTCTTGACGCCGTTTTTAGTTATATACATTGCCTGCCCTCCTTACTCTACGAGACGGGGCACCTGCCAGTAGCCGTCTGTGGTTTCGGGCGCTGACTGTTGAAGCTCGTCCCTTGTGAAATTCTTTATTTCCTTATCCTCACGCACTACCGTCATAATGGGCATTACGTGAACCATTCTTTCCACGTTTTCCGTGTCTATTTCAGAAAGCGCCTCGGCTTCCTTTTCTTTTTTTGAGAAAAATTCAAGAAAAGCCTTTTCCTGTTCCTCTGTAAGAGCAAGCTGATTGAGCTTTTCAAGTCTTTTGAGTGTTGCTATATCCATAAGCTTCTCCTTTTAATCTCTTACTTTAATGTGTACCTCTCTGAGCTGCTGCTCGGTAACCTCGCTGGGTGCGCTCATCATAAGGTCCTGGGCGTTTCCGTTAAGAGGGAATGCGATTACGTCTCTGATGGTGTCCTCGCCTGCGATAAGCATTATCATTCTGTCTACGCCGGGCGCCATACCTGCGTGAGGAGGCGCTCCGTAGGAAAACGCCGTGTAAAGCGCTCCAAACTTAGCTTTGAGGTCTTCCTCGCCGTAGCCTGCTATTTCAAACGCCTTTCTCATTATTTCGGGGTTGTGGTTTCTTACTGCACCCGAGGAAAGCTCTACGCCGTTACATACGATATCGTACTGATAAGCGAAGATTTCAAGGGGATCCTTGGTAAGAAGTGCTTCCATTCCACCCTGAGGCATTGAAAAGGGGTTATGTGTAAAGTCGATTTTGTTGGTTTCGGGATTGAGCTCGTACATGGGGAAATCCACGATGAAGCAGAATTCAAAGGAGTCGTCTCTGATAATTCCAAGCTCGTTACCAAGCCAGGTTCTTATCTCGCCTGCCTCACGGTTTACCACGTTGATTGCGTCGCAGATGAAGAAGAGTGTTTCACCCTCCTTGATGCCTACCTTAGCCGTAAGCTCTGCCTTCTGCTCCTCTGACAGGAATTTAGCAATGGGTCCCTTGTACTCACCCTCGTTCAACGTAAGGTAGCCAAGTCCCTTCATACCGATGCTCATAGCGAATTTGAGAGATTCCTCAAAGAACTTCTTGGACTTGCCTGCGCAGTCTGCAACGATACCTCTTACGGGCTTGCCCTTGAAGAGGGGGAAGTCAACTCCTGCAAAGAAGTCTGTCAGGTCCTCGATAATGAGGGGGTTTCTCAAATCAGGCTTATCCGAGCCGTACTTGAGCATTGCGTCTGCAAAGGTAATTCTACGGAAGGGGGGCTTTGAAACCTCCTTGTCGCTGAACTTCTTGAAGGTATTGTATACTACTGTTTCAGCAACCTCGAAAACGTCCTCCTGAGTAGCAAAGGACATTTCAAAGTCAAGCTGATAGAATTCTCCGGGTGAACGGTCCTGACGGGCGTCCTCGTCTCTGAAGCAGGGCGCTATCTGGAAGTAACGGTCAAAGCCCGACGCCATAAGGAGCTGCTTGAACTGCTGAGGAGCCTGAGGCAGAGCGTAGAACTTGCCCTTGTGCTTACGGCTGGGCACCAGATAGTCTCTTGCGCCCTCGGGTGAGGATGCAGTGAGAATAGGTGTCTGAATTTCCATAAAGCCCAGAGCCTCCATCTGTGAACGAAGGTAGCTGAGTATCTGTGAACGAAGCACGATGTTGTCGTGAATCTTTCTGTTTCTCAAATCAAGGTAACGGTATTTGAGTCTTACTTCCTCTCTCGTCTGAACTGAGGACTCAATTTCAAAGGGAAGTCCAAGCTGACAGGGACCGAGTACCTCAATCTTTTCAGCTCTTACTTCAACCGTACCCGTTGCAAGCTTGGGGTTTACGGTGTCAGCGTCACGCTCTGTAACCTTACCCTCAACGAGTACAACCGTTTCCTTTGATATGCCTGCAAGCATCTTGTCGTCAGAAAATACTATCTGTGTTATTCCATAGTGGTCGCGAAGGTCTACGAAAAGCACGCCTCCGTGGTCTCTTACCGTCTCAATCCATCCTGTCAGCACTACCGACTGACCGATGTTAGCATTGCCGAGTTCATTACAATTATGTGTTCTTAACATTGGTTTTCCTCCAAAGTTTATTTATTTTTATTCATTTATAGCAGGGCTCTTCCCTATACCCGATTAGAAACTTTTATAGGTGTTTTTTGTATTATAAAACAAAAAGCGCCTTTCTTCCCATACACATGGGACGAAAGGCAACTTCCGCGATACCACCCAAATTGACTTTAAAAGCTTAAAGTCCTCTCTTATCACTTTCACGCAGTGTAACGTGCAGTTCTACTCACCCTCAGGCTTTCTTCTGCCAGCTCCGAAGTGTTTTTCTCACAAGACTTGCTACCGTACTCTCACCTACTACGGCTCTCTTTGAGCAGTAACCTGGGATACTCTCTTCATCAAAACCATTTTGACAGCGTAATTTTATCACAAATTATTTTTCTTGTCAATAGTTTGCCCGAAATTTCGTAAATTATTAAAAATTATGACTAATTGTTCCAGAAGCTTCTGAATTTTCGATTTATTTCTTCGTCGGTCATATTTACTATTTCGTTTGCAATAACCTTTATTCCCATATCGTCGGCTCTCATTTTGAAGGAGCGTCCGAAACTGCCGTTCAAATCAAGCGCCGAGGCAATCAGCACCTTTTTGGCGTACGTTCCACCAAAGCGCTGGGCAACTGTGTTCAGCTTATAAAGCTCGTCCATTGACACAAATCCGTTTTTGCAGGATACGAAGACGGGAATCAAGCCGTGCATCATCATAACGTCTATTTCGTTTTCGGTGTCGTTTTCGCCGTCCCTTCCGTCCCAGTCAATGCACACTCCGTTCTTCACGTCGTTGTACACCCTCTCTCCTGCCTCGTCGGTTGCCCTGATGGCAGAAAGGTACGCCTTCATTTCAAGCACCTGACCTGCCTTGGTAAGACAGCGCTTGACCTGTGCTCCTTTGTATTTTATTCTGAAGGTGCCGTCCTTGTAGCTATATTCCCTTACGAATCCCTTCTCACGAAGCTCGTCAAGTATGGCAAAATCAATGGTGCTTTTGGTAATAAGCCTTTCGGTAACTGCCGACATTGCCGACACGCGCGCCACCGTTTCCACGGGCTTGTCTGCCTCGGACACCTGTTCTGCCCCTTCAAGAATAGCAATAAGATTGTTCCACTTCTTAACGTCTCTCCTGCAGATGCTCCACAAAGCCTCGATATCTGCAAAAAGCTCTTCGCTATCGTTCCATTTCGTCCAGACGGCTTCTCCACCGTAGGCAGTAATATTCTCGTCTACTCTTAGCTTCGGAAAATCGAAAAGCTTTGGATAGCCGTTTCCGTCGCAATCGTACACCCTCTCGGACTGAACGTTGAAGCGTATAAGCTCTATCTTTTTGTCAACGCGCTTGTTGAAAACTATTCCCAACGCCACGAGGTAAAGGTCGTAACCACCCGTCAGGTCCACCACGCAATCACCGTATTGCTCCACAATCTCTTCAAGCCGGGACACGACGGTACTAAGGTTGTTGGGGTTGACCGTTCTTATTATAAATTCGGTTTTCAAGCCCCTGCCGTTCAGCACCCTTTTAAGAGAGGCAACGCTCCGTTGCATCTCCTTGCCGTCACGTCCCACCATAACCACTCTTTCGGGACGCTGTGTCAAGCAGGCGCAAATATTATCGGTTGCGTTTTTATCAAAAAATTCAATATAGGTCATACCATTTACCCTAATACTCCAATAAATTTAAGGAAGAAGGAAACAAGTCCCACCGAAAAGGCAGATGCCACAGTGGTAAACACCACCAGCTGTCCTGCCAGAACGGTATCGCCACCCATCTCCTGTGCCATAGGAACTGTTGATACTGCAACGGGTGTTGCGAAAACTGCCACGAAGGATGCAAACTGCGCTCCGTCAAAGCTGTCCCTGAAGAAAAGGCAGGCGCCCCCTATTGCAAGAACGGGTATAATAACAGTGCGCACCAGCGTTCCGTAAATTATCTCACGTTTCAAGGACGCAACGGCTGAAAACTCAAACTGTGCACCGAGAACCAAAAGAGAAAGGGGCGTTGCCGTTGCAGAAAGGTAACCTAACGCCTTATACAACGGAGTAACGTCGCTGAGTCTGAAGCCAATTCCCACACCCTTGAAAAGCTCACGGACGAGCAAAGCCACGCATCCTGCAAAAATGCTTATTATGAGAGGATTGGTAACGATGCCGTGCAGTATTCTTTTAACCGAGGGCTTCTTTCCGTTTTTGGTAAATATGGACAGACTTATAACGCCCAACACGTTGAAGAGAGGAATGGTAACTGCCGACAGAAGCGCTGCAACAGCCACGCCCTCACTACCGTAAAGGGACTCTGCCAAAGGAATTCCCACAAGGGCAAAGTTGGAGCGAAAGGTAGCTTGTAAAAGAGCTCCACATCCCTTTGCGTTGTGGCAGATTTTCTTTACCATAGGAATATTGATAAAAAATACTGCAAGCACTACTGCCAAGGTATAAAATACGTAGCCGAAGTCCACACTTCCGATGCTCTCGATTTCATAAACGTTGAGAAAGAGCATTGCAGGCAGACACACTCTGAAAACGAGAGCGTTTGCCTTTGCCGAAAATTCGGCGAGCATAAGTCCCCATTTTTTAAGCCCGTAGCCCAACGCCACTACCAACACAATGGGCATAACAGCGTTTATAGCAAATATAAGCGACTCCATAATTAAACTTCCTTGCTTTCAGTATTATTTCCGATTTTCGCCACAGTAACTCTTAAAATTCAAGCTTCATTCCGTCAAAGGCAGTGATTACGTCTATTTCTTCAAGTATCTTCGCCGTTTCTTCGTGAGAGACGTGGAGCGTTCTGGCAAGATGAGACGCCACGAGAATGCCTCCGTCGGCAAGCATATTTGCCATTTTTACTCCCTCTATCATCATACGAAGCATGGGAATGGTGTTGTGCTCAAAAAGTCTCCAATCGTTACTGTCACCAACGGTACAGTCAAAAATCATAACGTCAAATTTGTGGTTTTTCATTTCTCTCCACGAGGACGTTAAAAACCACGCTCCGTCAAGTCCGTAGAAAAGCTTCTTTCCGTCGGGAGCTTTTATTACGTAGTGAAATGCGCAGGAATCCCCTTCAATAACCGTACGGTGATTTGCCATAAGGGGTATAATTTCGTATTTGCCAAGCCTTTCCGACTTAAAGGGTGTAAACACCGTGAATTCAATATTGGGGTGATTGCCTATAATTCCTTTAACCTCTTCGTCACAGCCTACCCTGATTTTTTGCTTTTCAGCCAATTTAAGAAGTGAGTCTTTGTTAAGGTGGTCGCTATGATTGTGAGTTATTATGATATCCGTAACTCCGTCGTATAAATTTTCGTTATTTATACTTTGGGCAAAATCGAATATCTGTGAACCGCAGTCCACCATAAGCTCGCCGTTTATCAAAGCGGCACTGTTTCTTCTGAAAAAGCCACCGTCGTTTTCTATATCCCAATCAGCAGCTCCCGTACCTAAAAACAAAATTTCGTTCATCTTATAACCCTTTTCCGTATTTTATTTTACCGACGGCTTCCCTGCCGTCGAATTTAGATTAGTGTGTAATCTGTTTTATAATTCAAGCAATTGACTGAAATCCTTTATATAATGGTGGCTGACGCTCTTTATTTCTTCGGTATATTCATCCGAAGATGCGTCGTAAACTCCACACACCTTCATTCCGGCAGCAGAAGCCGTTTTGTCGGCATTATAATTGTCGTCAAGAAAAAGTATTTCGCTAACGGGCTTTCCGATTTCTCGTGCAGCCATATTATAAATTTCGATATCTGCTTTTGTCGTTCCGAAATCGTCACATGACCATACGTTTGTGAAAATATCGAATATTCCAAGTCTTTTAAGGCACACGTCAAGCACAGAATGAGGACTTGCTGTCAGTACGTGAAGGTCTGCGCCAAGCTCCTTAAGCCTTTTGAGAGTTTCAATTACCTTTGGCTTTGCAGGAACGTTATAAGCATACTCGTCATATGCATATTTTTTCATAAGGTCAACAACTTCGGTCACAGGCATTTTAAGCCCAAGCTGACGGTTATAATATTCAGCCGTACCTGCATACCCTAAGGGCGTGATAACCTTTACAATATCTCTGTCATACCCTACGTTGTTTTCGTTCAATATCCTCAGCATAACAGATACGTATGCAGGCATAGAATCAACCAAGGTTCCGTCGAAATCAAATAAATACGTGCTATATTTCATATTTTAACTCCCGTTTACGTCCCAATTCAAAGTTAACCGAGGCCATTATACCACACTTTAGTTATAAATGCAAAAGGTTTCAGCTTTTTTTGCCGAAACCTTTTGATTTTTTTGAAATTATATTTTAGCGAATTTCGGGTAAGCTTGCAGCTGCAACAGACTGACCTACTCTTCTGGAGCTTTCGTCGGGGATGTGAAGCTGAACCTTCTGAGCAAGCTCGGGGAATTCCTTATCAAGAACCTCCTGCGCTCTTTCAAGAAGGATAGTACCACCCTCACCCGAGGTAACTCTACCCATAATGAGAACGTGCTTAATATCGTAAAACTCTGAATAGAAGGCGATTGCGTAGCCAAAATATGCACCGATGGTGTCGTAGATTGCCTTTGCTCGCTGGTCTCCTTCTGCCATAAGCCCTTGAACTACCTTGAGCTTTTCTGCAGGAGAAAGGCTTTCGTCAAGCTCAATGCCTGCATAGGGAGCAAGCTTTATAACGCCGTCCTGAGAGAAGTATTTAACACCGCATCCGAAGTCGCCCGACCATTCGTCTACCATAGCGTCACGGCAGAAATCAACGGGAACGAATGCAAGCTCGTTGAGCCAGCCCGTAATATTGCCCTGAGGGTCAACGTAGCCACCTGCCTCGGAGGTACCCATAGCAACACCGAGAACCGAGTCGTCGTTAAGGTCCATAGCGCCTGCCAGTGCCGTAACGTCACCGTCGTTTGCAACCTCAACGGGAACGTTCTCGCCGATTTCCTTGGCAACGTCAAGGTACATATTCTTAACCTTCTTTTCAAAGTCCTCGTCGCTTACCTTGAGGAAAAGGGATGCAACCATAATTCTGTTGTCAACGTAAACACCGGCACTTGATACGCCGATAGCGTCTACTCTGGGCATATGGGAAGCTGCAGTCTTCATTGCGTCAAGTATTCCCTGATAGTGATACTCGGGGTCGCTGTTGGTCTTGGGGAACCATACCACCTCTTCGGAATATACGCTTTCACCGTCGATAACGGCGCTGACCTTTCTGTCACTTCCACCTGCGTCAAAGCCGATTCTGCAGCCTTCAAGATGTCTGCCGATGGGGGCAGCTGCAGATTTGTCCTCGGGAGCCTTGTCAAGAGGGCACACGATAACCTCGAAGGGCTTTTCGTAAACTCTCTCCATAAAGTGAACGTCGAAATCACGAAGACCTCCGTCTGTGTAAGCAGCCTTGATTCTTTCGCCTACAACGTCACTGCCTGCAATATAGATTTTATAACCACCTGCAACCCACAGGAGAGCCTTTGCCATTCTTTCAACGAATGCAAAGTTTTCTTCGTCGTGGCCTGTGCCGTCCTTGAAAATTCTGGTTTTATAGGTAACGGTGTAGCCCTTGTTTCTCTCAACTGCGATAATCAGGTCCTGACCGTTGTCCTTGGTTGCTTCACGCATTTCTCTGCAAACGAGAGAAAGAGGCTGAAATTGAGGGTCTAATTTAGCATTAACCTTAAGCTTCATATTTTATATCTCCTTTTTTAATTGTCTTTAATACGTTGAACTCGTTGTCAAGAACGACAAGATCTGCTTCCTTACCAACCTCGATAGAGCCCTTCTTGTCCTCTACTCCGATTACCGTAGCAGGATTCAAGGTAGCGCAGTTTACGCACTCCCAAAGAGGAATGGTGGAATTGGTATAAACGTTCCATACACCCTTGTTGAGCTTAAGAACGCTACCTGCAACGGTTCCGTCCTCAAGACGACAAACGATATCTCTGTATATGATTTTGTTTCCACCGAGAGTATATTCTCCGTAGGGCAATCCACCTGCAGGGAGACAGTCGGTAATGAAGCAAAGCTTTCTGCCCTTCATTCTATATACCATTTCGTAAAGGGCAGGAGATACGTGGAAGGTATCCACAATAAGCTCACAGCTTACGTTTGAATTCAATGCAGCAGTAACTACGCCGGGGGCACGGTGAGCCATGGGAGTCATAGCGTTGAACAGATGAGTTGCGTGCTTAACGCCGTTTGCAATGCCTGCCATTGCAGTATCGTAGTCAGCCGAGGTGTGTCCCATCGACATAACCACGTCGGTTTCCTTACTGATTTCTCTCAATGCGTCAAAGGTTTCGTTGTCCTCCTCGGGAGCAAGAGAGATGATTTTAATAACGTCTGCATATTCCTTTACGAATTCTGCATCAGGCTTTAAAATGTACTTGGGGTCCTGAGCGCCCTTCTTGGACTCGCTGATAAAGGGACCCTCTGCGTGAGCGCCGAGAATCTCACTGCCCTCCCAGTTTTTACTCTCCTCCTTCAATGCTCTGAGCACCTCAAGAGATTTTCTGATAACCTTCATATCCACCGTCATGGTGGTGGGAAGATAAGAGGTTACGCCGTTTGCGATAATTCCCTTTGAAATAGTTCTGATGCTTTCTTCCTCGCCGTCACAAACGTCTTTTCCAAGATATCCGTGTATGTGTAAATCAATGAAGCCGGGGGTAACGTAGCCACCCTTTGCATCAATGACCTCACAGTCCTTGGGAAGCTTACTGTCGGGCACAATTCCCTCGATAACCTCAGAGTATAAAACTGCACAATTTTCGAGAATTCTGTCCTTTAAAACAATCTTTCCGTTTACTATTGCCTTCATATACTTCTCCTTAATGTAAACTATAGTTGCACAAACCTGTAAACTTTGGTTTCTTTAATTTGGATTATACTATATTTTTATTGCTTTTGCAATAGTCTGAAAACAATTTATTCTTTAAAATCCATTCTGAATTTTAAAAAAGGGCTCCGTAATTTTGTCGAAGCCCTTTTTGTATTAAGCTAAGTATTTCGCAAATTTTCCACGCATTTTCCTTTTTTGTTTTAAGCTAAGAAAATTGTGCGAAAGACGACGCGCTCGCGAGTAAGTCGAGGAAAGCTTACTTTCGTAAGCTGACGATGACGCACCGAGCAGTCAGCTAAGTATTTCGCAAATTTTCGACGCTTAAAGGATTACGCCGTCCTTGAAAATTGATATGTCCTGACAGCCCATCTTTTCGCTGGTGGTTTCCTTGCCCTCTGCAGTTTCGATGCAAAGGTCGAAGAGACGGTCTGCCACCTGGTCCATATTCTCGCCGTCTACCAGCACGCCTGCATTGAAGTCTGTCCAATGAGGCTTACGGGTGGCGATGTCGGAGTTGGTCATAACCTTCAGGGTAGGAACGGGTGCGCCGAGAGGAGTTCCTCTGCCTGTCGTAAACATAATGATATGTGCGCCGGACGCCGTAAGGTTGGTTATGGCAACGATGTCGTTACCGGGGCCACTGACAAGATGAAGTCCTGCCGATTCGTCGGTAGTCTCGCCCATGCCCATAACTGCAGTTACGGGGACCTGTCCACCCTTCTGAACGCATCCGAGAGACTTTTCTTCAAGGGTGGTAATACCACCTGCCTTGTTTCCGGGTGAGGGGTTTTCTGCAACGCTTTCGCCGTGTCTTACAAAGTAGTCACGGAAGTCCTGCACCATCTTTTCGGCGCTTTCAAAGACCTCTCGTGAAACGCAACGGTCAAAGAGCACCTTTTCTCCACCGAACATTTCGGGGACCTCGGTCATCATAATGGTAGAGCCGTGGTCGTAGAAGCGCTCTGCCACCTTACCAACAAGGGGGTTGGCAGTAATTCCGCTAAAGCCGTCGGAGCCTCCACATTTAAGTCCGATTTTAAGCTTTGACACGGGAACGGGTGTGCGCTCCGTCTTGTCGGCGTAGGCACGAAGCTCTGCAAGGAGCTTTTTGCCCTCCTCGATTTCGTCAACGCAATCCTGGGTGTTGAGGAACTTTACTCTGTCCTCGTTCCAGCTTCCAAGCACCTTTTTAATCTCGTCAATATTACTGTTTTCACAGCCGAGACCAAGCACCAGAACGCCACCTGCGTTAGGGTGATTTATAAGTCCACAAAGGATTTTTCTGGTGAGATCCTGGTCGTCTCCCATCTGTGAACAGCCCCATGTGTGAAGATAGGTCTTTGAGCCCGTAAGGTATGCAAGCCTTTTTGCAATTCCGTTTACGCATCCAACCGTGGGGATAATCCACACCTCGTTACGAATACCGACGCTTCCGTTCTCTCTCATATATCCCATAAATGTCTTTTCCTTGGTGGGAAGGGTGGGAGTGTAGGGGGCGTACTCGGCAACCACCTTGCCCGTCAGGTCGGTCTTCATATTGTGAGTATGTACGTGCTCACCCTTTTTGATATCCGTGGTTGCGTGTCCTATGGGGAAGCCGTACTTTATTACCTTTTCCCCTGCCTTAATATCCGTGAGAGCGTATTTGTGACCACTTTTAAGGTCAACCTCTACGTTGTCTCTTTCGTTAATTTGCATGCTTTTTCACCTCGTCTGCCATATCGGAAAGGTCCTCGCCCCAAAGCTTCGTGTTGGCAAGGATTTCGTCAACGGTGGCTTTTTTCATAAATTCAACTACCTCTGCGTCGTCGTTGGTCATATCGGTGCGATAGAACTCAATAAGCTTTGCAAAGGAGAACACCAGCGTTTCGGGATACTTGCCGAAGCGCTTTTTATATTCAAGAATTGAAGGAAGCACTCTTACCTTGAACTTGCTCACCGAGTTGAGCGCAATAGAGGACAGATAATGCTTGATATAGGGATTTGCAAAGCGCTCAAGCACGCTGTCGGCATAGCTTTTAAGCTCGTCGGCAGGAAGGTCGAGAGTGGGAATTATTTCGTCGAAAACGCACTTTCTGATATGGGCGTTCATAGTGGGATCGTCGATACAGCTCTTTACGGTGTCAAGTCCCGACAGAAGCGCATAGGGAACGAGAGAGGTGTGAGCGCCGTTGAGAATGCGTACCTTTCTTGTTCTGTACATTTCAAGCTTATCGGGGGTAACGATAACGTTGAGCCCTGCCGATGCAAAGGGAAGCTCTTTTTCAAGGTCAAAGTCGGTCTCAATTACCCAGAGATGGAAGAATTCCGAGGTGTTCACCATATTGTCCTCGTAGCCAAGCTGTAAATCCTCTCCCTTGGGATAACCGGTGTTGATTCTGTCAACAAGAGTGTTGCAGAAAACGTTTTCATTTTCTACCCACGCCTTGAAGCCGTCGTCAAGTCCCCACAGGTCTGCGTAGGAAAGAACTGCCTTCTTAAGATTGTCACCGTTGCGATCAATCAGCTCGCAGGGAAGGAAAATAAAGCCGTTCAGCTTGTTTTCATATCTTCTCTTAAGCAGAAGGGTTACCTTTGCAGGGAATGTTTTGGGGGGCGCATCTGTAATTTTATCTTCATTTGAGAATACTATACCTGCCTCGGTGGTGTTGGATACCACGAATCTCATATCGGGGTTATCTGCAAGGGCAAGATAGCTGTCAAAATCCTCGTAGGGCTTAACGCATCTTGATATAACGTCAACCAGCGTCTTGTCAACGCCCTCAACGCCTCTTATAACGTGGGTGTAAACGCAGTCCTGCGCAGAAAGCATATCGCACATTCCCTGCTCGATGGGCTGAACCACCACCACGCTTGCATCAAGAGTGCCGTTATCGCACATCTTCTGTACCATCCAATCAACGAAGCCTCTTAAAAATCCACCTTCGCCAAATTGGATTATTCTTTCGGGTCTTACCTTCTTTTCAAATTTCATCTCCGTAATTCCTTTCGAGTTTTGTAAGCAGTTACATTTTACAACATTTAATAAAAAAAAACAATACTTTATAAGAAAATTGTTGAAAATTATTATTGCAAAATACAACACTCTCCTTTATAATCATTACGGTTAATAAAATTGACAATAATAAACGAAAAGAAGCTGTTTTTTGAGAAAAGGAGAAAAAATATGGATTTGTTTTCGGTTATTGCTCTTCTGGGTGGTCTTGCGCTCTTCCTTTACGGGATGCACGTTTTGTCAGAGGGGCTTGAAAAGGTAGCAGGCGGAAAAATAGAGGGCATCCTCCAAAAGCTGACCTCCAATCGCCTCAAGGGACTTCTGCTTGGACTTGGCATCACTGCCGTTATACAGTCCTCGTCGGCTGTCACCGTAATGCTGGTGGGACTTGTAAACTCGGGCATTATGCAGCTCTCTCAGGCTGTAAGCATCACAATGGGCTCCAACGTGGGCACTACCGTTACAGCTTGGTTTTTAAGTCTTTCGGGAATAGAAAGCGACGCCTTTCTTCTCAGACTTCTGAAGCCCTCCTCCTTCTCCCCCATCGTTGCCTTTATCGGCATTCTGATGATAATGATAGCAAAGCGACAGAGAAAGAAGGATATCGGCTCTATCCTGGTAGGCTTTGCAGTGCTTATGTACGGTATGGAATTTATGTCGGACTCAGTAGAGCCACTTGCCGAAATTCCTCAATTCGCAAGTATATTGACTGCCTTCTCAAATCCGATACTCGGCGTTATTGCAGGAGCTATATTTACTGCGATTATTCAATCCTCCTCTGCCTCGGTGGGCGTTCTTCAAGCCCTTTCTATGACGGGTCAAATAACCTACTCGTCGGCAATTCCCATTATTATGGGACAGAATATAGGCACCTGTATAACTGCACTCATATCTTCTATCGGCGCAAACAAAAATGCTCGCAGAGTCGCTATCGTACATCTGCTCTTTAACTGTATGGGCACGCTTATCATTCTCCCCATATGGTACGTTGCAGACGTGATTGTTGATTTTTCCTTTGCCGGCTCTTCGGTAACGCCATTCAGCATTGCAGTGGTTCATTCCATCTTCAACGTTTTAAACACGGTCATTCTCTTCCCATTCTCAAAGCTTCTTGAAAAGACGGCTTGTCTCATTATCAAGGACGAAGGCTCGGTTGAAAAGGCAGAGGTGGAAGTTCTTGACGAAAGACTTCTCACAGTACCCTCAATCGCCGTAGGAAAGGCTATGGACAGTGCAAAGACTATGGCGCGCCTTGCAGAAGGCTCGGTTACAGAGGCTCTTGGGCTTATTGAAAAATATAAGGAAGAAAAGGCGTCTGCCGTTATTGATACCGAGAGTGTTATCGACGGCTACGAGGACAAGCTCGGCACCTATCTTCTGAAGCTGTCGGGGTGTCCCCTTTCCGAAAAGGATTCGAATAACGTTTCCATGCTCCTTCACATAATTACCGACCTTGAAAGAATAGGAGACCACGCAGAAAACGTGGTTGACGTTGCCAAGGAAATGTACGACAAAAGTATTTCATTTTCCAGCGAGGCACGGATTGAGCTTGACACCCTTTCAAAAGCAGTGTCCGAAATATTGCACAACACAGTAACGGCGCTGGATAGCGAGAACTTGGAGCTGGCAAGGGGTATTGAGCCTCTTGAGCAGGTTATCGACACCCTTACCACAGAAATAAGAACGCGTCACATTTCCCGTCTTCAAAAGGGTAACTGTACCATTGAGCTTGGCTTCGTGCTTACCGACCTTCTCACCAACTGCGAGAGAATTTCGGACCACTGCTCCAATATTGCCGTCGCTATGATTGAGGCAGAGCGTGGAAGCTTTGACACTCACGAATATCTTCACACCGTCAAAACACAGCCTGACTCGGAATTCACAGAGCAATTCAATAGGTGGCACAAGAAATTTGAATTAGAATAAAGCAAAAATGCAAGGTTTTCACCTTGCATTTTTATTCTTTAACGTCGATAATTTCATAAACGTAAACCCTGTGATAGTCGTTGTCGTAATTTGACTCAAGGGTGGGGTCAACGAAATTGCGTGGGTCAATATCGGTGTAGTACAGCTTTTTGCCTACCAGCGTCAGCTTGGCGCTATCGAAGGTAAGTATGCCGTTTTCCGTCCTGTGACTTAATTTTTCAAGCTTGTTTTCGTCCCGTCCACTTACTCTTCCAAAATAGGAAAGTGTCTTTTTATACTCCTGTGGAAAAAAGGAAAGTGTGGCAAGGTCGGTTTTCTCCGACAGACCGTAGGTGTATCTCGTGGGTCGGATAAAAACTGTAAATATAGGCTTATTCCAAAGCACGCCTGCCTCTCCCCAGCTTACCGTCATAGCGTTGCTCTCGCCCTCTGCCGACACGCCGAAAAGAGCCCATTCCTCTCCGATTTTCTTGAAAGGGTCAAATTCTATCATTAACAAAGCCTCCTTTTTAGAAGTCTATTCGTCTTTTCTAAAATAATTCCTGTAACTTTGCCTCAAGCAGTACGCCTTCCCTTTCGGGATAGTCAAACTGCGCCGAATATTCCATAACGCTTCTGACAAACGCCGAGGAATTCTTTATTGAGTCCTCAAGGGCATTGCCCTGCAACAGTCTTCCGAGAAGCACCGATGCAAATATATCGCCCGTGCCGGGATACTGTCTGCCCACTCTCTTATTGGAGGTGAAGCCAACGGTGACACCACCGTCCTCCGAGAAGGCGCAGTTTACGCTTCTGTCTCCCTCAATACCTGTTACCACTACCTTGCCCTTGGTCATACGGCAAAGGCTTTGCACCATATTTTTTACGTCGTCCTTGGTGTATTCTGCCTTGGGAGTCTCCCCTATAAGAAAGGAAGCCTCGGTTACGTTGGGGGTAATGACGTGGGCGTCCCTTACAAGACGCTTCATTCCGTGCATCATTTCCTCGTTGTATGTAGAATAAAGCTCGCCGTCCTCACCCATTACGGGGTCAACGAGAACAGTCATTGTATCCTTTACTCTGTTTATCATATATTCAACCTGCTCTATCTGCTCCACGTTGCCCAGAAAGCCACTGTAAAAGGCGTGAAATTCCGTGCCGAGAGACGTAAGGTGGTCAAAGTACGGAACAATATCCTCGGTCAGATCCCTGAAGGTAAAGCCCTGATAACCTCCCGTGTGTGTGGAAAGAACTGCCGTAGGCAGTGGACACACCTGAACGCCAAGCGCCGAAAGGGTGGGTATTATCACCGAAAACGAGCATCTGCCGAAGCCCGACAGGTCGTGTACTGCAATAACCTTTTTAATTGGATTTTTCATAATAACGCTCCAAAGCCCACAAGGTCAAGTAACAGTCCGAAAGCCGTGCCTACGCCCCAAAGGGTAAGCACAATCAGAATGTTTTCCCTGTAGTTTCTATTTGTTCTGAAAAGCACCAGCGTGCCCACGCCGGCTCCCGTGAGAAGTCCCGACATCATAGCGCCTGCCGAGATAACGCCCTCTAAATATAGCTCTGTGATTATCACCGAGGCAGCACAGTTGGGAATAAGCCCCACCGTTGCAGAAATGATATTGGACAGAACGGGAATGCCCGACATTACGCCCGACAGAACGTCCTCTCCCACAAAGCCGATAAGAGCTTCAAGCACGAAGCCTACGGCTAAAATAAAGACGAATACGCCCAAGGAGTGTCTGAGTGCCGAGAGAAAAACGCCGTCCTCGCAATGACAGCCCTCTTCCTCACAGATGTTTCCGATTTTTACCTCTTCTTTTTTACGGAAGACAATATCAACGGCAAAGCCCACCACCATACCTATCAGCACCTTCGTTATAAGCACCGTAAGTAATACCGAAAGGCTTACTCGGCTTGAAATCATAACGGGGAGCATCTCATCCGAGGTTGAGAGGAACACGGCGAAAAGAGTGCCGAGAGTTATCACTCTGCCCGAAAACAGACCCGATGCCATTGCAGAAAAGCTGCATTGAGGCACTGCGCCAAGCACTGCGCCTGCAAGGGGTCCCACCTTGCCCGAACGGGATATTATTTTGGTTACCTTATCCCCTGCCGTATGCTCGATAACCTCCATAATGAAGTAGGTAACGAACAAAAAGGGGAAAAGCTTTACTGCGTCGAGAAAAGCGTGCTCCAACGCATGAAGTAAAATATGTGTCATTTATTGTTCCTTTTATATGCAGTAAGAGTATTTTTCAACAGCTCTGTTATAGTCATAGGTCCCACGCCACCCGGCACAGGAGTAATGTAGGACGCCTTTTCCTTTACCGACTCAAAGTCAACGTCTCCGCAAAGCTTTCCGTTTTCGTCTCTGTTCATTCCCACGTCAACTACAACGGCGCCCTCCTTTACCATATCGGCTGTAACGAATTTTGCTTTGCCTATAGCTACTACCAGAATGTCAGCCCCTTTGGTTACCTCGGCAAGATTTTTCGTTTTGGAGTGTGCCACGGTGACCGTAGCGTTAGCCTGCAAAAGCAAAAGCGCCTGAGGCTTGCCCACGATGTTGCTTCTTCCCACAACCACTGCGCTCTTGCCCGAGGGGTCAATGCCGTATGTATCAAGAAGCTCCATAACGCCTGCAGGAGTACAAGGCAAAAAGTCGTAGTCGCCCACTGTTATTCTGCCCACGTTGTGATATGAGAAGGCGTCAACGTCCTTGGCAGGACTGATGCTCTCTATTATTTTTTTGTCGTCAAGATGCTTCGGCAGAGGCAGTTGTACCAGAATTCCGTCTATTTCGCTATCTCCGTTAAGCTCTTCCACGAGGGATAAAAGCTCTTCCTCGGTGGTGCTTTCGGGCAATGCGTATTCCCGTGAAAGAAAGCCTACCTCCTCACAGCCCTTTTTCTTATTTCTGACGTAGACGTGGGATGCAGGGTCGTCTCCTACGATTATTACGGCAAGTCCGGGATGACGCACACCCTCGGGAATAAGGTCTACCTCAGCTTTTATCTTTTCTCTAACCTTTTGTGAGGTTAATTTTCCATCTAAAATAGTCATATGTTTTCTCTCCTTTTCTTTGCTTTAACCAAGTACAATATTCCAAACACTATTGCGCACACAAATCCAACCAGCGCTGATACCTTAAAGCCAAGTATCTCAAGACTGTCGGTACGAAGAAGCTCTATAAATCCTCTGCCCAGGCCGTACCACGATAAGTAGAAAAAGGAAATCTGCCCGTCGTATTTCTTTCTCCTTGAAACGATAAAGTGAATTATGAGAAAGCCCAGAAGATTCCACAGCGACTCGTATAAAAAGGTGGGGTGATAGAATACCGTGTAATCCTCACTGTAGGGAATGCTTTCATAGTAGGGTGAAATGCCCATTCTCCAGGGCAGGTCGGTAATCCCACCGTGAGCCTCGGCGTTTACGAAGTTGCCCCATCTTCCTATTATCTGTCCTATCATTACTGCAGGGGCAAGGCAGTCAAGAAGCTTCATAACAGGCTTTTTTATCACCCTTGCATAGACGATAGCAGTAATAGCACCACCTATTATGGCGCCGTATATTCCTATACCACCTCGCCAGATGGCGATTACGTCCAAAAAGGAGTGATAGTTGGGCGTGGGGTCAAATATAACGTAATAAAGTCGGGCACCCACTATGGCTATGGGTATCATAAACATAACGAGGTTGAGGAATTGGTCCTCGGTGAAGCCCTCTTTTCTGAACTGTCGGTAGGCATAAAGCAGGGCAAGAAGCAAGCCCGTGCAAATTATAACGCCGTACCACATCACGTCCCGTCCCAGCAAATTAAAAGCAACGGGGTCAACTACAAAGGGCTCAACGCCCAATCCGGGAAAAGATATCCAATGTGACTTCATAACTGCTCCTTTTTATTTAAAATTCTTTCATTGCAGAATGCTTTATGCCTTCTGCTCAGGCTTTGCCACCGTCATTGACATCAGCTCCGTGTCGTAGGAGGTTTTCAACCGTCTTTCTATATCCTCAACGGTAATTGACGACAGCACCTCGGGAAGCTCAAGCACGTCTGCGCCTGCAAGATAATAGTCGAGAAAGCCCTCGGCAATATCGGTGGTGGAATTCCACGCCTGCACGGAGGCAGAATAAAGCACTCTCTTGGCTCTTTCAAAGGCTTCGGAAGAAATTTTACGCCCTCCCTCTCGCCAAAGCTCAAGCTCCTTTTTTATTCTTTCAAGAACTGCTTTGGGGTCACGGCTCTCACCCGAAGCAATAAAGAACGCCCAGGTCCTTGAGGAGTAATATGAGGTGCCGAATTTCTGATTTATAAGCCCCTCTGAATAAAGAGCGTTATAAAACTCCGAGGTTTTTCCGAACACAAGCTCGGCAATAATGGAATGCTCGAACTCACGCTTGATATACGCTCTTCCGTCCCCCTTCAGATCGGTTTCCTTGAGTCCGATATTAAAGACGGGGTAGGCTACGGGGAAGGTCTTTTCGGCATACTCCCTTGCCACCTCTCTGGGCTCGTCGGCAATCTTCTTGTCTATGGAAACGGGCTCGCTCCTTTTGAGAGCCTTATCCATTACTCCCTCAACGCCGTCCAGGGTTACGTTTCCACAAACGATAAGCACCATATTGTTGAGATTGTAAAAGGTGTTGTAGCAATCGTAAAGTATTTCGGGGGTTATCTCGTGAATTGATTCAACGGTACCACCTACGGGAATGTTAACGGTGTT
This sequence comes from Clostridia bacterium, assembly GCA_017520825.1. Taxonomy (GTDB): domain Bacteria; phylum Bacillota; class Clostridia; order Oscillospirales; family SIG627; genus RGIG6353. The sequence goes on along the minus strand of JAFXEX010000014.1, from coordinate 25,644 downwards.
TTTCTGATAGAGTCCACGAAGAAGCTCCTGATACATCCATCGGTACGGGTTGTCCTCGTACATTCTCAGCTCCTGCTCGATTATTCCCATTTCCTTTTCCACGTTTTCCTTTGAAAAGTAGGGATGCGTAACGAAATCCAGAAGCACCTCAAGGGCTTCGTAATAGTTTTCGGTTGCCGAGAACAGATAGGAGGTCACCTCGTTGGAGGTATACGCGTTAGCCGACGCACCCAACGCCGTAAAGCGTGAAAAGGTGTCCGTTCCGTCCTCGCTTTCAAAGAGCTTATGCTCCAGAAAGTGCGCAATTCCGTCGGGTACCGTTATATAGTCGGAGCCGTTGGTTTTAAAGGTATTGTCCATGGAGCCGTAGCGTGTGGCAAAGGTTGCGTAAAGGGTCATCTGGTCCTTGGGTATAACCACAACCTCAAGCCCACTGTGGTGCTTGCCAATATAGTACGACTCATTTAAAAGAGAGTTGGTGTGTTTAGTAAATTTCATATATTCTCCTACTTGTTGGGTAAATGCAGAATGCAGAATGCAAAATGCAGAATTAAGGTTAATTTGCCGTTGGCAAATTCTCAATTATTGAAAATTTCGCTTTGCGAAACTGTCCTTAATTTTTCGCTGTTTTCGTCAAAAAATATACGGTATCCTTTTCAATCTGCTTCGACGCCCAAACCACGTCGTCAACGGTAAGCTTCATTATTTCCTCTGCATCGGTAGATGGGTCACGGGGAATATCACTTTCCAGTCTCATATGGAACCAGGCAGGAAGTAAGGAGGGATTGTCCTGAATTTCACGCATACGGTTAACGTACGCCTTTTTCGCATCCTCAAGTTCGTCTTGGCTGATTTTGCCTGCCCTTACGTTTTCAAGCTCTTGGTAAAAGGCATTCAGCGTCTTTTCCTTGTTTTCGGGGTCAATGCCTGCATAGGCTGTAAAGATGCCCTTCATTCCGTCAAGGCTGGAATAACAGGTATAGCAAAGGGAGAGCTTTTCACGGATATTCATAAACATCTTACTTGAAACGTCGCCCCCCATAACCATATTGAACAGCACGAATTTCAGGTAGTCGGGGCTTGAATAGGTGGCAGGCGTTCTGTAGCCTATCCAGAGGTGTGCCTGAGCAATATCAAGGCTTTCCGTAACGTCCTTTCCCTTGACCTTGGTCACAAGTGTGGTTTCGGGTCTCTTTCCACTCTGTCTTTCCACGCCCTCAAAGCAGGCTTTAACAAGTGTCTTTACTCTGTCCTCGCTCTCACTGCCCACGAAGTATATATCGCAAACGGCAGTGCTTGTCATATCCTTGAGAAAGCCGTAAAGCTGGGTTGCCGTTATTCCCTCAAGAATATCGATATCACCCTCGCCGTTAACTGCATAAGGCTCACCCTCGCACATCTGACTTATAAAGCGTGTGCGTGAATATGCGCCCTTATTATTTATCTGAGAAAGTATTGAATCGTGTAGATTTTTCTTTTCACTTTCAAAATATTCTGCCACAAATCCTCCCTTTTCGGTAAGGGGATAAAGAAGAGCGTCAAATGCTATTTCAAGCGCTTCGGCAAAAATGTCCTCGCCCTTTGGAGCGTAGGCGTTTTTCATAGTAGCAACCGAAACAGAAAACACCGTCTTTTCTCCCTCCTTGAAGGCAGAAAAGCCAAGGGTTGAAGAATAATTCATATCAAGGGCAGAGTTCAGCTCTGCCATGGAAGGATATCTTTCGCTTCCCCTTTTGAGTAGCTTTGCCACAAGGCTTGCCTTGGTTGCGTTCTCTGCCGTCAACGGCATTGAAAAGAAAATATGAGTATAGTCGGTCTTATATTTGGAATCGTTGATGTAATAAAGTGTTACGCCGTCTGAAACGGCAGAGGTTGAAATTTTTGTTTTTGGCATAATTACCTCGCAATGAAATCAAGCTTTACACTCTTTATTTTTGCCGAAAAAGCACCTCTTATTACCTCTTTGGACACTCCCTGCAAAAAATAAAGGTCTAATCAGTTTATTGTAGCATAAAACACCCCTTTTGTAAAGTATGCATTAAAATAAAAAAAGGCCGAAGGAAAATCCTTCGACCTTTTGTGTTGGATTATTGTATTATGTCTGCGTATATTTCTGCAATTTGCTCCGTTGAAAGCGCCTCGGAATAAATTCTTGCAATTGCAATGTCGCCCTTAAATAAATTGGTTATACTTCCCTGAGCAGAAGGGTCTCCACCGATTGCAAGAAAATACGCCATATACCTGTTTGGAGAGCTGAATTGTCCACTAACAGCAATCTCTTCTTTCAATTCTCCGTCAAGGTACATTTTAACGTAAGAGCCATCGTAAACACCTACGACGTGTATCCATTCGCCGGCTGTAACGCCAGCACTTGTGGTTACGTAAGCGCCGTCAATATAGGTCATATAATAAAGCTTACCGTCGGTTCTGTATTGTAAACCAAATCCGCCGTTTTCCATATTGGAAAGAACGTTAGTCGCAACGCTTACGCTATCGGGAATCTGAACGTAAGCTTCAATTGTATAACTGTTACCTATATCTTCATACCAGTTATGTATTCCGTTATATGCAACCGCATCATCCACGCCGTCAAAGCTTCCGACGTTCATTCCAAGAGCTTCATCGTAAATAACAGTAGGTGCGCCAAACGCATCCAATACCTCTCCTGTTGGCGCGTTAACTACCGTTCCGTCACTGTTGAAGGTGACGTCCAAAATATCTGCAAGGGGTGTATCACTATCTACATCGGTAGCAATGCTCAAAACTAAGGGCTCGCTTTCCAATGCATAGGAGGAGATAGCATACACCTTAACAATATATTCCGTTGCAGGGTCAAGTCCACTGAAATATGCCTTTATCGTTTCGGGAGCTGCATCTCCGTAGTTAGAACCGGACAAACGATAAACACTGCTAATCAAAAGGTCTTCTTTATAAACTTCCACGCGATAAGCTTGAACTATATCCTTGCACGTAGCCTGTGGGAACTGAACAAGCATATTTTTGTAGTTCTTTGATAATGCTGTAATTTCAGCATCTGGTTCAAATTCAGGCTTAATCGCCAAATTTACTCGGTCGTTTGTATAAGTAAAATTGTCGGGGTTAACAGAGCTGATAGTTATGGGCTCGCCGTAAATACTTTCAGTAAAGATATTATAGATAAGAATCTGAATAACTCCGTTTGCATCAATTTCAACGATATAGTACATACCACCATCACGTGACGTCGTTTCTGAATGTGCAGTGTCTTTGTAGGTAGCCGTCCATGCGCCTTCCTTATCCACCTCGTGCACGCCACCCTCTCCGTACGTAGTGCCGGGAATAGTACGGCTCAAATACGCCATCGAACCCGTGTTCAACGCCGTGAAAGTGCCCTGCCATACGTTTCGTGGGTCAGCTAAATTATTGTGCGTATGTCCTGCGAAATTCACAACCTGAGGATAGTTATCAAGCAGAGTTTTGAGATTCTTGTCTGCTGCAGTATTGGTGGTGTTAAATTGTGTGGCATAGGGTGGCTCGTGCTGGAATACAAAAATCTGTTTAGTGGGATCATCTGCAACAGCTTCATCCAATTGCGCCTTTAACCATTCGAGCTTTTCGTCTCCAAAGTACAAATTCTGAGCCTTGACATAGTTATCCATGCTCAGGAAAATGAAGTGATAGCCACCAATTACTATGTGCGCGTCCTCCGATTCGTATCCCGAACACTGGAGGAAAAGAGACGTAACTTCTTCAACAGCATCGTATCCGAGAGTGTGAAATTCGTGATTTCCCATAACTGCTCTGGAAACGGTACCCTCTCTTGTGTTTTCCTCAACGTATTCAAAGAAAGCCTTCTGTTCTGCTTCGGTTCCTGCCTGAGAATTATCTCCGGTGAAGAAAATGCCATCAAGACCATTATAGCTTTCGTGAGAATCGGCATATCCGTAAGCCGTAGAAAATATTGATGCAAGCCTGTCCTGACTCAAATAAGTAGTCGTTCCGGTGCGAAGATGTACGTCACCCGTTACAACAAATCGCATTACGGGAACAAATTTCCCCACCGTCTCTTCATATTTATCTGCTTCAACAGAATATCTGTAAATCGCCTTTGCGAGATTTCTGAGCTCACTGAGCTCATCGTTGCTTGTCGCATAATAACCCGAAACGTAATGAAGTGCAGAATAAGTAATAGTAGTGCTTTCGTCTCCATAGGTTACGGTTACCTGAATATTTTCACTCAATCTCTGTGCAGGAACGTCAACGACGTCAACGTAAACCAAGCTTTCGTTTTCAACTGTCAAAGGAGTTGCTCCTGTAACAGTATAATCTGAAGCAGTCACTTCACCATTAACCTTGAAGTAATGACGAATTGTAACACTCTCACCAAGGATAAGAGTTGAAGCGTAATATTCAAGGTTACCAATAGTTTTATTAGTAATGATGTTACTAAGCTTTAAAGTAGCCTTGATATCCTCTAATGCATTTATCTCGTCTTCTGTGAGCGCTATTTCTTCGGTAAGAGTTTTATTGTCATCGAAGAAAACGTCAGCGCCGGCACAATAAACCTCCATAGCCTCTACAAGGTCAAGGGCCGATATAAATTCCGTATATCCCATCTCAGCGAAAGTTTTCACGTCTTCAATATATTCATTGAAGCCAAAGCGTTCAAACATATCGTGATAGAAAACTCTTACTGTAGGAGCGTCGTTTTCGTATGCTCCAATATCGCAGGCAAAGGAAACGTTGTCAATATCCTTAGCGGGAACAAAGGCTATAAGATAATAAAGCTCTTTCTCTTCGTCGTAAACAACGCCTGAGTTCCACGTGGACGTACTGCCAATATAAGCGTTGCATACTTCCTGGTAAAGAGGATTAGTCGGATCGTTCTCGTAATCACTATTTGTCTTTGTTATCTCAAAGTCAAGCTCAGATATACGTTTTGTATCGATATCAAAGTAAGCCTTGATACCAATTTTACCGTCAAGAATCAAGCTTGCACCCACCAAGACAACTGCAGGCGAAAAAGCAGGCTCAGATGCTTCGCTTTCAAGATAGAACTCGCTTTCCCTTGCCTTAACAATATACTCGGTACTTGCTTTCGTTACGGATGCTTGTGAGCCTGTCATTTTAGTCCAGCTCTCACCACCGTCTGCGCTGTAAAAATAATTATACTCAGCGTTGTAATTCGTAATTTCAAGAATTCCGTAGGTGTCGTCAATTGAAATTTCGGGCTTTGCTGATGGCACCTTATCTATCGAATAATAGGTAGCTGCCTTCCAGGACACCTTACCCATTTCACATCCATTGCTGTTAAGATTTCCTTTTGCAGTGTAGCTGAATTCCAGCTCATTCGGGTCGGTCCAATGTGCAAAGGGGAAAAACTCTATTCCCACAATATACCTTCCCTCGTCTACTTCAGGGATAAAGTTTGCCGTTTCAAAGTTAATAGTACGGGTCGCACTCATTTTAGCCTCATCCGTCGTATAAGTATGAGACTTTACGTTACCCTTAAGGTCAGTCGTATATATTACCACGTCTGCCTTACAAATGCTTCCTGTACCACTGTTCGCTACACTGGAATCGGCTACGTTATATGCATACGCATATTGATGAGCGCCAAGAACAACAGAAAGCTCGTTAACCTCATCAAAGGCAATAATATCCGTAGTATCGTATCCGTATCTGAAGGATTGAGGTCTTAAAGCATTGAGGATTATATTCTTCTGAGCAAGAATATCATCTTCGTTTCCACTTTCTATTTTATCCTTAAGATCAGTGGCATAAGTTCCGTCCAACGCAGATAATACTGTACAGATAACGCCATTGTTATACTGAGCACGTTTAGAAGAAGTCCATTCTCCTGGATAGAAATTGGTTGTTTTCTCGTCTTTTCTTGCCAAGGTTGTAAATAGGTCTGCTCTTTTTGAAGGAGAACCATACACGTAGATTATATTTGAATCAAGTGTAACAGGGGTTCCTTCAGCGTCTACCTCTCGCATCTGATAAAGACCGGCAAGAGACGCATTTTCGTCATATTCAGCCCATCCAACCTGCTGAAGTCCATCGCCTGCAGTGTTTATTACGAGCGAAGTAATCTGATATTTCTTATCTGCTTCAAGGCCCTCTATTTTACCGTCAGGAGTTGAAGTTATATTAAGAGGAGTCGTGCAAACGGTATCAATGGAATAATAACTTGCCGTCCACTTAACACCACCACCCAATTGGCTGGTATCTGCTCGTGCATAAACCGTTTTGCTTGTATCCGTCCATCCCGAATAAGGGAATACTTCAATAGCAACCACGTAACCATCTTGGGGCAACGCAGGATTAAATGTACCGGTTTCAAAATTAATCTCACGTACCGCACTAATAGCTACTTCATCTGTTATATAGGTATGTGGTGTTACTTTACCCTCAAGGTCGGTTACGTAAAAAACAATGTTAGCAGAACATACGCTGTATGTTCCTACCGTCGAACCGGTATTAGTGGTATTATATCCAATACCATAAAGAGAGCCTGTTGTGGCATAAAGCTTCAAAGTATTTATTTCGTCAACAGCTATTACGGCCGTATTTGTGCATGCATATTTAATTGAAAGATCGTTAAGTTTATCAAAAATAGCTTGCTTTGCGGCGCTAACAGCCACTTCTTTTTCAGCTATTTCTTTCTCGGTAGTTTCGGACATTGCAAGAGCCGCTCGCAAATCTTTGGCAAGATTAGTCGAGCTTGCAAGCCATGCTCTCGACTGAATTAATTCGGTATCGCTTTTTTTTGCCATACCGCTGGCACTGGTCCATTTTCCGACAACAAAGTCGGTTGTTTGCGTACTATATGTTTCTGCTGTTTCGAACAGCTTTGCTCTATCAGCCTGCTTACCATATATGTAAATTATGTTTGAATCCTTGGAAACGGCATTTCCCTCGTCATCAACCTCTCTGAGCTGATAAAGACCGGCAAGAGACGCATTTTCGTCATATTCAACCCATTCAACCTGCTGAAGTGCCTTTCCTGAGGCTTCTATTACAAGAGAGGTTATTTCGTAGCTCTTATCCTTTTCAAGTCCCTCTATTTTGCCATCGATGGTTGAGGCTACGTTCAAAGACGGAACCGGTGTATCAATGGAATAATAAGTCGAAGCATCCCACTTCACATAACCCATTTCCTTACCACTACTATTGTTAGTACCATTTGCAGTGTAGCTCAGGTTAAGCTTATCAGGATCTGTCCATCCGGAAAAAGGGTAAAACTGTATGCCCACAATATACCTTCCCTCGTCTACTTCAGGGATAAAGTTTGCCGTTTCAAAGTTAATAGTACGAGTCGCACTCATTTTAGCCTCATCCATCGTATAAGTATGAGACTTTACGTCACCCTTAAGGTCAGTCGTATATATTACCACGTTTGCCTCACAAACGCTTCCTGTGCCACTATTAGCTTTGCTATTATCCGTATTATACGCATACGCATACTGGAATGCGCCTAATGTAACAGAGAGCGTATTTACTTCATCAAAAGCTATTATATCAGTGTTGGCATATCCATATTTAAAATATGTTGGTTGTAATGCTGTAAGAATGGCGTTTTTCGCTTCAAGTACCGCTGTTTTTTTTGCCAATACCTCCGGCTCTGTATCTTCCGACAGAGCGTTTGCATTTATTAAAGCAGTTGCCAAAGCGGCTTTGGTCCACTCACTGACTGTTGCAATTTGGGTAGTCTTATTCTTTTGCTGAGCGCGTTTAGGATTAGAGGTCCAAGTTCCTGCTGCAAATACGTTGGATTGATCCGTCACAGCTGTAGTAAACAAATCAGCTCTGTCCGATTGCGCACCGTATACGTAGACGTTGCAAAGGAACTCTTGCGTTTCCTTTTCACGAACGCCATAAATACCTGCAAGGGATACAGTTGTATCCGTAGGGTCATAGTCTGTCCAGTTGGCATCAGTAAGGTCAGTAAGACCACTACCATCAGACTTAAGTGTTCGAGATAAAATCTGATAGGTCTTTGTACTATCAAGACCGAGTATCTCGCCAAAGCCTCCCTTGATTTCTGTGATTTCTGTTGACGCCATAGCAGATACTGCAAAAATAATTGCTGTAATCACTGCTATCAATAACGCCTTAACGCTTTTTCTTCGCGTCATAATGATTCTCCTTTTTGTTTGTTTTTTCTTGTAAACAAACTCTCCAATAAACTCCCGTTTATACCATTATATATATATATATATATTGTCAAGCCTTTTTTGAAAAAAGTATTTTCATTGACAAGGGCTTCAAAATATTATATAATTGATAAGAGCCGTGAAAAAGTGGTCAGCGACCACCGGCATAGGCTCGCTTATCCCAACAATACGTTAATACAAACACAGCAAAACGGCTCGGTGGTTTTTATGATATTTCCTATTATAATGAAAAAACGGCTTGACGGCTCAATTTGTTTGTGATAAGATATAGCCAAAGAAATTTTAGGAGTTAATATGAAAGAAAAAGAAATTAAAATAGAACAGGCTGACCTTGACAGACTTGGTGGCATCTACCCCGATATGTCGGAGGCACAGCTTATGGAAATCGCAAAGGGCGAGGCTATGGGCATCGACTTTTCCTCATACGCCGACAAGACGATCACAAGTGAGGAAATGGCAGAAAAGAGAGAGGCTCTTCTGGACCTGCGTCACAAGGCAATCACGGCCTTTGAGTGCCGTTATTTCTACGGCGCTATGAAGTATCTTGATATGTTTGCCTCAACCAGAGAAATGCTCTTTGAGTCGCTTATTTTGGAGAAAAACGGCATCAGCTATAAGGATATTGAGCGCTGGGCGTCCTCCGACGGACAGCTTCAGGGTAAAATGACAAAGCTCTACGACGCTCTGACGGGCGACAAGCTCATATGCGATATATTCGAAGACGGCGCGAAAAAGCTTCCTGCCGAATATGCCGAAATAGTCAAGGGAATCAAGGTAGAGGAAACTCCCTTTGCAACGGCAGTGTCCTTCCCCCTCACAATGACGGCAGACGTTTATAAGACCTTCGGCAAGGGCGCCTTCGACACCAACGAAAAGGTGAACGTTACGCCCGAAACCAGATTTATCATAAAGAATAAGCTGGCTTCCTATTCAGACACCTATTTCTCCATTGCCCTCAACTCACCCGACTTCTCTATCGCCATTGCAACACAGCCCAACCGTTCGGCAACAAAATCCGACGCCGACCTTGCGATAGCCATTATGGACAAGACTCACGTCTGGTACGATAACGCTTCCAAATACATCGACGTTACCCCCTTTACCAAGGGCTTGAGAAGCTAATTGTGAACAATTTGTAAATTATGTTAAATTATAGCACACACGCTTGAAAAAAATGGGCGTGTGTGCTATACTATATCGGCAAAAATACACACACAGGAGTGTAAATACGGCAGTTCGCAGTGAAACTGTGTCCCGTAAGACAGGCTTCTGTGGTGGAAAAAACTTTAAGGAGGACATTAAAAATGTCAGTAATTTCAATGAAGCAGCTTCTTGAAGCAGGTGTTCATTTCGGACATCAGACAAGAAGATGGAACCCCAAGATGGCCGAGTACATCTTTACAGAGCGTAACGGCATCTACATCATCGACCTTCAGAAGACAGTTAAGAAGGTTGAGGAAGCGTATATGTTCATACGCGAAATCGCAGAAAACGAAGGAAACATTCTCTTCGTTGGTACCAAGAAGCAGGCACAGGACGCTATCAAGGATGAGGCTCTCCGTGCAGGTATGTACTTTGTAAACGCTCGTTGGCCCGGCGGTATGCTCACAAACTTCAAGACCATCAAGAAGAGCATCGCAAGACTCAACACTCTTCACAAGTTTGAAGAGGACGGCACGTTCGCTCTCCTTCCCAAGAAGGAAGTTGTTGCTCTCACAAAGGAAATGGAAACCCTTGAAAAGAACCTTGGCGGTATCAAGGAAATGAACGGTCTTCCCGATGCAATATTCATCGTTGACCCTCGCAAGGAAGCAAACGCAGTTGCAGAAGCTAAGAAGCTCGGTATTCCGATTGTTGCTATCGTTGACACCAACTGTGATCCCGACGATATCGACTACGTTATCCCCGGCAACGACGACGCTATCCGTGCTATCAAGCTCATCGCTTCAGTAATGGCTAACGCAGTTATCGAAGGACATCAGGGCGAGCAGGTTGCTGAAACAGCTGAGGAAGCTGAAGAAGTAGCAGAGGCAACAGAAGAATAATTCTTAATTTTCTATTTACCAAATTTAAAAGGAAGGACATTTGCCACTTGTGGCAAAGGGTATAAAATTATGCCTATTACAGCAAAACAGGTTGCAGACCTCAGAGCTAAAACAGGTCTTGGCATGATGGAGTGCAAGAAGGCACTTACAGAGGCTGACGGAAACGAAGAAGAAGCAATAAAGATACTTCGCGAGAAGGGTCTTGCAGTTGCTGACAAGAAGTCTTCAAGAATTGCAGCAGAGGGTGTCGTTGACATTATGTTCGACGAGGCTACAAAGACTGCAGCTATGATTGAGGTTAATATCGAAACAGACTTTGCTGCTTCAAACGCAGTATTCGGCGCATTCGTTAAGGATCTTCTTAAGATAATCCTTGACAAGAAGCCCGCAGACGTTGCAGCGCTTCTCGCTCTTCCCTTCGACGCAGAGCAGAACGTTGAAACAGCTCTTAAGAACAAGGTATTTGAAATCGGCGAAAACATCAACATCAGAAGATTCGTTATCATCGAAGGAAACATCGTTTCCTACATTCACGGCAAGGGCTCTATCGGTGTTATGGTTAAGATGGCTGACAGCGCTGCTGCTGACAAGCCCGAATTCAAGGAAGCTGCTAAGAACGTAGCTCTCCAGATTGCAGCTATGAAGCCTGCATATCTTGGCAAGGATGACGTTCCTGCATCTGTTATCGAAGCAGAGAAGGAAATCATCATGGCTCAGATCAAGAACGACGAAAAGAACGCTAACAAGCCCGAAAACATCATCGAAAAGATGGCTATCGGTAAGATGGGCAAGTACTATTCTACCAACTGCCTCCTTCTCCAGGAATACGTTAAGGAAGAGAAGTTCACCGTTGAACAGTATCTTGCAAGCGTAGCTAAGGAGCTTGGCGCTGACGTTAAGGTTGATGCATTCCTTATCTACGAAAAGGGCGAAGGCCTTGAAAAGAAGGAAGAAAACTTTGCAGAAGAAATTGCAAAGCAGCTGGCAGGCAACAACTAATAACAAAGCAATTAAAGACCACAGATTTTTCTGTGGTCTTTTTTGTTACAAAAGCAAAGGCAAGGATTTAAAAATCCTTGCCTTTATTTTTTAATCAAGTGGAATAGGTGGAAGCTCGTTTTCGTCGGGTGCAATGCCGTCGTAAAAGTCTTTATTTACTGCAGGCTCCTTGCTCTCGCCGTCGGGAGTCTCCTCAGTGTCGGTCTGGGTGGTGTCAGCAGGACCCAAGGGAAGTATGGGAGTTTCAATAGGCTCTCCAATCCAGGGCATTTCGGGAGCCTCGGGCTCCTCCTGTGTTTCCTCTGCCTCGCTATTATCCTGCGCTTCTTCCACGCCGTTGTCAACTTCAGGCTCTTCCTTGTCTGCTTTTTCTGCAGTACAGGCAGTAAGTGTAAGCGCAAGGGCAAGTATAAGTAAAATCGCGATTTTCTTCATTTTCTTCTATCCTTTCACAAATATTTAATCCAGAGATACGAATACCGAGGATGAATTGTTTCTCGATTTCTCAGTCTTGAATTGCAGGTCTATGTAATAGCCCTTAACGTCGTCGGGGATAGTTCCACTGACCGTTCCCGTCTCCTTGTCCACCTTGAGCCAGCTTCTCGTCTTCTGCCAGCTTTGGTCAAGGAACACGTACTCTCCCCTATTGTTCTTGTTGAATTTACTGTAGGACATAGGCTCCGTGATGTAATAAACGTATGGTGTAATATAGCCCGTTCCCTCGGGAATGTTGATACGGCAGTTTACCTCACGTCCCTTAGGCTGTGTAAGGAAGGTAACGAAGCCGTTCTTTCCGGAGGTAGCCCAATCGGCAAACCAGAAGCTATGGTCCTTATTATATCCCGAGCCGTGGGAATGTCCCCAGCTATCCAGCATTACCAAAGTATTCTTTTCGTTTTGCCCCTGAGTGTGCATATAGGACTTGACGTAAGAGGGCACTCCAAAGTTATTATCGTCATTATATACGAACCAGAAAATCGGCATAGTTGCGTTGTCAAGGTTTCTTTCTGCTGCCCAGAGAGCGTCAACGTAAGGGTCGTTGAGATTGGAGAAGGGTCGCATCTCATCGCCCATATACGCAGTTCCGTAAATGGGAATAGCGAAGGCGTAGCGATTATCGTAGCCAATAAGCTGAGCAACGGTTACGCCACCCCAGGAGATACCCGTAACGCCTATCTTGTCCTTGTCTACTCTCTCGTCTGCACGGAGAATGTTGCTTGCAAGGATTACTTGGGTCAAGCCGTGGTATGCCCACTGCTCCGAAACCTCGGTATAAGTGGTAGCATAGGTACGCTTGGGAGCGTCACCGTAGCCCTCCTCTGCAAAGAAATCGGTAAGTCCGTATACGAAGAGGGAGTTGTCCTTCTCGCTGACACCTACGTTTACTGCAGGTGGGAAATAGCCCGTAGTTTCCATAGCTATTGCAGCGTAGCCTCTGTCATTCCACTTCTTTACCCATTCCATATAGGGATGGCCACCACCTCCGTGTACAAGCACTACTGCAGGCACGGGACTGTCGGCAGATGCACCCTCGGGGAAGCCCACGAATGCAAAAACCTTGGTTTTCTTTCCCTTATATTCAAAGCCGTCGTAGGTTATCGCCTTTATGTGAGAATATTCCTCAATGGTAGGATTGTATTCGGGGATTTCCTTCCACACCGTCTCGGTGTTGATTGCACGGTCCATAGCGTCCTTTATTTCCTGACGCTGCTCTGCAACGGTCTTGTCTCCCTCGTTGCCGAAGGTGTAATTTTCCCATTGCTTCTTTTCGGGCATTTCAAAGGTTTCCACTTTTACCTCCTCAATCGGCGCCGTTGCCAGCGTGTCAAAGCTTATTCGTTTGGTGCTATCCATCATACGTGACATTATTACTGCCACCTCGCATCTTTTTATATTGGCTTCAGGGACACAGTTGTGAAGCTCATCTGCCCCTGCCAGAATTCCGGCTCTGTAAAGCTTGTAAATGCTCTCTGCTCCCCCAAGGCTTGAGGGAACGTCGGGAATGGAATTGTCGGGCACGTTATTTACTGCCTTCAACGCCTCGTCGGGAAGCGCCTTTGCAAAAATCTCCATATACCCTGCTCTCGTAACGAGCGAGTTGTAGGAATATTCCTTATCCGTTATTTTATTGTCCTTGCAATAATCAAGGTAGGTTTGATACCAGGGATTTCCGTTTTTTAAAGTTACCTCACCCGTGGTATACTTCTGATGCATACAAGCTGCCAGCTTTATTGCTTCGGCGTAGGTCATATTTTCGTTGGGAAGAAAGGTGTCTGGGCTGTTCTTTCCGTTGATAAAGTTGTTTTCGTAGGCGTACTTTACGTCGTTATAAAACCAATCCCCCTCCTTCACGTCCTTGAAGGGAAGGTTGCCTGCAACTATACAGAAGGACACCAGAAAAACACAAATAATTACTGCAATGAGAAATAATACTTTCGTTTTCATAATTACTCCCTTTTCGTATATTTATTTTGCCAGGTGCAATGCGTGTAGCCTTTTATAAGTACCGTTCTTTTCGAGAAGCTCCTCGTGGCTGCCTCTTTCTGTAACCATTCCGTCCTCAATAACGGCAATTTCGTCTGCCCGTCTGACAGTGGAAAGTCGGTGCGCCACAACGATAGTGGTTCTACCGTGGCTCAGCTTGTCAAGTGACTCCTGAATAAGAATTTCCGTAGTATTATCAAGGGCGCTGGTCGCCTCGTCAAGTATAAGTATAGGTGGATTTTTGAGGAACACTCTTGCTATTGACAGTCTTTGCTTCTGACCACCCGAAAGCTTAACGCCACGCTCGCCTATCTGGGTATCGTAGCCGTCCTCAAGACCCATAACCCACTCGTGAATATTGGCAAGCTTTGCAGCCTCTATAATCTCTTCCTCGGTGGCATCAAGTCTTCCGTACACTATATTCTCACGGATGGTTCCGTTAAAGAGGAATACGTCCTGCTGAACGATGCCCACGTTTCGTCTCAACGATTCGAGGGTAAGGTCGTTTACGTTCTTTCCGTCGATAAGTATTTCGCCACCCGACAGATTGTAAAAGCGTGGTATCAAATGACAAACAGTGGTTTTACCTCCACCCGATGCGCCCACAAGGGCAAGGGTCTTGCCCGAGGTCACCTTCAGACTTACAGAGTGAAGCACCTCGTTTGAATCGCCGTAGGAGAAATCAACGTTTTTAAATTCAATTTCACCTCTTGACACGCCCAGATCCTCTTTGCCGTCGTCCTCCTCGGGCTCAATTTCCATTATTTCCACGTATCTTGCAAAGCCCGAAAGACCCTGCTGATACTGCTCCATAAAATTGATAAGAGTGGTAATGGGGTTTATGAACAGGTTGACCGATACGATAAAGGCTGAATATTCGGCAAAGGAAATAGCGCCGTCATAGAGGAAAAGTCCACCTGCAATAAGTATTATAACGTTGAAAATATCGGTTATAAAAGAAGTAGACGAGAAGAAGAGCGCCATTGCGTGATAAGCCTTGTGACAGGCCTTTACGAATGCGTTGTTGCCCACCTCGAATTTTTCCTTTTCCTTTTCGGAATTGGTAAACGCCTTGGTTACCCTTATTCCCGATATACTGCTTTCAATGGAAGCGTTGATTATAGCCGTGGTGGCGCGTCTCTCGTCAAAGGCAGAGCGCATTCTCTTTCTCAGCAGAATTGCCACGGCAATAAGGAAGGGCACGCAGGCGAAAATAATAAGGGTAAGATATACGTTGATAGTACAAAGATAAACGAAAGAGCCGATAAGCATCACAAGACTGATAAGCAGGTTTTCGGGTCCGTGATGGGCAAGCTCGCTTACGTCGAAGAGGTCGGAGGTCATTCTGGTGAGAATTTTACCCGTCTCATGCTCGTCATAAAATGAAAATGGAAGCTTTTGCAAATGGGCGAAAAGGTCCCGTCTCATCTGCGCCTGCATTTTTACGCCTATAATGTGTCCGTAATACTGAACGAAATAGCGAAGCATAAAGCGTACTATATACATCAGAAGGACTATGATGCCGGCAATAACTATTGCCCTGTATTTTCTGTCGGGGATAAGAGTACCCAGCATTTCGTTGGTAACGACGGGGTAAATCATACCGATAAGTGAAATGAGGAGAGATGCCAGCATATCGAGGGCAAGCATCTTTTTATAGGGCTTGTAATAGGAAATGAATTTTTTCAGCATTTATTTTCCCTCCCTTGCGAGTCTGTCCATTTTTCTGAACTCAATAACTACGAAAATAATACTCAAAGCCACAGCCATTATATCGGCAATGGGTCCTGCCAGCATAATTCCGTAAAGACCAAGATTCCAAAGTCTTGGTAGTATCAGGATAAGGGGAATTATGAAAAGGCACTGACGGGAGAGAGAAAGCATAATGCCCTTGATCGGCTTTCCGATTGAGCTGAAAAAGTTTGCCGACAAAAACTGTATGCCGTTAATAATAACGGTTGACAGGAAAATTCGCATAAAGAGTATACCAAATTCGGTGTAAAGGGGGTCCCCCTTGCCGAAAAGAAGTAAAACGTACTGTGGAAAGAATTGAAACAGTATAAATCCACAGCCTGCAAAAATCGTATCAACTATAATTCCAAGCTTGTAGGTTTCCTTTACTCTGTGGTACTGCTTTGCGCCGTAGTTGTAACCCATTATGGGACGTGTTCCCTGCTGAATTCCGATAAACACGGACATTATGATTGAGTTGACCTTCATTACAACGCCCACTGCCGACAGAGGAATATCGGTGCCGTAGGGCGATAAAGCTCCGTAATAGGTAAGTGAGTTATTCATAACTATCTGAACGAGACAGACTGCCGCCTGATTAAGTCCGTTGCTAAGGCCCAACGACATTGTGTGAAGGGTGCGCTTCATTCCCGGCTTAAAGCACTCTGCAGTTACCAAAACACACTTGAATTTTTTCAGATAATACACCGTTACGAAGAAGGAAATTATCTGTGATATTACGGTTGCCCACGCAGCGCCACCGATTCCCATATCAAAAACGAAAATAAATATGGGGTCAAGTATGGTATTAATCACTGCGCCAACCACCATACAAAGCATTGAATAGCGAGGGCTTCCGTCGGCGTGAATAAGATTTGACACAGTATTCGTGGTCACAAGGAAGGGCATACCAAGTGCCGTAACTCTCACGTAATCGAGAGCATAGGGCATTATGGTTTCGGTTGCGCCGAAGGCTGTAAGCATTGGATGGGCAAAGGCTTCGAATACTGCAAGGCACAAAAATCCTGCAGCTGCGCCTGCTACCGTTGAAACTCCTATGCTATACGCTGCTTCTTTTTTGTTTCCTCTGCCAAGCTCAAGTGAAAATCTTGCAGCAGCACCTACACCGATAGTCAGCGAAAGGGCAAGGCAAATAGTGGTAAAGGGAAAGGCTACGTTTGTAGCGCCGTTGCCGATTGGACCTACTCCCCAGCCTATAAATATCTGGTCTACGATGTTATAAAGTGAGCTGACAAGCATTGCCACTATACTTGGAATGGCAAATCTTTTCAACAGAACCGATATTTTTTCGTAGCCCAGTGGATTTTCTTTTGTTTGTACGTCTTTTGTCATTTTCTCTCCTCAATAAGCTTCGCACGTTTCAAAAATACACTTATCTATATATTACCACAAAACTGCATTTTAGTAAAGATTTTAACTGCATTTTTTCTTGACTTTAACGCTCCTTTGATGTAAAATTTTTGTGAAAGGAGTGATTGGAATGAAGCATAGCTTTATAGACGTAACGAGACAACCCGACAGCGTGCTTTTTCAATACGAAGACTCTCCAGTAAGATTTGAGGAGCTTGACAGCAAGGAAGAACAGACCGACAAAATAGGCTTTGATAACGGAAGAATAACCCTATTCCCCTGTGACAGATCTGTAAAACGCATAAAGCTCCGTTGGAGAGGAGATATGTCCGACGTACAGTTAGTGTACGGCGACGACGTTGAAAGAATAACCGTAGGCGCTTCGTGGAGCACCCCTATCCCCCACGCACCTCTTTGGTGGTACTTCCACACCTTTGACGGCGAGAGGCTTAACTCATTCGGCGTTAAAACAGGTTGCTCTGCCTTTGCCTTCTGGCAGTTTGACCCCTTTGGAATCACTTTGTGGCTGGACGTGAGAAACGGTGGTGGTGGAGTGAGCATCAAGGAGCCCTTTGAGGTTGCCCAAACGGTATGCGCTCAAGGAGTTGGTGAGCCCTTCACCGACGCTCAGAGCTTTTGCGTCAAAATGTGTGAAAAGCCCGTGCTTCCCGAAAAGCCCATTTACGGCGTAAATAATTGGTATTGGGCATACGGCGATATTTCTCACCAAAAGGTTATGGAGGATTGCGACTACCTTATGGAAATGTGCCGTGACGCAGTTGACAAGCCTCATATGATAATCGACGACGGCTGGCAGTACAATCATTACTTCTCCACAAGTGGAAGCTACAACGGTGGTCCCTGGGATAAAACCAATTCACGCTTTTCCTCAATGGCAGAAACTGCCGATGAAATACATAAAAAAGGCGCTCTGGCAGGTATCTGGTTCAGACCTCTTCTCACCTCGGTGGAAGCCCCCAAGGAAGCTCAAAGTCCCATCAAGTCAGACGGTGCAGGCTTTATCCTTGACGCCACCCATCCATACACTCTTGAAAAGGTTGCCGAGGACACCTCACGTATACGCTCGTGGGGCTACGACCTTATAAAGCACGACTTCACTACCTACGACAATTTCGGATTTCCTCCTCATCAGGACGGAGACTGGCATTTTTACGACAGAACCAAAACCAATGCGCAAATGCTTCTGAACCTTTATAAAACAATACAAAAATCAGCCGACGGTGCAAACGTTATCGGTTGTAACACGGTAAATCATCTTACTGCAGGCATACATCAGTGTCAACGCTCGGGCGGAGACACCTCGGGACGAAACTTTGAAATAACAAGACGTCAGGGACTTAAATGTATGGCTCGTCTGCCTCAAAACAATACCTTCTTTGCAGTTGACCCCGACTGCGCAGCGTTTACCGACAGAGTATCTCATACGCTGAATCTTGATTTTCTTGAAATGGCGGCGGTTACGGGTGTTGTAACTCTTGCATCGGTTACACCTCGCTCCTTGTCAGCCCAAAGTATGAAGCGCATACAGTCAATTTTCCGTACTGCATCTCTTGGTGGCGAAAACGCTGTTCCCGAGGTCTTTGCGGGGCAGAATTATCCCTCCTTCTTCAAGACACCCGAGGGCAAAAAATACGTTTACGATTGGTACAGAGAATACGACGGAGTGCGTCAGCATTACACTTGGAACGATTAAAAAAATAGCAAGGCGAAAATCGCCTTGCTGTTTTTTATTTATTTCTATACGAATATATTTCCTCAATAAGCTTCAAGGGTCTGCGAGCCTCTTTTGCATCTATGAAAATAGGCTCCTTGCCGTTGATGGCATTTATTAAGTTCTGTATCTGCCTTGCGTGGTTTGAGGTATCCATTACCGTATGGTCGGCTGATGAGCCACGCTTTTCAACTGCCCCCTCAATAACCGTTTCGTTACCGATAACAAGCTTCTCTATGTGTCCTTCGGAAATTATCATACATCCCTCTGTGCCCACTATCTCTATTCTACGGTTAAAGCCGGGATATGCGCAGGTGGACGCTTCAATTACGCCCGAAGCTCCGTTCTCAAAATCAAGTATCGCCAACGCCGTATCCTCTGCCTCGATATTGTGGTATGAGGTTTTTATTTTTGCAAAGCTGGGCTTTGCATCACCCACGATATAAAGCATCATATCAACGCCGTGAATGCCCTGATTTATCAACGCGCCACCACCGTCGTGCTTGAAGGTGCCTCTCCAATCGGAAGCCGAATAATATTCGGGGTCGCGCCAATACTTCATAAACAGGTCGCAGAAAACCAGCTTGCCCAGCTTGCCACTTTCCACAATCTCCTTAGCCTTCTGTACGTCGGGCAAAAAGCGATTTTGCGAAATAACGGTAATGAGAGCGTCAGATTTTTCTGCTGCCTCAACGATTTTGTCAGCGTCCTCCGTGTTCAAGGCCATAGGCTTTTCCAACACGGTATGCTTTCCACCTTGAAGCGCCTTTATGGCTTGCTCTGCGTGATAACCACTGGGAGTACAGATACACACTGCATCAACCTGAGGGTCGGAGAGCATTTCGTCATAAGAAGCATAGGGCTTTATTCCATATTTTTCGGCAAAGGTCTGCGCCCTTGAGAAATCACTGTCGGCAACGCCTATCAGCTTTGCTTCTTCAAGGGAGTTTATAGCTTCTGCGTGAAATTTAGCAACGTTGCCCGAGCCGAGTATTGCAAAATTAAACGTTTTCTGTGCCATACCATCTACCACCCTGTGTCTTGTCCTTGTCATCCTCAAGAAGCTGCTCGTGGTTTTCAATAACCTTTCTGAAGGCTGCCGCGTGCTTTTCAATAAGCTCCTTATCAAGATGCTTGAACCAAGGCGCAGAGAAGCAATACTTCTCTTCCGAGGGCTTACACTTATCGTCGTCAAGTCTTACGTCACGGTCGTTGTATTCAATTCTTGAAGGAACGCCTGAATTTCTCAGGTCGAAGTCCTTGAAGAAGGGGTGTGTGTGAAGACAGAAGTTTCCACCGTCCCACGTGCCTACTCCCTCTGCACGAACTGCCTCGCAGAATCTCTTAACGGACAAGCCGTGAAGCTGCTCGGGGAAGTAACGGCAGTGAGGGCTGTACCAGCCTGCCATGTTAGAGCCTGTTGACTCGTCAACTCTCAGAGGACGGATTCCGGGAAGTCCCTCAAGCAAATCCCAGAAGTAGCTCATTGCGCTTCTGATTTCTGCGCAACGCTCATCGTAGTACTTAAGCTGAACTCTTGCAATAGCTGCGCAAACCTGGTTTGCACGTCCCTTCAAGCCACCGAGAGCAACGTGAGCAAAGGGCATAATATCGGTGCTTTCCTTTATGTAGTTTTCGTTGTTTCTTTCGTAGTGACCAAATGCCATAGCACGCTCGTAAATCTTGGTATCGTCGGTTACGAGAATACCAAGCTCACCTGCTGCAAAGGACTTACAGCTCATAAGAGACATTGCTGCAACGTCACCGAAGGTACCAAGCTTCTTGCCCTTGTACAAACCACCCTGAGCGTGAGAAACGTCCTCAATAACCTTAAGATTATGCTTCTTGGCAATAGCCATAATGGGATCCATATCTGCAGGATACGAATAGTAGTGAACTACCATAATAGCCTTTGTACGAGGTGTAATACATCTTTCGATGTCAGCAGGGTCCATGCTGAGATTGTCGTCAATGTTACAGAAAACGGCAGATGCACCGAAGTTTATTGCCTGTGAAACGCTTCCCCAATAGGTCTTGGTGGGACAAATGATTTCGTCGCCCTTGCCAAGTCCGATACCGAACATAGCAGAGGTAAGAGCTGCCGTACCGTTACAGTAAGCGATAGCGTATTTTCTGTTCTGCCAAGCTGCAAATTCCTCCTGGAACTTTTCGGTTATGTCGGTACCCGAGAACTTGTTGTTACGGATAACGTCCATAGCTGCATCTTCGTCTTCCTTAGTAAGAATGGGCCACTTGAAAAGTGATTCGGGAACTGTCTTAGGGTCTAAAACGGGTGTACCACCGAGTAATGCTAATTTTTCCATTTTAATTTTCTCCTTAAAGCCTTATTATTTATAAGTTGAGTAATTTAACTGCGTTGTCTCTTACTATCTTGCGATAGGTGTCAAGGCTTACTGCCTTTTTGTCCATCATATCCTTGAGGAAAGCGTCAAACTCGTATTGGTGTGTATTTGTCAGTCCACAAATGTCACAGCCGTAAAGTATTCTGTCCGAGAACTCCTCAAAGAACTTGTAGCAGAATTCGGGGTCACGCATCATTGCGTTGGCACCACTTCCTGCCGAAAGGTCACAGTAAAGATTGGGATACTCACGAAGAAGCTCCGAAACTCTTCCCTCTATAACCTTTCCCTGAGGGAAGGTGTTTCTTATTTCGTTGGTGTTATCTGCCGAAATTTCACTCCAGAAGGGCTGTGAGTGACCGAGTATCTTCAGCTTGGGATGCTTTTTCAGCATCTTTTCAAGTCTGGGAAGTCCCAGCTCGTCTATAATACCGTAGCCGTAGCCAAGCCTTGGCGCAATATGTATGAGAACCGGCATGTCAAGCTCTTCTGCATAAGAATAAAGATTGTCAAGCAGAGGATCGTCGGCAGGTATTTGCGCCGTTATCTCGCCTATACCCTTTGCGCCCATTTCCTTGTAAAAGTTAAGTATTTCGGAAAAGTCGTTGTCTGCCCTGTTGAGCATCGCTCTTGGGTCAACGTTACAGAACCAGAGAAAACGGTCGGGGTAACGGTCGGCAGTATACTTTATTGCTTCGCTGGTCATAGGTGTCAGCTGTCCCTCTGCCGAAGTCAGTGGAAGAAGCACACCCTTTTCGATATTCAGCTCGTCATAAAACTTTATTACCTCTTCTGCCGAGCAGAAGCGTCCTCCCCACTTGAACGGTGGTGCGTATTCGGGAAACGCCGTAACGTGAGCGTGTATGTCTATTCGTTTTATGCTTTCTATATTTTCCATAAAACAATCCTCCTGCTTGTAATATCCACTATACACCATTTTATTTCATAAAAAGAAAAAAATCAATGCACTGCATTGATTTTTATTTGGACAATATTGCTCTATTCTTTTGTGGTGATACGCCGTATCTTTTTTTATACAGTCTGCTGAAATACGCAGGGTCGTCAAAGCCACATTGCAAAGCCACCTCTGACACAGTCTTATCGGTGGTGCGAAGCAGCACGTTGGCAGTTTGCAATCTGTATTCGTTTCGGTATTCCACCGCCGACATTCCGATAGATTCCTTAAATATACGGCAGAAATGGTATTTGCTCACGTTACACGCAAGCGCCAGTTCCTCAATTCCGTGCTCCTTGGTACAGTCCCCTCTTATCATACGGATAGCAGGATATATGACCTGATAATGTCTCTTGCTCTTGTCGTTAGGATAATTCAGAAGCCGTGAGTCCTTATAGTCCCTTAAAAGCAGAGAAAAAAGCTCTAAAACTATTCCCCTGACCGCATTTTCGTAATGTTCCCGACGATTATCCATTTCAAGCACCGCTTCTTCAACCAAGCGGGCTATTCTCGGGTTACTCTTTATCAAGGTGGTTATGCGAGTCCTATCTGCCATAAAAAGATGACGCAAATCAATAAATCCGTTTTCGCTTCCGAAAAAGTCGAGATCTACCATCAACAGATGATATCTTCCCTTTTCCTCGGCGTTACTGACAGTGGAATGAAACTCGTAAGGGTTGATTACCACAACGTCGCCCGCGTTTGCAACTACCGTCTCGGTACCGACACAAAGAGTAGAGCTTCCCTCAAAAAAGTATTTAATCTCTATATCCTCGTGAAACACCTTGGAAAAATCGTTAATACTGTACACCGACGAGGTAGTATATGAAACGGCCTTGATTTTCAGTTTTTCCTTTTCCGTACCTATATTTTCATACTGTGGCATAAGCTTCTCCGAAAATTTATTTCAACGTCAGTATATATCAATTTTGTCCAAAAGTCAATACAAACTATTACTCCAGAATGTTAGAGGTTATATAGTCAACGCCCATATCAATGGCAATTTGCGCTTTTTCAGGGTCGTCAATGGTCCACACGTTTACCTCAAGTCCTTCTGCGTGGAATTTGTCCACCCACTCCTTTGATAAGTACTTATACGCGTCGTCAAGGTCGAAGTGGTATTCCTTACACATTTCAAGAACCTCGTCACTCAGCTCTCCTGCAAGGAACTGCATTTTACCCGAGGTGTATTTGCGTAAAATCTTGAGGTTTTCTTCCCAGAAGGAAATGAAAACGATGCCGTCAAGATAATCCAACGCCTTTATTTCCTCCACCAATCTGACAAGCACTTCCTCGGGATAGCCTCCTTTGATTTCAAGGATACCCTTCTTTCCGTACTTTTTGCAAATATGCACGTATTCTGCAAGGCTGGGAATTCTTATATCCTGCCTTACGAAGCTTCCGTCCTTGTCGGGCAAAACTATATTATGAATCTCTTCAAGAGTGCTTTCGCTGATAACGTAGGAAAGCTTTCCACCCGTCACTCTTTCGCCGTCATCGTCGTGATGAAGAACGAACTGTCCATCCTTAGTCAATCTTACGTCGGTTTCAATGCCGTAGTATGAACGGTTACAAGCTGCAAGAAAGGCAGGAACGGTGTTTTCTCTTTCAATTCCACTCACGCCTCTGTGGGCTATCATTTTTACGCTTCCCGAATTTATCTTTTTGGTATCCATAGTAAGCATCTCCCTCTACGTTTAAAGATTTCAACGTAATAGTAGCACAAATTCGTTAGAAAAGTCAACCCATTTTTTGTTTTTTGTATAACAAAGAGCTGTCACAAGCTCTTTTAACTGCTTGTGACAGCCCTGAGACTAAGATTATCCTATCTGAGTGATGACAAGATGGGCAGATACGGGGCGTACACCGCCTGCAAGAGGAGTAACGGTAAGAGCCGTTGCATTGCCTGCAGGATTTCTCACCGTCAGAACCGAATCCTCTTCCGTGGTTTCGACTATTGCCATACCTACTATCTGAGACGTACCCGTGGCACGTCCTACTACGGTATAGTCTAAATCAAGGCCGTTCAAGGTGAGAAGAAGCTGACCTGCCTCGGTAACGCTAACCTGGAACAAAACCTGATATACACCGATT
This sequence comes from Clostridia bacterium, assembly GCA_017520825.1. Classification (GTDB taxonomy): domain Bacteria; phylum Bacillota; class Clostridia; order Oscillospirales; family SIG627; genus RGIG6353. Next base: position 1,714 of record JAFXEX010000014.1, on the reverse strand, counting down.
GGTCCCAGCGAGAAGGTGCTGTCGCTAAGCCGTCCTATGTTGGTGTTGGCAATAGGTCCGTTCTGTGGGAAGCTAACGTCTGTTCCGGGAGCAACAGTAGCAGAGTTGTCAGAAGGCATCAGCGCATAAAAGTCAGCGTAGCTTAATACGCCACCGGGTATTCCCTGAGGTCCTTCAGGACCTGTCGCGCCTACGGGACCCTGGGGTCCTGTGGGACCTACCGGGCCTGTTTCTCCTACGGGGCCTTGAGGACCTGTGGGACCTACCGGTCCTGTTTCTCCTACGGGGCCTTGAGGACCTGTGGGACCTACCGGTCCTGTTTCTCCTACGGGGCCCTGGGGTCCTGTGGGGCCTACCGGACCTGTTTCGCCTATGGGACCCTGAGGACCTGTGGGGCCTACCGGGCCTGTTTCTCCTACGGGGCCCTGGGGGCCTGTGGGACCTACCGGGCCTGTTTCACCTATTGGACCCTGGGGGCCTGTGGGACCTACCGGGCCTGTTTCTCCTGTGGGACCTACCGGTCCTGTTTCTCCTACGGGGCCCTGGGGTCCTGTGGGGCCTACCGGGCCTGTTTCACCTATTGGACCCTGGGGGCCTGTGGGACCTACCGGGCCTGTTTCACCTATTGGACCCTGGGGGCCTGTGGGGCCTACCGGTCCTGTTTCACCTATTGGACCCTGGGGGCCTATAGGTCCCTGGGGTCCGATTGGTCCTTGAGGTCCTTGTGGACCGGGTGGACAAACCGTACACGGGTCCTGATCGTCACAACCAGGTCTATGATGGTCAAAGTCATTTTGATTGCATCCGCAACCGTCGGTACTTCGGTTAAACAAATTTAGTTTAGCCATATAAAAACCTCCTTTATAGATTTGGTGAAGCACCGTTACATAATATGCCACAAGCTCACTTCGGGTAATAATACAGTCAAAAAAGTCGAACACTTATCACGTAAAACAGCTTTTTATAATTAAAATTTCCCTTTGTAGCCCCCAAGAACTTTCCTTGCTTCTTATATAAGAATTTATATGAATTTACAGTTACCAGATCTATGTAAAAGAAGCAAAACGATAACCCTTGAAGTAGTTAAAAAGAAAAATCACACCGATTGGTGTGATTTTGTTTTGCCAATATAGAACGATAATAATACAAGAATATTTTAATGAAATCGTTCACTTTGTTCACGATGAAATCCAAACAAGTTTGGATGAAATCAAAGCCTTATAGCTTTGATGAAATTAAATCCGTCTTTTATTCGCCGTAGGCGATTTCATCTGCTTAACAGATTTCATCCACGATAGTGGATTTATTCCGTCGCAAGACGGATTTAGTTGAAAAAAGCACCGACGTAAGTCGATGCTTTTTTCATGGTGCACCTTCAGGGACCGACCGTCCGCTTCGCGTACTACTTGCTCGGGCTAAAGCCCTCACACCATCCGACTAAAAACAGTCCACTGGACTGTTTTATTTACGCCGTCTGCCCACTTTGGGTTCGAGTCCCCTCTATTGATTATATACCAAAACAAAAAACACACCGATTGGTGTGTTTTTGTTTTGGTGCACCTTCAGGGACTCGAACCCGGGACCCACTGATTAAGAGTCAGTTGCTCTACCAACTGAGCTAAAGGTGCATATTAAACTTTCAAGTGTAATGATGTACACTGAAAATCGAATAGAGAAATAAAACTCACAGAAGAGTACATGATGAATAGTTTGT
>JAFXEX010000013.1 GCA_017520825.1 Clostridia bacterium | reverse complement strand
TTCTTACTTAATTTTCGTTATCCTTCTTGGAATTAACTTGTGGTTCAAAACTTTAACTTTTCGTCTTGTTTTGACCTCTCGTTCTTCTCATCACTATGTACTTTTCAAGGAGCTTCTCTTGCTTCCCGTGGCTCCCCTGCCACAGTCAGCTTGCTTATAATACCAAACTTAAGGCCTTTTGTCAACCGTTTTTTGAGCTTTTTTTAAGCTTTTTTTCAATAATTTTTTTACTTATTTTTTGCCCTTTACAATATTTTGTATTCGCTATTTTTTACCTACTATATATAGATTTACGGTATATTATTTTATATAATTAACATTATATAGTATTTACCAAAAACAAAAATACTGCGGCAAAACTTTTTTATTGGTTTTGCCGCAGTAAAAGCGTTTTACAATAAGTCCTTTTTTTGATTTTCACCCATAACCTTTTTGTTGAGAGTGAATTTCAGCTTTTTGAGCTTGGTGTCCAAATCCTTATCAAGACTTGCTTTATTTTTTTCTTTACTTGCCTTGAGAGCATTCATTTCATTTTTTGCAATACTGGAAAAGGAGAGCTTTCGTTTTGCCATATCGCCCTCCAGATTGATTGTGTCCTGCTTATTTTTTTCGTTAAGGCTTTCTACCTTTTCGGAATGCTCCTTCTTTGCAGATGCCACGTTATTGTCATATTCCTGCTGATGAGTTTTAATATTGTCATCATAATGATTCTTTTTAATAAGGGCTTCCTTTTCGTCCTTCATAAACTTGACCTCTTCGTCAAGATTTATTGCAACGATTACTCTTTGCCCCTTACGGACTCTGCCGTTGGAAAAGTACGGATTAAGAACTACCAGATCTTCGTAAGGCACGCCCACAGCCTGAGCCACGTCGCGCAGAGTAGTATTTTGCTCTGCCTCGTAATAGCTGAGAGAGCCTGCCTCAGTGGTTTTAACCTTTACGTTTTCGCTCATAAAATCACCTACCCTAAATCTACTGTTTGTAAAACGGCCTGCACAGAAGCCACAACGCTGCCCTTGGCGCGAACTGCAACGGTCACTGTGTTATAGCCTTTTTTCATTTCGCCGCAAAAGAAAAAGGAGCCTTCACCTAAAAGTGAGAATATTCGGTTTTGATCTCCTACGGATATTTCTATTTCGTTTTCGCCCGGCGAAGTGGCTGAGCAGAAAACAATAACGCCCTGTCTGTCCTTATAGGAATATATCCGTTTAGTTAAGTGTTTTTCTTCCTGATAATTTACCTGCTCCGCCTCAAGAAGTGAAATCTTTTGAAGCGCGGAGCTGTTTTCAATGCGTTTTATTCTGCGGTGAACCTTCTCCGCCTGGTACGCAAGCATTTCTATATCGTTCATAATCATTCCTCCTATCGTACTGCCTTTCTTTCCAGCGTATATATAATCGTTACGGGAGAAACTCTGAAGTTTGAGCCGTAACTGTTTCTGATTTCAAGTCCCACCAGGTCGCCTGCAATGTCAAAGGGCAATCTGAATACCCTTGGCTCCTGCTGAAGCTCTACCGTGCGGGATTCCTCGGCACCGTCGGCAATGACGGTAAACTGTATTTCACCGTCACCCGATGCCGTAAAGTGTATTTCCTTAATTCTTTTTTGTCCGTTGGCGATCCCCCAATGGTTGTATGGTGAGCGCCAGAGGCTGTCAATCACTCCCGACGTGGTCGCTCTGTCGCCTGCGCCCCATTCTAATATTATAAGAGCGTCGGTAAGCGCCACGAGAAGCTTTTCGTGAACGTTATCCCTGGCTACCACCATAGACTGCACGTCTGCTTGGGTGCGGATAACAAAGTCGTGCTGAACGGTAGAATAAATGAGTATTCCGTTTTCTCCGCCGTTTTTGTGGAAGGATAAATAATACGAGCCGTTAAAGTAAGCGCTGCTTTCTTTTCGGCAAAGGGGCGGATTTTCCACGAAGAAATTCTTTATTTTGTTGCTCAGGCACGATACCGACGAGCCGGAGAGAGCGTATATGCCTCTGCGTGTAGCAAACAAAACCGTGCTGCCGCAGATACAAACGCTTCCTTTAATAATTTCGCTGTCGGTATAATAGATATTTTCAACCGAGAACTCTCTTTGAGTAGACAGAGCGTTTACCGCAACGATGCCGTAACGGCAAAACACGTACAGCGTGTCGAAAAACGATACCACGTCAATAGTGTCGCCTATGAAATCGTTAATTTCCACGTAGCCGCCTGCCTCCTCGCCTATTTCAAAGTTCCAAGGCTCGTTAAGTGCCGAAAACCACAGTCTTTGGGGATAGGCCGGGTCTCCGATACCGAACATTCTGCCGTAATGCATGGCGGTTTTGCTCATATAAGGCTTGTTTTTGCCGCTTATGGCTTTTACTCCTCCGCCTTCGGTGAAAACGTGAGGTCTGCACAAGGGACCTCCCAGCAGAGCGCAGTTGGCGGTTTCGGTTTTGTACTGGGTAAAATACGTGATTGGTTGAGCGGTTAAATCGGAGTTTTCCATTAAAACCGCCTCCACCTTTCCGCTTGAGGCTGAAAGCTCAAAGCCGTAAAGGTTTCCGTCAGAAGCCGAAAAATAGAGGTTTTTATATCCCTTTTCCACGCCCTCCCGTGACTGATACTCAAATAACTCGATTACGCTTTCGGGTATTTGTCTGAGCGGAACAGACGTGCCGTCCCAATTCCATACCGTTTGTCCGAAGCCCTCAATTCTTTTGATTGCCCCGCCGTCAAAAATGACATTTTGGGCGCAGGGACTTTCCTCAATGGACATAAGGCTTTCGTCAACAAACATATTAAGCCCCGCAAACTGCTCCTGACGCAGAGCGTACTCTCTGTCCGACGCAACGTTTGCAATATTTTTTACGTTCAGCATTACTGCCACCTCTTTACCGGCAGGGTAAAGGATGAACGGACCTCCTTGATGTTGTCCGTTAAGTTTTTATATCTGCTGTCCCATACGGCAGCCTCGGCGTGCTTACGCTTAACGCTGAAATAGTATGAGGCGGCATAATAAATGTATGCGTAGGGATCTACTGCGCTTGCGGGAATAACGGGAACGTCAAAATCTCCTTCAAGTGCCTTGGGAAGATAATAATAAAACACGTTAACCTGGTAATACGAAGGCGATATGTGAATGTTATTTACCGATTCCCATGCCGCAATTCGCATTCCGCCTACCGACTGAACTGTTTTTAAGGAAACGTAGCATTCGCTCAGCTTGTCGATGGCAATTTTGCCGTCCACCACCCTTACCGTTTCGCATTTCTCGGGACGGTATTTGTCTCGCGCTATCGTCATATACGCTACGTTGATTGCGTTTTTGACCGCCTTGACCATTTCCTCGTCGTCACGGTCAACCACGTCTAAAATATCGATGGTTCTTTGAACCAAATCCAAAAAAGTCACTTTGCTCCTCCTTTGGAGTTTTCAATGGCAAGGCAAAACTCATCGAAGCGCTCCTGCGCCTGACGTTTTTCCAGCCGTTCGTTTTCTCTTTCCATTTCCTCGTAAATCTGCTTTGCCCTCTCTCTGCGGTACTTTCTCGCATAGTTGAGTGTTCGCGCATCTAAAAACGAAAAGGGAAGCTCCAAGCAAAAGGTATCTTCCCCCTGGGCAGAGGAATGAATTTCAAACTTATCCGTCTGTCTGTTAAGTAAAATAAAATAGCTTTCATCGATTTCCTTTAACCGAAGAAGTATACTCATCGTATCGTTCAAAACGGGAATGTAACGCTCCGTATATTGTGTTGCACTTGCCATAAAACACCTCTAAAAATTAGTTTTCGGTTAAACCGCTAAGCTTTGCCTGACCGCAAGGAAGTGAGCAAATAAGGTTTGCATACTTAACCAAGGTTGCGCCGTAGGCGGCTTTACCGCTGATCTGCTTTAAGATTTCACCGTTATCGCCGTCAAGCCAACGCCAGTCGCAAAGCTGATGAAGATCGAAAAGCTTTGTATCTAAAAGATACATTGTGCCGTTAGGACAGTATTTATCTGCCACAACGGGAATACCTGCATAGCTGATAGCCTTGAAGCCGCCCTCAAGCTCAACGGGATTGATGTTGCGCTTGGTTGCCTCAAGGTAAGCCTGATATGCTCTGCGCACACCGTAAGAACAGGTAATAAAGTCAATGCTTCCGCCGGAAGCAGATTCTGCAGCATCGATAGCCTTCTGAATCTTAACGTCGGAAATTGCACCAACGGAGCCTTCCTCATAGGGCTTCATCCAGGTTTTACCTGCAGTTGAAACACCGTAAAGGGTTTCGGGATTGTTAAAGATAGTTTCAATACCGAAAATATCCTTGTCAATGCTGTCTTTTCCATAGAAGAAGGTGCCTGCGCAGTGTGAGTTGTTGTAGGTGGTAATAACTCTGTTGCCTTCAATGCTTACGATTTTAACCACCGCGCTGTTGGGGCCCTCCTGAACGTAAATATCCATACCTACGTGTAAGCAGGAAGCATCGTCAACAACAGCTTCACCGAGTTCTGCGCAATCCTTGATAACGGTTGCAAGCTTGCCGGAGCCGTCGCCGTAGAGCATTTTGGAAAATCTGCGCTTAGCGGAAGCAATAAGACCTTCCATTTCAGCATTGAGAAGATTTACCACCGCACCCTCGGTGTTGGCAGATGCGCGAAGAGCCTTATCGGTAATTTCGATGGTACCGTAAAGGTTTTTAAGCTCAGCGCGAAGATTTACGTACTTGTTGCCGTTGGCGGTAGGAAGATTTGCATACTCGTCTAAAGCAGAAATACCGGAAGACAAGTCAAAGCAAACGGGTTTAACCGCTTCCTTGCCGGTAATAAAGTGTTCTGTAGCCTTAAACTTTTTATAAAGAGGGCTGATAGAATTATTAAGTTGTGAAATAAGCACGTCAAGATAAAAGCTCTTGAGTGCCTCGTTTACTGAAGAAACTGAAATCATTTTTTATCTCCTTTAATTTTTATTTGCGGAATAACGCTCTTGCAAGCTCACCTGCAGAGCGTATTGTCTGGGGCTTTTCCATCTTCGTTTTGGGAAGTGCCCCCGATTTTGTAAGCACGGGACCTCTGTTAGACGCAATCTCGTTAAGATAGTCCTCCAGAATCGTCTTTCGTACCTGCTGATTGTTGAAAACATAATTGTTCAGGAATTTTTCGTCCTGTGCCAGCTGGCTTTCGTCGCGCCAGGAAGAGCACAAAACGGATGCAAGTGCCTTAATTAAGCCTTCTTTGCCCTCTAAATCGGGATTTTCCTCAAGGCAAAGACAGATTTCATCAACAAACCTCTCCGCCAAAGGATATTCGCTCAAGAATTCCTCTATTAAGCCGTCGGTCTGATCCTGATTGCCAAGCTGTCTTTTAAGACTTTCGTTTTCCTGCTGAAGCATTTTAAGCTGTTCTTCGATTGAAAGCTCCTCTGTCGAAGCGGTTGCGTCTTTATTCTCTACGCTTGTTTCATTTTTTTCTTCCGTAAGAGCTTCCTTTTCAAATTCATTGTGCTTGCTCAACGTCGTTTTCCTCCATTCTTGCTTTGTGAATTGATATATGTTCTTCAAAACGCTTTCGAACGTCTCCAAACAAACCGAACTGTTCCTCAAATTCCTCGCTCAATAAAACTTTAGCGTGTTCTGCAATATGAATTGCGTGGTCGTCCGTGTCTGTTATAACAACCTCCTTGGCGTCTTTAAGCATAACGTTTTCCCTTTGGGCGCGGGAGGAATGAATTTCGCTTAAATCGGCAATATTCTCCCAATCCCCCATGCCTAAGGCACGCAGAATTCTACCCTTGGTTCTCTGGGGCAAATTCCCATGCTCATCAAGGAACAAGCCCTTGCCGAGCAAATCAAAAATAACTTGTTTTCTGTTAGAAAGTGAGTCGGAAAGCTCGTTTTCCGTCTCGTGGGCCACGTCGTCGCTGGTAAGCATATTGCCCGTCCAATAGACGCTGGAAACCTTTCCGTTTTTGCCTACCACCCTCTCTATTCTTCCGTAAGAAGCAAACTGCTTGAACAAACGGAGCCACTGACGTGAAATTTCAAGCACCGCGTCGCGCATTTTATCCGCCGTAACCGCAAGACGCGTGTCGTCCTGCTCGGCAATGGTGTTAAGAGCCGTTCCGCTTGTTACGTTTGTGGGGGCAACGGACTGTCTCATTAAATCAGAGGTGCCCGAAATAAGATTAAATTCTTCAAGCAGCGCCGACTCCTCCCTGGTAAATTCATCAGGAATAGTGCCCGGATACATCATTTCCGGCTTATCGGCACCCTGACGGTAAACTATTACCTTACCGGGAGCAAGGCCGTTTTCCGCCAGATCCTCCACGTCTGCCGAGCCCTCCTCAACTGCAAGCACTCCTACTGCCGAACGGTTGAGAAGCTCGTGCTTTCTGTTTCGCACCGCATTATAGGAGCGCTGAATGGGAATACATCTTTCCACCACCGATATGCCCCAAAGGCAACCGGGACGGCTTACGGAATTTTGCTGAACGAAGGGCAGCTTTCGGGAAGCGCCTTCACCGTTAACGTAGGGAAGCTCACCCTCAAATAACAGAGTGTCCCCCGAAACAACTATGTATCTGCCTTCAGGATGCTTAACGGATTCCTGCTCGTAATACTCTAAAACAAGGCAGGAATTTTCCGCCTTTTTTTCGCCTAACCCAAGCAAAGTGTTTCTTGTGCCGAAGCCTCCTGATAATCCAAATTCCGCGGCAGATAAAACGTCCGTTTCCGTAGGCTTAACCTCTTTGCCGTAAAGCTGGCGAACAAATTCGCAAGGATACACGTGGGCGTGGATAACGGAAGAGCATTCCTGAATATCCTGAACGGATTGGCTGTCGGGATAAATCTCGTAAGGCGGGCAAACCACCGTTGAAACGTCACCCTCGCGGATGTTGGCGCCGCTTGCGTCTTTGCCTACGGTCATTCCCTTATTATTTACCCAGCCTTGCTTGTAGAAAACCGTTCCGCACAGTTCGGACCACATAGTTGCATCCTTAATTGTGGCGCTCATATTGTTGCGCTGGAAGGCGCTGGCCAGAATAGCCGAGCTGACCTTTGCCGCCTGCACGTCTTCCTCGTCGTTAGTGGCGGCGCGCACAACCACTCTCGGAGCTACCTTATTAAGCTTAGCCAAGCGGCTTTCAATAATAGGTGCAATGTGGTTATAAACTTCTCTTTCTTGCCACAAGAACGCCTTTTCCTGCTGGAATATCTCCCCTGCTTCAGGCAGAATATCGCAATACTGGTTTCCTAAAAAGAAATTTATATTTAACTGCCATTGAAGCTCAAAGGGCAGTCTTTCCTTACTGCGTCTTTCAAACTCCTTATTAACGAAGCTGCACAGCTCCTTTTTTCTTTTATCTTCGCTTTTCAAAAGCATTTTCTCCCCTCTAATTGAGTTTTTTGTTTTTTCTTCTTGAAATCAAACGTTCCATATCACGCATACGGGGCGATTTTTCCATCCCGGGAACGTTGGGCTCGGGCTTTGACATAATGTAATACCTCAGCTCGTCCATTGCGTGATCGTCCTTTTTTATGGGCGAATCGCCTACACCATAGCGGTACCCCTTAATTTCCCTTATCATCTCAGGGCAGGTGCGAAAAATAAAAAGACGGGGCATATCCGTCCTTTTAGTAAGGTATTGTTTAACTCGTTGAATACCCGTCCAGGTATTTTTATTCACCTTTGTGTTCACCGCTATACCCAAATCGTAAAACAGCTGGGCGACGCTGCTCTGAGCAGAAAGAGTTTTCTGCAATGCCGCCGAATCCATAAGAGCCTCCACCTTGCCCGAAATTCCCTTAGGCCAGGAAAGTTCCTCGCACTTTTTAAGTATTTGTTCCGAATGCCACGCGGCGTCGTGGTCAGCGGCATAATGCTCCGCAATAACGAACACGTTTCCGTCACCGTCAACCGCGTACCAATGGCACGAAAGGGGGTTAACAAGCCCCGGGTCAATGGAAAGCTTATCGAACCACTCCTTTGGAACGTCAAAGGGATCGCAAACGTGCACGTTTTCGTCAAACTCACTGTAAACAAGTCCCGAATGGCTCATAAACTGACCGTACTGTCGGCTCTGCCGTTGCTCGTCGGTTAACAGCTTTTCAAGCATCTGCACTTCCTTTTCATTAAGAAAGGGATTGTCCTGCCAGCTCATCATAGTGTACCAGGCCTCAGGGTCCTTGTTTTCGTTTAGATAAATTTCGTCGTGCACCCAGGTTAAGCCCATAAGAGGCGTCATAGTGCCCCAAATTTCGCCGCAGGTATCAAGAACTCTCATTCGGCACTCGTCGTAAATGTCCTTTGGAGGCTCCTCGTCGAACCATATCCAGTCCTGACTTGTTCCCTGAAACCGTTGACGTCCCTGGTCACAGCTCTTAAAGCCGATGGTTGAAACAGTGCCGAAAACGTTTTTGACAAGTATAAAGTCAATAACCCCCGAGGTGGGAGAATCCTCTCTGCCCCTGCGCATAACCACCTTTTCTATCCACTGATCAGGAAGATATGATAAAAGCTTCTCCTGAGCAACGTCACGCTGAACCTCTTGAGTAAGGCTAACAACCCAACCCTTTGTAGCGCCCTTATTTTTGCGGTAAGGATGAATCCCTCGGGCAAACCACACCGCCTCAACGGCACCGCACTCGGTTTTGCCCGTTCTGTTACCGCCGAAAACCCAACGGTTGCGCTTAAGATTTTTATGAAACTCCATTTGCTTTTGATGGACCTTCGTCAGATTATAGCCCGCCAGCTTGAACAGCTTGGGATTGCGTGATATTTCTTCATTGATTTGCTTCAAGCTCTTCTTTTGCAAGCAACATTTCCCTCGCTTCTTCAAGGTTTATTTCCGTTTGAATTTCCTTTTTGTCGGCGCAGTTTTCAAGCCACCACTTTATTGCGTTAAGGTCGGGAGGCACGTCCTTTTTGACGGTCTTTTTAACCACCTGCTCGTCCTGGATTTCTCCTTCGGCATTTTTCTTGCCCTTAAACTCACAGCTTTCCTCCTCCACCGTATAACCGCAGGCGCGCTTAAAAAACGCCTTCATAACTAAAACGTCGGAATTTTTCTTTTCATTCAGCGCCGCATCCAGCTCGGGATGCAAGCGTCTGTACTTTTTTAAGGTTTTGAGTGAAATCCCCAAAAAGTCAGCAATTTCCTTTTCACCGCTTCCGCACATAACCAAGGTGCTGATTCGGGAAAGGTTATTTTGAACTTTACTTTCATACAAGCTCCTCAAAAGCATCACCTGCCTTTTCAAAAAGAAATGCTCCTTCCACACTTTAATTGTAACACGGCTTTTCATTTTGACGCATTCAATGTGACATCAAAAACACAATATTTCATTTTTTTCTGTTGACAGTCCTTGTTTTTTTTGCTATAATCCATTTGTTAAATATGTGGAGAGATGTCCGAGTGGTTTATGGAGCTGGTCTTGAAAACCAGTGATACCGAAAGGTACCGTAGGTTCGAATCCTATTCTCTCCGCCAAATACGGAGACATACCCAAGTTGGCCGAAGGGGCTCCCCTGCTAAGGGAGTAGATCGGGAGTAACCGGTGCGAGAGTTCAAATCTCTCTGTCTCCGCCAAACAAAAAGCACTTGCACTTGCAAGTGTTTTTTGTTTTTTGGAAAACAGATTTGAACTCGAGCGACGGGTACCGGCGGGAGAGAAATTAACGAGCGCGTCCGGTGGACGATGAAGCGAGTTAATTTCTGTGCAGCGGTCAAAATTCGCAACGAGCGTCCCCGCGAGTGCCCGCGAATTTTGGGCACCGCAAGGGAGCTGCTTGCAGGGAAAATCTCTCTGTCTCCGCCAGAAAAAAGCATCGACTTTGTCGGTGCTTTTTTCAACTAAATCCACCCTTGCGGGTGGGTGAAATCGTCTTTGACGATGAAATCCAACTTCGTTGGGTGAAATCCGCCTCGACGGCGGATGGGTGGATTTAATTTCACTTGATGCGATAGCATCAAATTTCACAATTTACGGAGCAAATTATTTCACCGTGAGCGTAAGCGAACGATTTCACTAAAAACGAACGGTTATGTAAGA
>JAFXEX010000012.1 GCA_017520825.1 Clostridia bacterium | reverse complement strand
GCCAAGAAGCAAAACAACTGCCTTCGCAACCGTAAAGTTTAGGCGGGGTGCAGGGTGCCCTTTTCAAAGGGCGGCACTGCTGGGGAGTTATCCGCAGATAACGGGGCAACGCCCCACTCCCCCTCGGAGAGCCCACTGACATCTTTGCACGGAGTATCCGTGAAAGTGTCATAGTGGGTTACACACTTTGAAAAGGTGTGTAACAGAGAAAACGCTATCTCAGATAAATCCATCTTAAAAATGAAAGGAAGTGATAAAAATGTCAAGACAGAATTACAGCGTTGCAAGGGTAAAAACAAGAACGCAGGACTCGGTGGGCAAGTTTGAACGACATATTGAAAGGAAGAACGAACACTATGCCAATATGAATGTGGACTTGGAAAGAACGCCTATGAATATCCAATACCGAAGTTGCGGTGAACTCACCTACAACGAAATGCTTCAGAAGTTAGTGGATGAAGGCAAGGTATCTATGCGAGGTTTGAAAAAGGATGCCAAAGTTTACGACGAGCTTATCTTCGATATTAACTCGGAATATTTTGAGGAACACGGTGGTTACGATTTTGCCAAAGCGTTTTATGAAGAAGCGTATTGCTTTGCGGAAAAGCTTTACGGCAAGGATAATGTCCTCTCCGCCGTTATGCACGCCGATGAAATTAACCTCACTTTATCCGACAAATACGGTTATCCCATTTACCACTATCATATGCACGTTATGGCTTTGCCCGTTGTGGAAAAGAAAGTGCTGTGGTCAAAAAGGTGCAAGGATAAAGCGTTGGTCGGCACGGTCAAGGAAATCGTGCAGCAGATCAGCCACTCAAAGAAGTGGAAGTCTCCGCAAAAGCTCAATGAATACGGCGAGCCGGAGTTTAACGAAAAAGGAAAGCCGGTGCTTGTTCCGTCTTACAGTATCTTGCAGGATCAGTTTTACGAGCATATGCAGGCGGCGGGATTTAAGGACTTTGACAGAGGTGTGCGTGGCAGTACCGCAGAGAATAAAACTAATGCAAGGTTTCAAGCCGAGCAGGACAAAAAGCGGCTTTCGGCGATCCAAGAAAAGATTGAGCAGGCAAACGAAGAACTATCCAGCATTCTCCCCGTCAAGGCAAGTGCCGAGATCATAGACAATATGGGCAAGAAAACGCTTATGGGTAAAGTTCAAATGTCGGGTGAAGATTACACCTATCTATCCAACTTGGCAAAGGAGTGTCTTGTGAACAGACGGACAATCTCTATTCTTGAAAGCACTATACAGGCATACAAGGACAGGCTTGCCGAAGTAAAGACGGAACTTGCTGAGCTAAAAGCAAAATGCAAACCATTTTTAGAGGCGTTGGCACTTGCGCCAAAGAAGGTTATGGAGTTTATTGAGAAAATCATTACGCCGAGATATAAACCCGTAGAGCCGAAAGCAGAGCCTGTAAAACTCAAGTCAAGTAAATGGGATTTTGTTGTGGATGATAAGTCTGCACCGAAAGCTCCCGAACGAAAACAGAAACCCAAGAACAAAGGAGGTTGGGAACGATGACAAATACCGGTAGAAATGATGATATTTACAAGGTCATAGATGAAATTACAGACTACCTTGCAACGCTTACCAAAGAAGAACGTATTGCTTGGTTTAAGAGGAATATGTACCTTGAACCGCTGAACTTCGTAAAAGAAATTGACGGTACACTCTATGCGGTCAGAACTTTCTTTAAGGAAGATGCAACGGAAAATATCACAGAAAAGGTAGAACGCATAATTTTAAAAAAACAATGAAAAACTTTCGATTTACCACATTAAAGTGTTGAAGTATAGCAGAAGATATGATATAATATGTATGTCCTACAATTCGTATCATATCTGGCTGTGGAAAGGAGAACTATGAACAAACAGTCAGAAAAGATCACTGCTCTATACTGCCGCTTATCTCGTGATGATGAGCAGGAAGGCACTTCGGGCAGTATTAAGAATCAGCAATCTATACTTGAGAAGTATGCAAAGGACAATGGCTTTAAGAATACCCGTGTATTCGTGGATGACGGTTGGTCGGGAACGACTTTTGCAAGACCTGCCTTTACCGAGATAATGGAGCTTGCCGAAAAAGGAATGATTGGTACACTTATCGTAAAAGACCATTCCCGTCTTGGTCGTAACCGCTTGGTTGTCGGTCAGCTTTTGGAAGAAGGCTTTGACAGTTTAGGGGTTCGAT
>JAFXEX010000003.1 GCA_017520825.1 Clostridia bacterium | reverse complement strand
TTCTCTGTAGCAAACTTCTCTAACGACACTATGCTTGAAGACAACTTCGACTACTACGGAATTTATACAAGACTTCGTGAGGGTGGTTACTTTGCTCCCGAGGTTAAGAAGGCTATTCTCAACGGCGAGTACGAATACAAGGTATTCCAGCAGGACGACGGCACTTGGGCGTTCAAGGAAATGAACTACGTTGAACACAAAACCTTTATGCTCGAAAGTGATTTTACAACAGGAAAGGCTGAAAACCCCTTCAACGCACAAACACCTTACGTAAGAATTGAGCAGAGATATTCGTCACTTGGCGAGAATTCGATTGTAGTTAAGGAGTTTGACGAAACACAGCCCGTTTCAAAGGCTGTTGGCTCTCACACAATTCCTGAAACCGACTACATTGATAACTACGCATTTATGATCAAGGTATTCGGCAACGGCACAAGCGATAAGATTCAGATTCAACTTACCTCTTATGACGGTTCACACATATACGACATTCCCCTTAACTTCAAAGGCTGGAAGGATATCGTGCTTGTTGAAGCTGATGACTCGGGCAGAGCTTACTGTGAGCTTAGAGGCGTAACTACTGTCAAGATTTCTCTTGTAGGAAGCTGTTCCGGCGTTAAGATTGACGACCTTACGTCAGTTAAGATTGTTGAAGCTCCCGTTTCCAATCCTTCCGTTACTATCAACGGCAAGACGATGACCTTCAACACCGAGCTTAAGTCGGGTGAATACGTTGAATTCTATCCTGAAACAGGTAAGGCTTACCAGACCTACTATATCTATGAGTACAAGGAAGACGGAAGCTACAAGAACGATACAGTATTCGTTAAGGAAATTACCTATACAGGCTCCGTTGAAGTTCCTGCAGGTAGCTATTCGTATACCTACAACGCACAGCCCTTGACCGACGCTCCCACAAGAGCTACAGTCGTTATCGGTACAAGTGGTGCGATAATTGAAAACCCTGACGATTGGAATGCACCGCAAATTGAAATCCCTGCCGAATGTATGGAGTTCAAATTTGACTAAAGCTTTTTAATAACAAAGCATATCCCCGACGGCAAAACAGCCGTCGGGGTATTTTTTTAACTATTTTTTAAATATTGTTATTTTCTTTTTGTAAAAAAGCAACACAAGAAAACGCTTACATTTTTTTAATTTTCGTTTTTGTTTGTTAAGTTTGTACAATTTATTCATTTTTGCCTTATGAAATCTTGACACTTTATTGACTTTTGCCAAAAAGCGTGTTAAAATTACTGCGTAAAAATATGTACACAAAAAGGAGAACAACTATGAAAAAAGCACTATCGGTTTTGTTTGCTTTGATGATTGTTCTGTCGGCGCTCACACTTTCCGTGTCAGCGAAAATAGTCCCCTTTGAAAAGGACTACGTTTCCGACGGCGACTTCGTTTTGGCAAGCTTCCACAACGTTAAGCCCTTTATTGCAGGCAAGAAGAACGCAGGTTCTCTTGACGATGCAGTAGTATGGCTGGCTGACACTGCTGACGAATATAATATAACCTACGTCAGCTTTATCGGTAATATGTCGACCACTGCCAATTACGTTTATGCCGACGTAGTAACAAAGCAGGGGCTCACACAGGCTGACCTTCTTTCGATGAACGAAGGCGACGTTGAATGGCAGAAGGACTTTAATTTGCTTCGCAAAACTGCTTCCCAGTTGACCGACGTTGACGTTCCCTACGGTGTTTCCATCGGTCTTTACGACTATTACGGAGACGGCTTCGCAAGAGGAAACCACATAACAAACTGCTTCCAGCTTGCTGACTTCGTAGGTACTGCTAACGTAGAGCAGATTGCATACGACGCAAACAACTTTGCAATCCTTAAAACTGAAGGCACCAGCAGATACATTATATATCAGCTTGAAGCCTTCCCTCGTAAGAAAACAATTGATTGGTTTAACGGAGTTCAGGCACAGTATCCTGACGCTCGCGCTATAATTTATACAACCTCTTTTGCTCAGGCTGACGGTGAAATGTACACTCAGCACGACTGGTCACTTGACAAGAGCGTATGGTACCCCACCATATTTAAACAGACCAGCACAAAAATCAAAACAAATATGGTATGGGCAGACAGTCCTCACGACGGAGACCAGCTTTGGAAGGACGCCTTTGCTGGCTGGGATAACATTCTTTGCATAGTTTCAGCAAACGCTTCAACAGGCAAGGAAATTGTTACTAAAACGTTTAAAAACAATAACGGCTATGAGGTACTTTCGGTTGTTGCTGACCTTGAAAGCGGATACGCCAAGGAAGACAGAGCTTTCCCTGTGCTTATCAAGATATCTGAAGACAACAAGACTCTTGATATTCGCTACGCAGCTCCCTTTGAAGGCTACGATGACAACTCGAAGATCGTGGTTAATCTCAACAATATCGCTGACCTCCCCGATCCCGATCCCATGATTTTCCTTCCTAAAATTCCGGGAAGATCCAACAGCGACAGTACTGCTTACATAAACGGTTACGCAGGTAATCTCTTTAAGCCCAATGGAAATATGACCAAGGCTGAGGCTTGTACGATTTTCGCAAGACTTCTTCTTGGCACACAGAATATTCCCGACGGATATACAACACGCTTCACTGACGTTAAGACAAGCGATTGGTTCTATAATGCTGTTGCTTATCTTGATGAAACGGGCTTTTTGTTCTCAACAGAGACAGACACCTATAATCCTAACAAGCCTATAACAAGAGCAGAATTCGTTGAGCTTGCTTACCTTACCTCAAACCTTGCTGCTACCGAAAGCATTACGTTTAACGACGTAGACGAGAGCAACAAGTATTATAAGGCAATAGTTGCAGCAGCTGCCTCAGGTCTTGTTAACGGTTATGAGGACAATACCTTCAGACCTGACAACACCATAACACGTGCTGAGGTTGTTACCGTTATCAACAGACTTCTCTCGCTTTATGCAGGAAATGACGCTATCAGCCGTGATCACCTTACAACAATTTTCTCTGACATAAAGGGACACTGGGCTGAAACTCAGATACTTCTCGCTTCAAACTCAAATATCAACAGTCCTCAATACTATGCAGCTGACCGTACAGCACTTAAGAAATCTGCATCTGAAATTTCATTCCAGAACGATTACGTCAAGATTTCTATAAGCAAGAAGAACGCTAAGGTTACCGAAATCATAAACCTTATGACCGGTGAGGATATCCTTGCAGTACACCTCGCCCCTGTGTTTGCTTCACTGACAACTAAGGCAGGCGCTGCTCTTAATCCCGCCTCTGCTGACGTTGTAGACGGCAGACTTGTATTATCCTTCAAGGGCATCGGCAACATTTACTTGCTTGTAGAGCCCAAGGGTGACTACATTGCGTTTACTCTTGACTGCAACCTTCCCGCTACTGTCGGCTCATTCTCGTTTGGTACACTTTTAGCTGAATACAATTGGGAGCTTGACAACGAAAACGCATTCGGTCTCTCGGGCGTTGCAATGACAACCACCGTAGACCCCACCTACTATCCCGGTGGCTCGTTAAAGGCTACAAAGGGTACCGTTTACACAGCAATCGGTGTACCTACCTTTGGTTCTAAGTTTGCTATTGCATTCTCAAGAATGACCGAACACCGTGATCACCTGAAGAGCATTGTTGACGACATCGACCCCAACAAGGGTATTACCTCAAAGCACGGTGGTCCTTACGCTCTTGACAACGCAGATTTATTTGGCGATTACGTTATTGTTCAAAACGGACTCTTCCCTGAGACCGCGCTTGAAACAGCACAGGTTGCAAACAGATACTCCATTGACCACCTTGATATGCACCAAGGAAACCGTACCTTTATTCAAGGTGACTTCAACTTCGTGTGCGCTCGCACCGAGCAGGAAAAGGAAGACGACGTATTTATCCCTGCTTCAGTATTCAAGGAAAGAATTGCTGACGTAGTAAGAGCTAACGGCGTAAAATTAGCACTTCATACTTACTCTTCACTTGTTGCTACCCCTTCAAAGAACATTCTTACAAATCCCGAGCTCAGAGACCAATTGTTCTTTGCAGAGGAAACCTACACTGTAAGAGGCAGACTTTCGCAGTTCAGAACTAACATCAAGACGTATGAAGATGCCTCCAAATTCCAGATTAACCCCGAAAATGCAAACGTTCCTTACAGAGGAAACCCCTACTGTAAGTACATACTCATTGATGATGAAATCATCCTCGTTCAGCAGGGCACCTCATCAGGCTTCCTCAACGTAAAGAGAGGACAGCTTGGAACAAAGCCCGTTGCTCACAGTGACGGCGCAGTAATCCGTCAGTTCCTCGGTTGGTACTCAATGTTCCAGCCCAAGCCCCTTTCAGACCTTTTCTATAAGGTAGCAGAGGATACTGCCAAGGTTTATAACGAGGGTGGTTACGAGATGATCTACCTTGACGGTCTTGAATCTTTCTCCCGTGACTACTTCACCGAAAAGGACGCAAGATACTACTATTACGCTGAATTCGTAAGAACAGTTGTTTCAAATTGTGACGTTGATCCTCTCATTGAGATGTCCTCGTTCTTGCCTTGTATCTGGAGTGCACGTGGACGAGGTGGTGCAGTTGACCACGCAAGAAGAGGCTATAAGGAATTCAAGAACTCCCACCTTGCAAAGCAGGTTAAGTACCATGATTATTTCTACACTGCAACAGTAGGTTGGTTCCACTACGCTCCCGATATGGATGCAAAGTATAAGAACGCTCTTATCGAAACGTTGTTCAGAGACGACCTTGACCACATGGGCTCACTTGCACTTGCCAACGACTTCGGAACGGTATTGCAGCCCTTCTCTGTAGCAAACTTCTCTAACGACACTATGCTTGAAGACAACTTCGACTACTACGGAATTTATACAAGACTTCGTGAGGGTGGTTACTTTGCTCCCGAGG
>JAFXEX010000011.1 GCA_017520825.1 Clostridia bacterium | reverse complement strand
TGTTCTCCACGCTCGTGTGAGGCGGCCATCCTGCAGGTGGGCCTACCTCGGGATCGCACGCATATTTATATAATTCTTCCGCATCATCTTCGCACCACGGGCGAAGAATGAGGCGTTCTGTTTCCAATATCATAAGTTTTCTCCATTCAAGAACGCATCCGCTGGTTCTCTGCTCTCCAAAATGACAAAATTTTTATCACTGTGTTTTTCGAGCAATTCGAGCACCTTTGGCTTTTGCTGCTCGTTATAGCTTTTGATAAATTCGATTAATTCTTCATCTTCTTCAGTTTCGATCCACGGCATATCACTTCTCGGCTTTCCGCGTCGTTCTTTGATGCCGTCAAGGCAAACGTCAAGCGGATAGTCGAGAAAAATCACCGTATCGCACACCGCCATTCGCAGCTCCATTGTAGAGCCGTAATTGCCGTCAATGATCCACTCGTCTTTTTCGAGCACGGCAGACAAGCGTTCGAGGAACACGCTCTTTTCCACCGTGGTCTTGTCAGCGTTCCAAGACATCATATCGAGGTGATACAGCGGAATGCCTGTCTTGTTCTGTAACGCCCGAGAAACCGTACTTTTGCCGCTTCCGGGACAGCCGATAACTATAACCTTTTTCATCACAATTTGCTCTCAATAAATCTGATTTTGTCGGCATCCTTTTTCTGCCGTACGTTCACACGGTAGCCGTCTTTGCTCGATTGTTTATACACAGCAAGATACTGCGCGAGTGACAACAACAGAAAGCGAACACCGTCTGTTTCGTGTAGCTCTATATCTTCTGTGTTGATGCCTGCAAAGGATTCGAGATCCTCGATATCGGCATAGGAATATGCCACACCGTCACGCTCAAATGTATGCTCATACTCATCTACAAGAACATATCCCTGTACTTCTAAAAATGACTTAAATTCATGCCATCGCTCGGTGACAAATACACTCGTAACAAGTATATCGATATCGTCCGCACCGAGATCATCGCCTGTCAGATACTCCAAGCCAAGCGAACCGTACAGAAGAGGAACGATACCAAACTTGTCAGACAGAAGTCGGGCGTTTTCAAGAAAGTGATTGAATTTGTTTGTGCTCATTTTCGGCAGTAAACCTCAATAGCCTCAGATGCAAACTCGGCACTTCGCCGTACTTGTCGATGTTCTTCTTGAAACGCTCGTCGGCAATATACATCTTGCCAAGACCTGCGAGAATTTCGTCGGTGCAGGTGTAGTAGTTCTCGGTGATGTGTGCTTGAAGTTTGGTAACAAGCATTTGTGCTTTGGCAGAATCGGCACTCGCACTGCTCGCCTTACACGCAGCAAATTTGGCAAAGATCGCCATCATGCCATCGTTCGCCTCTGACCATTTCTCTTTTGTGTAATTCTTTGTCTTTTGCTCGTGCTCGCGATAGGCGTCGGTGTTACCCCAACGGGAGCGAGCTTCGGTTTCGTAGTTTTTCATTTGTATACCTCGCAAATCTTTGCAAGTATTTCTTTATCATTCATTTTCTCTCCGATATCTGTTTGACTTATTGAAATTTATTTAATCCACCATTCAGGAGTTATTTCGCCGAGATTTATAGTTTTACCCGTGGAATAATCGAGCATAATTTCTATATCATAGTATTTTCCTGCCATAAGCTGAACCATAAGCTCACGGCAAGCACCACAAGGCGCACCGTTTGAGCCGTCAGGCAAAATACAAAGAACCTTCTCAATTTCCTGTTCACCGTTAGTAATCATATTAAATATAGCATTTCTTTCTGCACAAATACCCAACGTAGAACAAGTGTCAATACACACACCTGTATATATTTTACCGGACTTTGAGCAAATCGCAGCAGATACCTCTCCACAGGTGACATATTCCGAAATTCTGCGTTCATTCAATACGGCTTTTGCGGCTTCATGCATTTCATTCCATATTTTTTCCATAAGTAATAACCTCGTCAGATTCTTATTTATTAAACTGCTCGACTTATTCAACCTTTGCGACTAAAGTCAACATCAGCTTTTCTTGCCTGCGCACACAAGGCCTTCGTCTGCAATTTATATTTCTTGCCGTTTTTGATAAAATGCGCTCCACACTGTCTGAATTCGAAAGACACGTTTTTTCGGATACAATGCTACCCAATCGTAATTGAGTGGTCTTGCGTTATTATCAGATTCACAACGAAATGCTTGACCACCCTGTGCAGGCGTAGGTCACGGCCAACTCAATCTTATTCAGATTGTTTAGATTCATTTCAGCATACCATAACCACCAGCATATTTATTTACATCGTCTACAACCACAAAAACGTTATTTTGGCAGATAGCTCTGATTTCTTTAAGAAGAGGCGCCGAATCACGTCTGGGCAATACGATAAAAATCATATTCATTCTATCCGTTGACCCCTGACCTTCGAAAACGGTATATCCACGAGAATTCGCTTTAAGATACTCTATTATCTTTTGTGTATTCCCAACGTTCGCAATCAACTGAAGGCTTGACGTTCCAAGCGCTATTTTACTCTCAAGCGTTGCGCCTAAGAATAGTCCTGCGGCATATCCCAAGCAATAGAACGCAAGGAGTAACAAATTATCTCCAAGAGTCCCTATAATAGTCGAAATAACAAGTCCCCAGACAACACATTCAAGAAAACCAAGTCCTGCCGCCTTCAGTTTTTGTCCCTTTACCATCATACAAGTTTTAAGCGACTGAATTGTTATCTCAATAATTTTTGCGGCACAGACTATAAAGCAAACAGCTGCAGGATGTATTGATGTTAAAAATTCCGACATATTTTTCTCCTTTAATTGTACAGTTTTAACTACGCTTTACAAGTATTTATTCTTACAAATTGATGGCTTTTACTTTTCACAGAGCCTGTCACCCCCCCACCAATCAGGGAGCAACTCTTTGAGTTTTACTGTTCTGTGGATTTCCGGTTCAAGCAGTATTTCATTATCTCCAAATGCTCTCTTCCCAAAACGTATTATTCATATTCATCTGAAAATATCATACCACAAAACCACCTTACATTCAAGTCATTTGTATGAACACGAAAGTATAACTAATGCCTTTTTTGAATACACTTTATTTGATTAACTGTTTATGGAGGCATTATGAAATTATCCATTGGCATTTGGCAATTCGTCGGTTTTGCCGTGACCTCGCTGGGTGGTACGCTTTTGCACTTTTTATACAAATGGCTGGGAGAGGCAGTGTGGATAGCGCCGTTTTCTGGAGTTAACGAATCCACGTGGGAGCATATGAAGCTTTTGTTTTGGCCCACCTTTATTTTTGCCGTTATACAAAGCTTTTTCTTTAAGGAGCGTGGAGACTTCTGGTGTGTGAAGCTCCGTGGAATTTTGCTTGGCCTTGCTTTAATACCCATTATTTTTTACACCTACAACGGTGTCATCGGCAGCTCTCCCGATTGGATCAACATTGCAATTTTCTTCGTTTCGGCAGCCGTTTTATATATTTATGAAACAAGGCTGTTTAACGGCAGTACCGTGGTTTGTAAGCGTCCGTGGCTTGCAATTTTTGTGATGTGCATAATAGCTATTTTATTCGCCGTTTTTACCTTTGCAACTCCTGAAATTGATATTTTCAAAAACCCTCTCACGGGAAAGTACGGAATATAACGGATAAAGGCTTTGCCGTTAAACAGCAAAGCCTTTTTATGTTATTCTTTCCAGACGAAGTTGAAGTTAATGGACTCACCACCGTCGACGATTATGTTCTGACCCGTGCAGAAGGTATTGGTAACCGTCAGGAAGTATACCCACTGAGCAATTTCTTCGGGAGTTGCCCATTTTTTAAGGGGTGTTTCCTTCATAATTTCATTCCACAGAGCAGGGTCATTTATTACACATTCGTTCAGGGGTGTCAAAACGCCTCCTGCATCAAGACTGTTACAGGTAGCGCCAAGCTTTGCCACTCGAAGAGCAACGTTTTTGGTATAGGAGAGAACGCCTCCCTTGCTGGCGCAATATTCGGGAAATTCGGCACCTGTGTGGGCGCTTGCCGAGCCGATATTCAATATAGACTTAATGCTTTTTTGAATTCCGTACTTTTCGGTAACGTAAATAAGAGCCTTCAGGTTGATATCTATATCCTCTTCGTTTTGCGTACCTGCATTGTTCACAAGAATATTTACGTCATTGATTTCGGGAAGCCTTTCTCGGTCACGAATATCGCACAGATAATGAGTATAGTTACTGTGAGTTATGGTTGCGTCTTGTCTGTCGATGCCTATTACCTGGTGATTTTCCTTAAGAAAAAGCTGAGCGATAGCCTTACCTATTCCACGGGAGCTTCCCGTAACGAGAACCTTCATAATCCTTTCCTTTCTTTACCGATATAGTCGAGATACTCTTTCCCTACCGAGCTTTCCTTCCACTTTTTTACTATTCTGTAGCCGAAGGGGGAAAACAGTATTTCCATTATAAGCTCTGCCAGAGCACCCGTGAGGGCGCAAGTGGTACATTGCAAAACGGTCCAATGAAATCCGTTCCAGAATATAGGTGCAAAGCCTACGAAAACTATGAGCGAGAATATCAGGTTATCAAAAAACTGTCCTATAAAGGTTGAAACGTAGGTTTGTGTGACGTATGCAAGCTTTCCGTCGGGATTTTTATGAAATGCGTTTCCGATAAACCAATTCAGCATATTATTGATAACGGCTGATGCAAGGAAAGCAACGGTGCTTCCCAGGAGAATAAACCACGTTCCACCGAGTATGGAGTTAAGTGCAGTATAATCGTTTGCGTTGGAGGGAATAATACTTGCCACGTAAAAAATCAAACAGGTTAGCAGGTTAATGCCTGCTGCAAGAAGCGATATTTTATTGGACGCCTTTGGTCCGAAGTGCTTGGTTATTATATCCATGCACATAAACGAAAGCCAGGATATAAGGATACCTCCATCGAGGGCAATAAAGTCAAGCTGGAGTAAGGTTTTATTGGCAAGGAGGTTCATAGAAATAACGCTGACAACGAATAAGGTTACTACAGTTGCAGGCATACACCTGAGCAGTATAGCCGTTTCTTCCTTCTCCTTTTGAATCCACAATTTAATTTTTGACATTATTATACTTCCATTTCATATATTCCACAAAGAAAGGGATGCTGGTCGTCACGACGTGTTTTGACGAGAGTGAAGCCACATGCTTCGTAAAAATGCCTTAACTGTTCGTTTTCATATACCATAAGTAAGGTGAGCCTTTTGCCACCGTATTCTGCGGCTTTTTTCTTACAGTGAAGCACAAGCTCTCTGCCAAGTCCGAGATTCTGATATTCGGGAAGAACGGCAAATCGGGTGAAAGCGTATTCGTTATTTTCCGTTCTTTTTAGCTGAACGCAGCCTGCTACCTTGCCGTCAAGCCATATGGCATATATGTGAGTGCCTTTATCCTTGGCTTCTTTAAGGTCGTCAAGAGTCAGAAACGCTGCGCAGGAGGGATAATTCTCATTTGTAAAGCCGAAGCGCTGACAGTTTATATTAAACGCCTTATGAATTGTTTCAAGGCATTGTGGCAGCTGCTCAACCGACACAGATTCAATTTTGTATTCTATCATATTTCTACCTTGTTTTTACGTTTTCCTAATTATAACATATTTTATCAAATAACTCAACCGTCTTTTTAAAGCTCTATTCCCACGGGACAATGGTCGCTTCCCATTACTTCGTTGAGAATAAAGCTGTCCTTTACCTTGCTCATAAGACGCTCTGACACCACGAAATAATCAATACGCCAGCCAACGTTCTTTTCCCTTGCGTGATACATATAGCTCCACCAGGAATATTTTACGGTATCGGGATAAAGAGTACGGAAGGTATCCCTAAAGCCACTGTCCAGCAATTCAGTAAATTTTGCCCTCTCCTCATCTGAGAAGCCTGCACTGAAACGATTTGTTTTGGGATTCTTTAAATCAATCTCATTATGCGCCACGTTGAGATCGCCACAGTAGATAACGGGCTTATTTTTATCAAGACCGATAATATATTCACGCAATGCGTCCTCCCACGCCGTTCTGTAATCCAGGCGTGCAAGCTCCTTTTGGGCGTTGGGAGTATAAACGCACAAAAGATAAAAATCCTCATATTCAAGGGTTATGGCTCTACCCTCGGTATCGTGCTCGGGTATTCCTATTCCGTAGAAAACCGAAATGGGCTGATGCTTCGTAAACACAGCAGTTCCCGAATAGCCCTTTTTTTGCGCACTGTTCCAATAGCAATAATATCCCTCGGGGGAAAAATCTGCCTGTTCGGGTTGCATTTTGGTTTCTTGAATACAGAAAAAATCTGCATCCTGAGATTTGAAAAATTCGGTAAAGCCTTTTTCAAGGCAGGCTCTGAAGCCGTTAACGTTCCAGGAAATGAATTTCATAGTACCCCCAAGCATTTTATTTATTTAAATATAGAGTAAAGACGGGGAAAAGTCAATAGGATTTTAAAATTTACATTGAAATTTTAAAATCCTATTCGGGTTATATTATAAACTGTACGGGGAGACCGTTTTCAAATTCGGGGATGCTTTCGCCCAAAACGAGAGGTCTTATCCATTCGATACATTCGGAGGTAACGTGATTTCCTCGTTCGTTGATAAATTCTCTGGGCACTTGTCTAACGACGTTTGCAACCGAGTTAAGCTCTGCCTTCTGACAGGTGCAGGAATAGGGCTTGGTTGAGGTTCTGACAAAGGTCGCCATACATCCACTTTCGCCTTCAAGAGCAAGCCTTGCGCCGAAGGAGCCTATTTTAATGGATTCCTCTATGTCGGCAGCAGAAGCGATATGGGCGGCGCAACGCTGAAGTATGCTGAACTCAACCGTTCTTGCCTTACATCCGATTTTCTCCTTTATTATTGCTTCAAGCACTCTGCCCGTGCCTGACAACTGCTTATGTCCAAAGGAGTCGGTCTTGACGTTATCCTCGCTCTCGCTGATATATCTGCCGTTTTTATCTCTGATTCCCTCTGAAACGGCAACCACCACGTTGGGCTTTCTGTCAAGTATTTCACGCAAGTCCTCAATAAACTCGTCTACGCTGAAGGGTACCTCGGGAAGATACACAAGGTCGGGCTTTGAGAGAGCTGCTGCTGCAGTGAGCCAGCCTGCGTCTCTGCCCATTATTTCAACGACGGTAACGGCTTTAAGCTTATATACTGCAGTGTCGCAGAGTATTTCTGCAACCGAGGCAGCCACGTATTTTGCAGCAGAGCCGTAGCCGGGGGTGTGGTCGGTGCAGGCAAGGTCGTTGTCAATAGTTTTGGGAATTCCCACAAACCTTATATCAGAGCCGATTTTATCACCGTAGGATGAAAGCTTTCTGATAGTATCCATAGAATCGTTTCCACCGATATAGAAAAAGTAGCCTATATTGTAACGATTGAGTATTTCAAAAAGCTTTGTGTACGTTTCTACGTCCTCGGGCTTATCCGAGGTTTCTGCAGGAAGCTTTAAACGGCAGGAGCCGAGAGCTGCAGAGGGTGTTTTTTCCAATCTCACAAAATCGTTCTCGGTAAACAGAAGCTTTGAAAGGTTGCAGAATTTTTCCTGCATACAGCCCTCAATTCCGTTTAACATTCCGTAGATGGTATCAACCTTGTCCGATTTTGCAAGCTCTCTCACCACTCCCGAAAGAGTGGCGTTTATTGCCGCAGTAGGACCTCCCGACTGCCCTATTATTGCATTTTTCATAAGTAGTCCTTTCTTACTTTGCAGTTTTATCCAGTATATCTTTTAATTCGTCAAGTGAGAAAACGTATTTGTTCTTACAGAATCTGCAAACGGTCTCCACGTCCTCTCCGTCGTCAAGCATAGCCTGTATTTCGTCCTTACCCAGACTTATAAGTCCCTTTTCGTATTTCTCCTTTGAGCAGGTGCATTTAAAGGATATATCTATTGTGTCAAATTCCTCGTATTCTATTCCGTCAAAAACAAGCTGGGCAAACCTTTCGGCGCCGTAGCCCTTGTTCATAATCTCGGTAACCGAGTTGATGACAGTCATATTGGCTTCAAGCTTATCAATAATGGCATCGTCGGCTCCCGGTAAAAGCTGAAGTATAAAGCCACCTGCAACTCGGCAGGAATAGTCTCTGTCAACCAGAACACCCAGAGCGCAGGCAGAAGGAGTCTGCTCGCTGTTGGCAAAGTAAGCCGTAACGTCCTCGGCTATTTCTCCACTTACAAGCTCGGACATACCCACGTAGGGCTCACCTGCTCCCAGGTCTCTGACGATACATATATATCCTTGACCTACTGCACCACTGACGTCAAGCTTTCCGTTTGGCTTGAGAGGTAAATCCACTGCAGGATTATCCATATAGCCACGCACGTTGCCCGAATAGTCGGAAACGCAGGTGACCGTTCCACCGGGGCCGTCGCCCTTGAGCTGAAAGGTAAGGGAGTCGGTAGGATTTTTCATAAGGCACCCCATAAGAGAGGCAGCAGTAAGCGCTCTTCCCAGCACTGCAGTGGCAGTAGGTGTGGTAAGGTGGTGCATATGAGCCGTATTTACTATCTCGCCGGTGTCTGCAAAAATCAGTCTTGCAGAGCCGTCCGAGGTGATAAAGCGTGTGATTTTGGAGTTATTCATTTCTTTGCTATAAAATAATACCTTTCTGTAGTATCGGTAACGGGGGAGCCGTTGTAGTCGGAGGAAACCGAAACCAACGTAAGACCTGCGCTTTTCAGAGCAGACTTGATTTCGCCAAGTGTGAACATACGCTCGGTCTGTTCCTCACTGTAACGGCGATAGACACCGTTTTCCTCAGCAAATACGTTTATATAAAAATCGCATTTTTTACTTTTTTCGTCGTAATAGTTTTCCCATGCACAAAAAACCGAATCGGCTTCGAGTACGTAGGAGTTATCGGCGTAGATATTTTTAAACTTGTACTCTGTATTCATATCGAAAAGAAATACGCCGTCGGGCTTCATCTCCTTTACCACGCAGGTAAAGGCTCTTACCAGGTCTGCCTTCGTGAGCAGATAATTAAGCGAGTCAAAGGTGGAAATAACGGCGTCGTATTGATGCCCCGTTGAGAAGGAGGTCATATCCTGACAGGTATAAAACACCTTTGCTTTTTTCTCCTCGGCTTTGTGATTGGCAAGGCAAAGCATTTCGGAGGAGGCGTCAAGTCCTACAACGTGAGCGCCACGCTTGGCAATAATATGTGACAGGTCGCCCGTTCCACAGCCTAAATCAAGGACGTACGCCCCTGACGCTTCAAAGTGGGAGGTGAGGTAGTCGGCATATTCGTCGTAGTTGACGTCGGAATTAAGCTTATCGTAAAAGGCAGGCAGTACCGTATATTCGCTATTCATCTGTTCTCCTTATATCTCATTGGTGTATGAACTGTGCCGTGGTCCTCGTAGCGATCACCCACAACCTCAAAGCCAAGCCTTTCATAAATGGGTATTCCGTAGTCGCTGGCATTGACGGTGATGGGAAGAGTCGGGTCTGTTTTTGAAAGGAAATGGCTGAAAAGCCGTTTTCCAACGCCCTTGCCCATATAGTCACGATGGGTAAAGAAAAGGCAGATGTGATTGGATCCCCGACATCCGAGAACACCACACATAGTACCGTTATCAAAGGCTCCGTAGAGGGTTACGCTTCCGTCATAGGTGTTCATTTTAAAGGACATTGGTGAGGTGGTGTCTCTGAAAAACTCTATACCCTCGGTTGTGTAGGTTGGCAAAATATATTTATAAAACGTGTGAAATATCAGCCTTGACGCTTCTTCAAAATCCTCGTCTCCAAGGACTCTTATTTTAATTTCCATTAGTATTCTCCCCTTTTATCAGTTTATTTTAACATACTTTTACAAAAATTGCTATATGTTTGATAAAAAAAGAAAATATATTTCCAGCAGGATTGTAACCGCTTACATAATATAGCAATTTTTAAGAAAAGGCAACCAACCTCAGTTGGAATTTTCCGTCAACTTACGGTTGCAACAAAAAAACACCTCATTGTGAGGTGTTTTTAAAATGCTTATACGAATAATAGATAGCGAAAATTATAATATGCGCTACGAAGGCGCCTGCAAGGTCTACCCACACGTCTTTTATCTCTGCTCCCCTTCCGTTTGAAAACATCTGTACCGTTTCGTCGGCAAAGGCGCTGAAAAGCGAAAGCGCCAAAGAGTGAATGAAAAGTGAGGTGCGAGAAAATCTGATAAAAAAGGTGCCGATATAGTAGAGTGCCCCAAGGACGAAAAATTCAACGAAGTGCGCCGTTGTACGAACTGCGCCCGAGTCCACCATAGCCTCGGGGGCAAAATTGTGAACTATGCTCTGAATGAATTCCACAACTCGGTTGCTTTGCTCGGTGGATTCAAGACCACTTGCAGAGGAGTTGTAGAAAATAAAGCTTAACCACAAAAGGAGAATAACGAAATACACTACGATATTCCGTTTCCTGTGTTTGCCGTAAAAAATTCTGTTCATTTATCTTTTCCCTTGTATTATAGGTGAAATACGCTTATAAAGAATAAAGGTTACGATTGCGTTAAGAGCGCCCTTTAAAAGAGTGAAGGGGAAATTGAAAACCAGCACCACCTTCAGTACGCTATCTATCCAGGGAATAATTTTTGCCGACATTCCGATTATAACCTCCACGGGCATAATGCGTGAATATGCAGGATAAACGAGAAAATAATTTGTAACGATAGCCGTAAGCGCCATTAAAACGGTTCCCATAACGGATGCCACAAACGCACCCTTTTTACTTCTGTGCTTTTTATAGTAAAAGCCTGCAGTAACCACGAACGCCGAGCTTAAAAGAAAATTGGAAAGCTCTCCTACGAAGCCCGTTGAGGATGCAGGAAGGCTTACGAGATTCTTGATAAGGCAGACTGCAAGTCCACTGAAGGGTCCTACGGAAAAGGACGCAAGGAGTGCCGGAAAATCGGAAAAGTCGATTTTCAGATACGAGGGCGCAAAGGGCAGAGCGAAATTCAGGTACATCAAAACGCTTGACAGCGCAGCCAGAAGTCCCGTTACGACGATTTTTCTTGTTGAAGATGCTTTCATAATTACCTCCTTTCAGGACATAAAAAGAGGTATTCCCTCTCTGCTTCTTTCATCCGGACTATAACCGTCGGTATCGAAATTTCACCGATTCGGCTCGATAAATCAAGCTCGCAGACTATAACTGCCGGTGAGGAATTGCACCTCGCCCTGAAACAAATTTTACATTAATCATTATATTATGATGAGTGAAAAAAGTCAACATAATTGCAAAAAATAAAGTGGCTGTAAAAAAACTCCGTTCGAGTTTTTTACAGCCACTGA
The DNA here is from genome assembly GCA_017520825.1 of Clostridia bacterium. Classification (GTDB taxonomy): domain Bacteria; phylum Bacillota; class Clostridia; order Oscillospirales; family SIG627; genus RGIG6353. The sequence goes on along the minus strand of JAFXEX010000011.1, from coordinate 22,052 downwards.
CTCATAGGAGAACGGTCTGGACTTTTTTTATATCTCCTTGTGATTTTAAAGATAGGTTTCGAGATATTCTTTTTTTATTTTCTCGGGTATCATACTGCCACCAGTCGCCCAGACGATCTGAGTGGCGTTTTCGGGAACCGTATTCTTTTCCACGCCTATAAACGCTGCGCAGCTTGAGGGCTCTATTTCAATGCCCTCAGTAGAATAAAGCAAACGAAGATAATCGTAAAGCTTGGCGTCGGATACGGTGAACACACCAGAAACGATTGGAAGCATCAGTCGTGTTACCAATGACGAGGGCGAAGCGCAGGCAAGGCCGTCTGCGTGGGTTTTGCCCGACAGTCCGAAGTCACGGACGTTTGCCTTTTCAAACATACCCGTTGCTATACCGAGAAGAACTGAGGGACAGTTGACGGGCTCTGCAAAATAGCATTTTACACTGTCACCGAATATGCGAGTAAGTCCGTAGGTAATGCCTCCCGGGGCGCCTCCAACTCCTGCAGGTATGTATACAACGAGGGGGTACTTTCTGTCAACCGTTATTCCCTTTTCTCGAAGGGTGGTCTTAAGACGCCTTGCAGCAACAGCGTATCCAAGGAAAAGGTCCACCGATTTTTCGTCGTCAACGAAATAGCTCTTGGGGTCAAGCGCCGACCTTCTTCTGCCCTCCTCCACAGCCTTTGAGTAGTCCTCGGTATATTCAATTACCTTAACTCCTCTTTGACGAAGCAGATTTTTCTTCCACGCCTTTGCGTCGGAGGACATATGAACGATTGCCCTGAAGCCGAGGGCTGCGCTCATAATACCGATAGACATTCCAAGATTTCCCGTTGAGCCTACCTGGACTGTGTACTGTGAGAAAAAACGGCGCATTTCGTCGGTATCGAATTTTTCATAGTTGTCGGTCAAGGAAATTTTATTGTTGGCAAGGGCAAGGTCCTCGGCGTGCTTCAATACCTCGTAAAAGCCACCTCTTGCCTTTACGGAGCCTGCTACGGCAAGGTGAGAGTCCATTTTGAGATAAAGCTTTCCTTTGGCGCACAAAACCTTTTGCATATTGGGAATCGGCACAAGCTCCGACTCAATTATGCCGTGAGTGCTTTCGGTTTCAGGAAACACTCTTTCAATAAAGGGGGCAAAGCGCGTAAAGCGTTCCTCGGCAGCAGTTATTTCACTGTCCGATATAGGAAAAGGCGCTTCGCTGACAGGCAATTTTTCGGGATTTTCCCAAAAAACCTCTTTGCCGTGAGATATATCGCTGATGGTACTGTTTCTGTCCATCAGATTATTTAAAAGTGTTAATTTATCCATAATCTTTCCTCCGTCTGTGTTAATTGTACAACGCCAAGATAGAAAATAGAATTGACAATTTTGACGAAAAGATGTATAATCTTGCCGTGGTGATATTATGAAAGAAAGATTTACTAAAATCAGCTATCAGGCGAATAACGATTGCAAGGTAATTACGGTTGACGGCTACGACATAGGAAGGGCTTACGAGCGCGTATTACACTACGACCCCAACCTTACTGTAGCCTATTTTAAAAAATGCGTAGGAAAAATCAAAATAGAGGGTGACCGTTACGATATTGCAGACGGCGATATTATTTTGCTCAACGACGAGGAAATCCACTGCGTGGAAATTGAGCCCGAGGTATACTGTGAAAGAATAACTCTTTACGTAAGTAAGGAGTTGGCAGTAAAATTCGGCGTCGACCCAAGGCTTCTGTTCTCTGCCTTTTACAAGGGTCAGAACAAGCTTCAGGCAATGGCAGTTACAAATTACGGCATTGACTCGATTATTGAAGAGATATTAAGGTTAAGTAAGGAAAGCGACGAGAGAAGTGGCGTAATGGCAAGCTGTAAGTGTATAGAGCTTATGTTTTCCCTTGCCGACGCTCAAAGTCCCGATACGACGGACGCAAAAAGTCACAACGCAACGGTGAAAAAGGTGCTTGACTATCTGAACAAGAGCTTTGCCAAAATATCCGACTGCGACGAAATCTCACGAAAGTTTCATTTGAGTAAATTTTATCTGTCAAGGCTCTTCAGGGAAAACGTGGGAGTTTCCCTTTGGGACTACGTTATTTTCAAACGGCTTTTATATTTCAACGAGCTTGTAAGAGGTGGCAATAACATAGAAGAAGCCTGCTACAAGGCAGGCTTCAACAATTACTCAAATTTCTACAGACTTTATAAAAAGCATATGAATATGACACCGAAGGCGTTTAAGGAAAAGTCGGAAAAGCGAATTTGATATCAGTCGAACATATTCCGATACTGAACGGTCTTATATTCGTTTATCAGCTCAAGCTCCTCCCCCGTTGCCTCGGAGGGACGCTTTACGCCTGCATTTTCCTGGGAATAGTATGCAAAGAAGCTTATTGCAGGGATTTTATCCATCAGGTAATCAAGATATGAAAAATATGGTGGCAGACCAATTCCAGCCTTTTTCATCATAAGGGTTGAAAGGTAGTTGAGACTGGTCAGGGTATCCGTATTTTCCTCGGTATCGTAGTTGGTCCAGATCATAAAGGGAACTGCGTATCTTTTTATAGTGCCCTGATAGGTATTTGCCTCCTCTCCCATTACGTGAGAGTAGAAGGAGGAGTTTACGGCAGGAAAATGGTCGCCGAATAAAACTATCATGGTTTTTTCATCGGTGTTTTCAAAATAGCCGATAAGCTCACGGAGTGCGTCGTCACTCTTTTTCAGCAAGGTCAGGTACTGATTTACGCTGAGAATATCTACCCCCTCAACAGTAACCTCGGAGGGAAAACCACCGTACTCGTAACCACCGTGGTTTTGCATGGTAATTGCGAAGGTGAACAGCTTTTCACCTTCCTTTTTATTCTCAAAGCGTTTTATAATATCCTTGAAAAAGGTTTGGTCACTGACGAGCCCTCGTATTTTGCCGTCCTTTGACAGCTCGTCCTGAAAATAGGTTTCATCAAAGCCGAACACGTCGTACACCACGTTGCGACGCCAGCCGGTAGACGGATATGGGTGCATAGCGACGGTGGTATAGCCGTTGTCCTCCATTATGCCGACGATAGAGTCGGCTTTTCTTTTTATGTACTGCTGATAGGCAACCGAGCCGTAGGGCAGAAAGGCTTGGGTGTTACCCGTGAGAAATTCCCATTCGGACGTTGCAGTATTTCCACCGTATACAGACGAAAGAGCATATCCCTTGGTGCAGTTTTCGGTAAGAGAATTGTAAAACTCAAGAGGGTTTTCACTGACCTCAAAGTCGCCCAATACCGAAAGGTCGGCAAACGCCTCCGACATTATGACTATAACGTGGGGAGTTTCCTCTGCCGTGGGTGTGGCAGTATGAGAGGAAAGAATTTCCTCTGCCCTCTCCTTTGAATAATTTTCGGGAGGAACTACACGGCTATCACGGGCTTCTATAAGAAAGTTATAGGTAAGACCGTTGTATTTCACTCCGTCGGTTGCCCAAAGCTGCATATAGTTGGTGGAATTATTCATACACCAGGAAACCGTAAAGAGTGAAATGCCAAGGCAAAGCACACCCGTAATTCTGGGAAGCTGATTTCTCTTTGATTTATGGGTTATTTTCGTTACCCACAGAACGAAGAGTATGGCAAAGAAAACGAACAACGAGTAATTTACTCTTGTGGTAAGCTTTACGTCATACTGTCCTACGACGGATGCCGCCGTGCGAATAGAGTATATATCACTGAACTTGATTTCGCTTCCTCTGAAGCTTATAACCATATAGTCTATAAATGTAAAGCCAAATAAAATAATATTGGATATGGTTACGGATAGCCTTGCGCGGTTTGTAAAAATCAGAAACAAAAAGGATATGCCGGCGTTGAGGGCGATATTGCCCACCAAGGTGGGAGTATTGAGGAGAGTCGGGTCGGCAGAAAGCATAATCTGAAAGACTATGGTGACGATAAAGGCGTTCAGAAGAATAACCAGCAGGTCAAAAACAGGCGTTTCCCTTATTTCAAATCTGACGAGAGAAAACAATATGAAAAACAGTGCGATTATAGAATATCCACGAGCCGAGAAGGGCAGGAATCCACATTCACACCCAAGCACGAAGAGATACACCAGAGCGAATACTATATAAAAAACCTTGTCGGGCTTTATTGAAGCTTTAAAAAAGGGCTTTTTCTCCACGAAGATTACCTCCACATATATTTACGACATATTCTATCATAAAAATATGATTTTTTCAATAAGCACCTACTTATGTTTTATAATTTTTTGCCTTTTGTTAAAATTGCACTGATTTGTTAAAAAAACGTTCACAATATCGTGAGATAATACAATGAATATTTTTGGTTTTACTATTGACAATTTCTGCATAGAGTTGTATAATTATGTAAAATCAATGAATAAAAATACAGAGGTGTTAAAAATGGATAAGACAAAAATCAAAAAGGTAGTCCTTGCGTATTCGGGTGGACTTGATACTTCAATCATTATACCGTGGCTCAAGGAGAACTATAACAATCCTGAAATTATTGCCGTATCAGGAAACGTTGGTCAGGCAAGCGAGCTTGAAGGACTTGAAGAAAAGGCAATAAAGACAGGTGCTTCAAAGATATACATAGAGGACCTTACAAAAGAATTCCTGGAGGATTACGTATTCCCTTCTGTGCAGGCAGGCGCTAAGTACGAGGATTATCTTCTCGGTACTGCTTTCGCACGTCCCCCTATTGCGAAGAGAATTGCAGAAATTGCTCTTGCAGAAAAGGCTGACGCAATCTGCCACGGCTGTACCGGTAAGGGTAACGACCAGGTAAGATTTGAGCTTGCAATCAAGGCTTTCGCTCCCGATATGCCTATTATTGCTCCCTGGCGTGAGTGGGACATCAAGTCCCGTGACGAGGAAATCGACTATGCCGAGGCGCACAACGTTCCTCTTAAGATAAGCCGTGAAACCAACTACTCCAAGGACAAGAACATCTGGCACCTTTCCCACGAGGGTCTTGACCTTGAGGATCCTGCAAACGAGCCTCTTTACAACAAGGAAGGCTTCCTTGAAATGGGCGTTTCACCCGAAATGGCTCCCGACAAGCCTACCTACGTAAAAATTCACTTCGAGCAGGGTGTTCCTACTGCCATTGACGGCGTTGAAATGGATGCTGTTGCGCTTGTAACAAAGCTTAACGAGCTTGGTGGCGCAAACGGTATCGGACTTCTTGACATCGTTGAAAACAGACTTGTAGGTATGAAGTGCCGTGGCGTATATGAAACTCCCGGTGGAGCAATTCTCTACAAGGCTCACGAGGTACTTGAAACTATTACTCTTGATAAGGAAACTGCTCACTACAAGGCTCTGGTTGCGCAGAAGCTTGCAGAGCTGGTTTACAACGCTCAGTGGTTTACTCCCCTTACAGAAGCAATACTCTCCTTCGTAAAGACGACGCAGAAAACCGTTACGGGTGACGTAACCCTTAAGCTCTACAAGGGCAATATGATAAATGCAGGCGTTACCTCTCCCTATTCACTTTACGACCCCGAAATTGCAACCTTCGACGAGGACGAGGTATACAATCAGGCAGATTCAGCAGGCTTTATCAATCTTTACGGACTTCCCGTTAAGGTTTATGCAAAGATGAAGGCTAAAAACAACTTGAAATAAGAGGTTAAAATGGAAAAGCTTTGGGCAGGACGATTTACAAAAGAGCTTGACAAGATAGCGTTCGGCTTCAATTCGTCGATAGACGTTGACTCAAGAATGTACAGACAGGATATCACCGGCTCTGTTGCTCACGCAAAGATGCTTGTAAAGCAAGGCATTATTGACAAGAGCGAGGGCGACGTTATAATTGACGGACTCAACTCCATACTTGAAGATATTGATTCGGGTAAGCTGGAGATAAGTCAGGAGGCAGAGGACATTCACTCCTTCGTTGAAGCAGAGCTGACGGCGAGAGTGGGCGACGCAGGTAAGCGTCTCCACACGGCAAGAAGCCGTAACGACCAGGTAGCAGTTGACCTCAGACTGTATCTGAGAGACGAGGCTATTGAAGTAGTCGGTCTTATAAAGGCACTCGTTGAGGCAATATGCCAGCAGGCTGATAAGAACCGTGATACCATTATGCCCGGCTACACACATCTTCAAAGGGCTCAGCCCATCTCCTTTGCTCATCATATACTTGCTTATGCTATGATGCTGATACGTGACGTTGGAAGAATTGAGGATGCAGTGAAGAGAATGAATCTCTCCCCTCTCGGCAGTTGTGCTTTATCGGGCACTACCTATAACACCGACAGAGAATGCACTGCAAGGCTTCTTGATTTCGACGGATATACTCTCAACAGTATTGACGGCGTTTCAGACCGTGACTTCTGCGTTGAGCTTCAGTCGGCACTTTCGCTGATTATGACTCATCTGTCAAGACTGTCAGAGGAGATTATCCTCTGGTCAAGCTGGGAATTCAAGTTCGTTGAGCTTGACGACTCCTACACCACGGGCTCAAGCATTATGCCACAGAAGAAAAATCCCGATATGGCAGAGCTTGTGAGAGGAAAAACGGGCAGAGTTTACGGAAACCTTATGTCAACCCTCACCATGCTCAAGGGTATCCCCCTTGCCTACAACAAGGATATGCAGGAGGACAAGGAAGCGATATTCGACAGTCTTGATACCGTTAAGGTTTGTCTGCAGGTAACTGCTCCTATGATAGAAACCATGACCGTATTGAAGGAGAATACCCTTGCTGCTGCAAATAAGGGCTTTATAAATGCTACCGACCTTGCCGATTACCTCACGAAGAAGGGTATGCCCTTCCGTGAAGCCTATAAGATAACCGGTCAGATAGTGCGCTTCTGCATCGAAAACGCCCTTGTGCTTGACAATATGCCCCTTGATGAATACAAGAAGTTTTCAGATATGTTTGAAAATGATTTGTATGATGAAATCAATCTTTTCACCTGCGTGAAGAAGCGTATTTCACAAGGTGGCACGGGTCCCGAATCGGTTGACAAGCAGATAGAATTTGTGAAACAGTTTATTAAATAAAATATGGCAGAACGGAAATTCCGTTCTGCCATATTTTTATGTGTATCAGCCACAGATATCTTCGATAAAACCACAAGCAGATTTTACGGCGTGGGTAAAACGCTTTTTAGCGTCTCCTCCACTTCTCATGCGTGACACGAGAAATGCACCTGCCGTACCTCCGACTATCATACCGATGGCAAGTCCTTCAAGTATTTTTACAGTATTTTTCATTTGCTTTCTCCTCTCAGATATTGGTGTTATTATTATGAGAGAAAAGCCCTGAATTTATACCGAAAACTTTATCTTGAGCCACCGCCGAAGCCACCACCTGAAAATCCACCGCCACCTCCAAACGAGGCTCTGCCACCACTACCTGCGCTACGGGCGCGCTGCTCGGCAGAAATCATTGAACGGTACATTGACAGACAGTATATGTCGGTCATACTGACGTGCCTTGTGTATTCTTCGATTTGGGGAATATAGTCGGGATATACCTTTTTAAGCTGCTCCAGCACCTTGTCGGCTATGCCGAAAAGCGTAGCGTAAACCAGGTACTCCTGCCATATTTCAATCTCCTGAACTCCCCTCTCGTCGATAAGGGAAAACTCCTCAAGATACTTTTTAAGTCCAACCACCTCGGCAAGCTGTTCCCTGCCATTATCGGACAGGTCCTTTATTCTGTTGGAAATACCTGCTTTAAAGCCGGGCAAAACACAGAAGGAGGTCTCGCCACCCTCCTTTACGGAGTCTATGTAGGAGCGAAGCGCTTTATGGTGCTTTCCACAGTATTTTTCAAGCTCCTTTTCCTGCAATACGCCGTCCTGACCTGCTGCAGCTATCATTATATCGTAGAGCATACCCGTGCAAGCGTCGTCGGGTCTTGAATTGAGCCTTATCTCGTGGGTTTCCTTTTCTTTACCGAAAAAGCCTACGTCCTTTTCCGTATCGCAAGTAATGCTTCCGTCACGCATCATTTGCATTATTGACGCGCCGATTATTGAGCTCTCGTTTCCACCTACTCCGAATTTCTGCGCGAGATAATAGGACACCGAAAGATTACCACCATTCGGTGTATCTCTGAAGTAATCGGTAGAGTCGGTGAATTTTTTACGCTCCTTCTTAACGGCAATGCCGTATGCTATTCCTGCTATAATTACTGCAAGAGCAACCCCCACAACTGCGAAGAATATCCACATTCCTTCACTGTCGTCGGAATAGTCGGAGCCTTCAAACGCCTTTTCCTTAACCTCGTCAAAATCGTAGTCAAAGGAACGGGAGGGTGATACTAATCCCTTTTCCAGAGAGAACATTACAACGAAATAGTTGTCGTCCTTCAATGGAGAATAGGTAGCAGCCCTTATCACACCGTTTTCAAACCAAACTTCTCCGTTAAAGCCAAACGCCCATACGTCAGACACCTTGTCGTTGATTGGCGTTCCGTCAGCAAGTGAAAGAGAAAAGGTAACGCTTGTGGGAAAGGTAGACATTCCGGGATTGACGTACATAAAGTTGGAGCCGTCAAGGTCACGGTAAGAGGCTACGAAGTCGGTAAGAGTGTAGTTGATCGTATATACACGCTCTCCGTAGTCGCCAATTCCCCAGCAAAGCTCAAAGCCTCCGTCGGAGCGCTCTACTATGCCATATTTACCCTTCTTCTCGCTTCTTGATGCGTCAATATCCCAGAAGGACAGTCTGTCATAAGCCCCTGCTTCGTCCGAAACGGTGAAGTCTTCAATTTCAATTCCGTTGAGATTTCCTATCACTATATAGTTTTCGGTGGAATCGTAGAAGCTTCCTCGCCACACCTGCGTTACCCGAGCATCTCCGTTTTCCGAAAGAACGACGTTAACGTCAATGTCGGTAACGTTATTAGCCAGTGAAACAAGTGAAAGTGAAAAGAGAAGCAGAAGAAGTACAAGTAAAAACCTAATCCTCGTCATTAAAATCAGTCCTTATTTCATACTTGGCATATCTGCCTTGCGAAGATCCTCTTCAAGATAATCTCTTTTTGAAATGTTCAGCATTCCGGCAGCAATGGACGTGGGGAACATACGGATTTCACGGTTGAGCTTGGTAACAGAATCGTTATACACGAGTCTTGACTTGCGTACCATATTCTCGTATTCGTTGGTGCTGTCCATAAGCTTTGCGTAATTTTCGTTAGCCTTAAGGTCGGGATAGTTCTCTGCAACTGCCATAATGTGAGTGAGCGCCTCGGTGATAATATTGTCCTGCTCCTTAGCCTGCGCAGCAGTGCTTGTTGCAGTGATGGGACGGCGCATCTTAACGGTGTCCGAAAGTGTTTTGTACTCGTGCTCAGCATATCCCTTGGTAATGTCCAGAAGGGCTGTAAGAGCATCCCAACGAGACGAGAGCTGAACGCCTATCTGACTCATAGCGTTGTTAACGTTTTCGTCCATGGCTACAAGCTTTCTCTGAACCGAGATAAACCACAGCACGATAAGAACGACTATAACTGCAATAATGATAATTCCCATAATTAAAACCTCCAAAAATATATTTACGTTTCCAATGCAATTTTATCACAACAAGCAGTATTTTGCAATAAAAATTTAAGCGTTTTTCGAGTTTTTACGACTGTAAAATCCCCTTTTCCCAAAATATTTTTACAATAATTATAAGTTTTTTTGTTTTTTGCAGTTTTGACTTGATTTTTCAAAAACTTCGTGCTATACTTATTTAAGAATTATAATTCAGCATTCAAGGAGGCGCAAATTTCAAATGGAAATGAACTTGGACAAAGTCTTTTCACTTCTGAGGACAAAGTTAAAATACATTATTGTAATTGCTTTAATCTTTGCTTTTGCTACCTTTGGGTATACAAAATTTTTTGTAAATGAAAAATTCACTTCCTCTGCAAAGTTCCTCGTAGTAATGGACGTCAGTGGAAGTAAAACTTCCGAGGCAAATTTCGTTAAGGAAGCAATACATTCGTATCTGGAAATCTTCAACACCACGAAATTCTTCAACGAGGTTGCAGACCAGTATAACGCAGATGATTATGAAAGAGAGCTTACGGCGTCAAGCATTAAGTCTATGACCAGCGTGCAGTCAGCCACCAACGAGGACGCTCCGTCCTTTACCATCAAGGTAACCTCGTCAACACCCGAGATGTGCTACGACATCGCATCAATAGTGGCTTCTCATATCGTTGAAAAGGCGAACGAGTACGAGGCGCTGAACAAAATCGAAGTAATCGACGACCCTATAAAGCCCTTGGTTGCTTCATCACCGAATATTGTTAAAAACACTATACTCGGTCTTGTTCTTGGTGCAGTAATCGCCGTTGCATTCTTTGTATGCAAGGAAATGTTTGATAAGAAAATCAAGAATCTTGAAGACCTTACTTCAAACTATGATATTCCGATTTTAGGTGTAATTCCCGATACGGAAACCAGTGAAAAAAATAAGCCGGCAAAAAATGGTCTGGCAAAAGGATTGAGAAAGGAACATCGGTAATTGGTTATGAGTAAAAGCATATTCAATGACGCGGCAATGGATACTAATCCCGGCTCCGTTTCTTCAACTACCCTCTTTGCAATAAAGGAAGCTTATAAAACCGTTCGTACAAATCTTATCCTCAATCTTGACGACAAGCCCTGTCACATTATTACTCTGACAAGCTCGGTTTCAGGCGAGGGTAAATCAACCTCATCCATAAATCTTGCAATTGCTATTGCTCAGTTTGATAAGAAGGTTCTGATGATAGACGCAGACCTTAGAAAGAAAAGAGCTTCAAAGTATCTCAAGCTTAACTCTACCGTTGGTCTTACCGACGTGGTTAAGGGCAACACCACCTTTGACGCTGCCGTTAACGCAACCAAGTATCCCAACCTTGACTTTCTTTCCTCGGGCGCAAGCGTAAACAATCCTGCAGAAATTCTTGCAAGTCGTGCGATGAACGTTTTGCTTGACGAAATCAGCAAGAACTATGACTTCATAATCATAGATACTCCCCCCGTTAACATCGTTTCAGACGCCCTTCCTCTTATAAAGAAATCCGACGGAGTAATACTCGTTGCCCGTGAACAGATTATAACCACCAAGGATTTTAACAAGCTTATTTCAAATCTTAAAATCATTGATGCAAACATTCTCGGTATAATTTATATAGGAACAGACATCACACAGCCCTACTATCATAGCAAGAGCTATTTCGGAAAAGATTATTACAACAAGTATAACGGTTACGATTTCGAATAAAGTGTAAAAGCTTATGTGCAAAACGCATAAGCTTTTCTTTTTTCAAAAAGCGTTTTTTGTACAGAACGCCGACTTCTGTAAAAAACTTGTGAATTTTTTCAAAAAAAAGGGTTGACAACCCTTTAAAAAGTGCTATACTTATTTTATAGTACAAATTCGGAGAGTTATGCCCTTATGCCATTATCCCACGTTGATTTAGCAGGTCTTGTAAAAAGCGGTAATCAGGACGCTTTCGGGACACTTTCTGCTGAATTTGAAGGTATAATCTGGAGCATTGTGGCGACCTGCGACGTTGATACCGAGGAAAAGCTTGATTTGTATCAAGAGGGACTGATTGGTCTTTACAAGGCAGCTCTTGCATACCAGCCACAGCTTAACGCATCCTTTTCAACCTTTGCCCGTATTTGTATAAAGCATAGCATTATTTCTGCATTAAGAATATATTACGGCAAAAAGAATTATCCAATTCGTTCTTCCCTCTCTCTTGACGACGGTGAAGAAACGGAAATTCAAGGTCTTGGTACTGTTACCGAACCCGAAAGTCTGCTGATTGAAAAAGAAAGCTACGATTCTTTAATTAAAAGAATCGACACCTCACTTTCAAAGCGTGAGTATGACGTGTTGAAGCTTTTTATTCAAGGCAATTCTTACGGAGAGATTTCCAATCGGTTACAAATGACGACAAAATCTGTCGACAACGCTATTCAACGCATCCGAGGCAAGCTGAAGTTATTGATTAAACCTTAATGTATCCTTTATAAACATCAGCCAATACGTCTGTGTAGCTCAACCAGAGCGCTCCTTCAGAGAGATGACGGTGAAAATCCGTCCGTAGACTTTGCCGAAAGGCGATAAATTTTTTATAACCGAAAGAGGTAACCAAATGTACGAGGACAAGACATTAACCTGCAAAGAATGTGGCAAGGAGTTTATCTTCTCAGCCGGAGAGCAGGAATTCTACGCTGAAAAAGGCTTGACAAACGAGCCCCAGAGATGCAAGGAGTGCCGTGACGCAAGAAAGGCAAACGGAAGAGCTCCCAGAGAATTATTCACAACAGTATGCGCTAATTGCGGTGGAGAGGCTAAAGTTCCCTTCCAGCCCAGCGATGATCGCCCTGTTTACTGCAGCGCGTGCTTCTCAGCAATGAAAGAGCAGTAAGTAATTATATTACAGTGAGCAATTTCGATGTGCAATAGTCTAATGGCTATTGCACATTTTTTGCCGAAAACCGAGTACCGTGGAAGATAACTCCCCTCTTTCGTATCTTGGACAAAGTAAAATCTCCATACGTTAAAAATTTTTGACGATTTTCTAAAAATTCTGTACAAATATGAGTTTATATGTTATACTTTATAAAGAGGAATGGTAATTGATTATGAAACAGAAAAACACATATATTGAACACAGACATACCGAGGCTCAGACAGGGCCCGAGGAAAACGTAATTTGTGGAAGAAACGCCGTTCTCGAGCTGATTCGTTCGGGAAGAAGCGTTGATAAGCTCTTTATAAAGCAAAATGAAATTGAAGGCTCCCTTATCGTCATCGTAGCCGAGGCAAAGGCGCACGGAATACCTATCGTTGAAGTAAAGCGTGAAAAGCTTGACGAAATGGCAATGGGTGTTATGCATCAGGGCGTTATTGCAATGGCTGCGGCAAAGGAATACGTGGATATTGACGATATTTTCAAAATTGCCGAGGACAGAGGAGAAAAGCCCTTTATAGTAATTGCAGACTCTATCAACGACCCTCACAACCTCGGAGCAATTATCCGTAATTGCGACGGCGCAGGAGTTCACGGATTGATTATTCCCAAAAGGCGTTCTGCAGGACTTACTGCTATAACCTCAAGGTCGTCTGCAGGAGCAATCGAGCATCTCGCCATTGCAAAGGTGTCAAACATATCCTCAACCATAAACGACCTTAAAAAGAGAGGCGTGTGGGTTGTTGGATGCGAGGCAGACGGTCAGCAATACGACACCATTGACTACGATATGCCCCTTGCTATCGTCCTTGGAAGCGAAGGCAACGGCATTTCGGAACTTGTAACTAAAAACTGTGACTTTATTGCTTCAATACCTATGATGGGAAAGGTCAACTCGCTCAACGTTTCCTGCGCATCTGCAGTTGTGCTTTTTGAGGCGGCAAAATCAAGAAGGATAAAAAACTGAAAGGAATAGCAAGTAATGAGTAAGTATAAATTCAGAAGGAAAGATAATACGCCCGTGTCCGAGGAGACCCCTGCCAGAATTATGAACGCTTCGGCGTCTCCCGAAGAAAACACTGCCGTTTTCTTTAAGACTGAAAAAAGCAACGTTGACATAGAGGAAGATATACAGCGTGACGACGATATATTTCTCCCCTTTGAGACACACGCAAAACCTAAAAAGCACCTGAAAAAGAAGAGAAAAGCAGAAGCTCATGAGAACGAGCGTCCCAACGGCGCGTCGGCATTCTCCTTCGGCAGATTTCTTAAAAACACCGAGAAGTCGTACATAGAAGAGGACGACGATATAGTTGCTAAGGTTGAGGACATTCTCAGAGAAAAGGATATGTCGGTAGACGAAATAAAGGAAAATCTGTCAAGTGGAAAGCAGGTAAATCTTTCTGAGGTATTCTCCGACAAAAAGCCTGAGCCCGTCAAGGAAGAAACCGACGAGCTTCCCGAGGAGGACACCTACGACGGACTTGAGGAAACTGCTATCGAAGAGGATGAAGCAGATTTCTACGTTGAGGGTTCAGAGGACGTTGACGTTCCCCTTCCTCCCAAGCCTAAAAAGGTTAAAAAGGAAATGCCCGAATATACTATTCCCGAGGACAAGGAAGAGTTTACGGAGCTTTACAGAAAGAAAGGGCAGTTTGCTCTCCTCTCCCTTATCGCTACCTTTATTTCAACTCTCGTGCTTATATACGTTGAGACGAAATCCTTGCCTCATCCCGAATGGCTTATGCCCGGCAAGTACGGAATACTCTTCCTTATGGTTGACCTTCAGTTCGTCTTCATTTCGGCAATTTGTATTCTCAACTCCATGATTGACGGAGCAGTTCAACTGTTCTTATGGAAGCCCAACAAGAACAGCGTAACCTTCGTGACCTTCTTAGTGGCAGTTATTGAAATATTTATTCACCTTATTTTCAACAAATACTCAAAGGACGTTTCACTTTACTCCTCCATATTCTCCGTGTGCGCAACCGTAACGGCTCTCGTGTCATATATTGATGCTCGCCGTGAGCATATATCCTTCAGAGTTGCCGCTTCCTCCAAGACCAAGAACGTGGTAACCTCTCTCGATGAGACTTCCACAGAATACGAAAAGTTCAGCGAGTATCTCCCCGAGGACGCTTCTCTTTATAAAATCGGTAAAACAAGCTTTGTTTCCGACTTCTTCAAGACTACCTCAAGACGCTCGCCCTACAACGAGGTATACAAGGTTTTACTTCCTTTGGTGTTCCTTGCATCTATTATATTTGCAATATTGAGCGCAATTCTTGTAAAAGAGACCGGCTTGTGCAATGCAGTTAACAATTTTGCGCTTGCATGTATGATGGCTTTACCCGTGTCCTCAATCTTTACGGTGTCTCTCCCCTTCTTTATTACGACACTCCGACTTTCAAGAATACAGTCGGCTATAATCGGCGAGGCTTCGATTGAAGAATACGCCAACACCTCTCTTATTTCCTTTGCCGACACAGACGTATTCAATCCCAAGGGTATCAAGATTACCTCTATAAAGACCTACGGAAAGAGCAGAATTGACAATACTTATCTGATTGCAGCAAAGGCGTTTAACCTGTTGGGTGGTCCTCTTGAGGAGGTATTCAACCGTTCGGTTATCGCCACTCTCAACGAGGGCTGTGCCGACGAAATTATCTCGGTTGCCGAAAACGGCTTCTGCGCTTCCATTGATTCTCACAAGGTATTTATCGGAAGCAGTGAATACGTAGAAGCAAACGGCTTCTCACACATTGACGACGCTATCGACTCTGCCTTCGTTACCTCAAACGGCAGGATAATGTACGTTGCAATCGACGATGAGGTCAGCGCAAAATTCTACGTTAAATACGCCCTTGGCAGAAACTTCAAGGCGCTCCTTGATTCCTTCCGTAACCTTGGCATCTGCATGGCAATAAACACCCGTGACCCCAACCTTGATACAAGGTTTGTAACACAGATATTGAAGGACGACTCCTATCCTATCATAGTCGTAAATAAATGCGACCTGCCCGGTGCAGAGGAAAACGAGCCTTCAGAGACGGCACAAAGCGGTATCGTTTCTGCTTCCTCGGTTACCAACATTCTTCGCACCTTCCTGTCTGCCGACAGACTTTCTGAAATCATCTCCATTAACACCCTTGCAAAATACATCAGTCTGATTTTTGCATTCACTCTGGTTATTGTGGCGTTTCTGGCTGACGGCTCTCAGGAAAAAATCACACCTATGTTTATTATCCTTTACCAGTTTATCTGGTCATTGCCCGTTATTGCAACTTCAATATTCGGTTAATACGAAAAAGAAGAATCTCGTCGGAGATTCTTCTTTTTTACAGGTATTCCTCTCTTACTATTTCGATATCCTTTTCCTTTGAGGGAGTATGACCGAAAAAGCTTTTGTAGTTACGGTAAAAGGTTGCATAATCCTCAAAGCCACATTCTGCGTATATTTCGGTGGGCGCCCCACCTGCCCTGATCATTCTTTGGGCTTCAAAAAGTCTTTTCGAGGTAATATACTTCCCAGGTGTTGTCATAAGATACTTCTTAAAAATGTGATGCAGATGACTTTTGGTTACGAAAAGCTCACTGCACACGTCGTCTATACAGTTTATGTCCGTAAGATTTTTCTGTATATAGGCAGTGGCACGGGTTACCAGGGGATTCATACGGGAGGTCTGCTTTTGACCGTTGCCCTTTGATTTGATATACATATTAAAGAGCAATGCTTTAACTATTGCGTCAATTCCTTCCAAGGCAGTTTGCTTATCAAAGGAATCCGTGTACAAATCGTATGCCGAAAGCAATGCTTCGATTATAGGCTCCGACTCTGCGTTGACGATAGTATGAATGGAAGGCAAGAGCTTCCGTATATTTTCGGGCATAAGCGCAGGGTCGAACAGAACGTTGTACCTCTCATACTCGGAGGGGGTGTCGAAAATCAGTCTGTGCTGTGATGACGGTGGGATAAGGAGAATATCGTGCTTCTTAAGTCGGTACGCCTTTCCTTCCACGAAATACAGTCCGTTCACCTTAACGAAATACATAAGCTCGTATACGTCGTGCTCGTGCAGGACAAAGGAGTCGGGCTTGATTTTGTCAAAATAAATGTGGTTTCCCATAATAACCGAAATTTGATTTTCCATTCATATCACCTCGCATAGTAATTATACAACAAAAATACATTTTTTGCAATATCAAAAAGCATTTTTTGCTATTTACATAACGAAAAATGTACTATATAATTAGGTCGTAAGCAATGTTCAAGGAGGAAAGAACATGAGAAAATTAAGAGTTGCCCTTATCGGACAAGGACGAAGTGGAAAAAACATTCACGGAAAATTTTTCAGAAGTGAAGACAACAAGCTTTTTGACGTAGTTGCAGTAATTGATTTTGATGCAGAAAGACGCCAGAAGGCACTTGACCTTTATCCCGGATGTGAGGTTTTTGAAACCTATCAGGAGATTTTCGGAAGAAAGGACATAGACCTTGTTGTAAACTCCACCTTTTCGGAGATGCACTATCCCGTTTCTATGGACCTTATGAAGCATGGCTTTAACGTGCTTGTTGAAAAGCCTATGGCGAGAACTCGCTACGAATGTGAGGATATGATAAAAACTGCAAAGGACAACGGCGTTATACTTGCAGTGTTCCAGCAGTCCTTCTACGCTCCCTTCTATCAGTTTGCCAAGGAGCTTATGGCGTCTGGCAAGCTTGGTGAAATTCAGCAGGTATCAATCAGATACAACGGCTTTGCAAGACGTTGGGACTGGCAGACTCTTCAGGCTAAGAATGCAGGTGGCGTATATAACACAGGACCTCACCCCATCGGCTTTGCCTGTGACATTTTAGGCTTCTCTGACGAAATGAAGGTAGAATATTCAAAGCTTGCTTGCTGTCAGACAAGCGGTGACTCCGACGACTATGCGAAGATGATACTTACTGCCCCCCAGAAGCCTTTGGTTGACGTTGAGGTTACCTCGGTTGACGCATACGCGCCCTTCAACCTTAAAATCGTAGGCTCAAAGGGTTGCGCTGCTATATCGGTAAGAAACTATAAAATGAAATATATCGTTGACGGTGAAAATCCCGAAAAGCCCGTTATCTGGGAAGCCCTTAAGGATGAAGACGGTGAGCCTACCTACTGTAAGGAAAACCTGATTACCCACGAGGAAGAAGGCGAGTTTGAGGGCACTGCCTTTGACATTGGAACCAAGAAGCTTTACGACACTGTTTACGACGCTATCGTAAACGACACTCCCCTTCCCATCGGTCCCGAGCATGCTTCAAAGGTTATCTGGGTAATAGAAACCGTACACGCACAGAATCCTCTCGAAAGGAAGTTTTAATATGAAGAAGATTGCTATCTTAGGCTGTGAAAACTCACACGCTAATAATTTCCTGAAGGCGAATATTCAGGACAAGATGTTTGCTGACAATATTGAGTTCGTAGGTGTATTCAGCGAGTACGAGGGCGCAGCCGAAAAGCTTAACGAGGAGTTTGGCGTTCCCGTTATGAAGAGCTACGACGAGCTTGTAGGCAAGGTTGACGCAATTATGGTAACTGCCCGTCACGGCGCAAATCACTATAAGTACGCCAAGCCCTATATTGAAAGTGGTATCCCCATGTTCATCGACAAGCCCATTACCTGCGACGAGGCAGAGGCAGTTGAATTTATGAAGGAAGCAAAGGCGCACGGCATACTTTTGACGGGTGGCTCCTCCTGCGTACACGCCGACATCGTTCGCGACCTTTCAAAAAAGGTTAAATCGGGTGAATTGGGCAAGATGTTCGGTGGATTTCTCAGAGCGCCCGTAAGCCTTACCAACGATTACGGCAACTTCTGGTTCTATTCACAGCATCTGGTTCAGGTAATGTGCGAAATCTTCGGATATTATCCCAAGTCGGTTATGGCATTCCAGAATCACCCCGTTGTAACAGTTGTTGTAAGATATGAAGAATACGACGTAACTATCACCTTCCAGGAGGGATATTACACCTACTCTGCTACAGTAAGCTCCGAAAAAGAGCTTGCAGGTGGTGAATACGGTCTTGACGACGTATTCAACAGAGAATTTGAAGAATTCTCTGAGCTTTTTGAGGGTAAGCAGAGACAGTCATACAGTGAGTTTATAGCGCCCGTGTTCGTTATTTCTGCCATTATGCGTTCTATGGAAAGTGGCAAGGAAGAAGCAGTTCACACCTTTGAGGAGATATAAAAATGGCATATATTATTTCGGCATTTGCCGACGAATACAGTCCCGACTTTGACACACAGCTGAAGGCACTTAAGGAAAACGGAATTGCTGCGATTGAGCCGAGAAACGTATCGGGAACCAACGTTTCTGCCCTTGACGACGAGCAGCTTAACGTGGCTGCCCAAAAGCTTCGTGAGGCAGGCATCAAGGTTTCTTCAATCGGCTCTCCCCTTGGCAAAATCAAGATTGACGAGCCTATGCAGCCCCATCTGGAGTTGACCGAGCGTTGCTGTAAAATTGCAAACGCTCTTGGCAGTGACAAAATAAGAATGTTCAGCTTTTATATGCCCAAGGACAGAAAGCCGGCGTACAGAAGCGAGGTACTGTCAAGACTGTCGGCTATGCTTGATATAGCAGACAGATACGGCGTTACCCTTTGCCACGAAAACGAAGGTGGCATTTACGGTGAGGAGCCTGAAATGTGCCTCGACCTGCTGGAAAGCCTTGGTGGCAGGCTGAAGTGCGTATTTGACATGGGAAATTTTGCATTGGGCAAATACGATCCCTGGCACGCATATTCATTGTTGAAGGATAAAATCGAATACTTCCACATAAAAGACGGAACAAAGAAGATGGAAATCGTTCCCCCCGGACTTGGCGAGGGACGGATTGCAGATATTCTTGCAGATTATGCAAAAACGGCTGACAGAGACGTGTATATCACCCTTGAGCCTCATCTTCAGACCTTTGCAGGACTTAAAAATCTTACACGCTCGGAGTTTTCGTATCCTTACCCCTACGAAACCGAGCAGGAAGCATTCCTTGATGCGCTTGGAAAATTAAGAGGACTTATATAAGCTTAAAATGCAACACGAAAGTGTTGCATTTTCCATTTATATATGGTATCATAAAGGAGTCAGTAAACAGTAAGGAAAGTAAAATGAACTATATTATTCTTGATATGGAATGGAATCAGCCGTTATGTGCTAAAATGACGGTTACGGAGCCCTTTGCACTTCACGGTGAAATCGTGCAGATAGGCGCCGTGAAGCTTGACGGAGAGTTTAACGTTATTGATACCTTTAACGTACTCATCACGCCTAAATACTATAAAAAGATGAACAGAAAGGTGCAAAAGCTTACCAAGATTACCACGGAGGAATTGCAATACGGCTTACCCTTTACCGAAGCCTTTGATTTCTTTGACAAGTGGTGTGGAAGGCGTTTCGCACTTCTGACCTGGGGTCCCGACGATATACCGATGCTTCGTGATAATCTTATACTTCACGGACTCGACACCGATTGGATACCCCACACCTACAATCTGCAGATAATCTTTGATACGCAGATAACGAAGGAGCACCGTCAGGTAGCTCTTGACAGAGCCCTTGAAGCTCTTGGCGAGGTTGGGGCTGACGCACACAATGCGCTTAACGATGCAATGAATACGGCGCTTGTTTGCCGTCATCTTAATATGAGCGAGGGCATTGAGAATTACGCTCAGTACGAAACGGAGTTTTTAACGCCGAGGGCTTTGGAAAACGACAGTAGCTTAAAAGCCTACCGTTCGAAAAGAGAGGCGTTGAAGGATGCAGAGCTTGTTGAATTTACCTGCTCAGAGTGTCGTGGCAGGGTAAAATGCACCGAGTTCGTCCGTCAGAATGCAGGAAAAACCTTGGCGCTTGCAAGGTGTGAAAACGGCGAGGAGTTTTTAGTCAGATTTAAATTCATCAGACTTGCTGACAAAACCATTAGGGTAAAGCGAGCAGTATATGAAATGAACGATGAAAACAGAGCATTTTATGAAAAGCGAAAAGAAATAGCATCTTCGCTTAAGAAGAAAAGAGTTGCAGTGTAAAAAATGGTATAATAACATGAAAAAGCTGTGTGGAAAATTATCTACACAGCTTTTATTTTTACGAAAGCTAAAAATATTTGCTATATATTGCTTCGCAATGCGATATATTTTACTTCGAAAATGCGATATGTTTGCCATTAGCCAAACGCGATATAATATAAATCCATCTCTCGTCTGAAGGACATATCGCAAGGCGTAGCCTTATATCGCACTTTTGAGTATATCGCAAATCCCCAAGGGATTTATATCGCTGCGTTGTATCCGTATGGACACAACGCATAGCAACTCTTTTTTGTATTACTGTAAATATTTCTTTATTCCTTCAAGGTTTTCAAGGGCGACACTTCTGCCGATTTCGTATGCCGTCTTCAGCTTTTCGGGGTCCTTTTCAATCTTACCCACGTTAAGCTTTTCGGGTGGACGAATAACGATAATTTCTCCCCTTTTTTCCTTTTGCGCAATATAATCAAGGGTATCGTTGTACATATTATGACGGTTAGCCATTGCTTCAACGAATTTGGGGAATTTCTTATATTTCATTTTTATGAGAGGAAGCGCACGGTTTTTCTTTTTACGGTAGTCCTTTGGCTGAGTGAGAACGACTATATTCTTTTCATAGCCCAAGCCCTCAAAAAAGCGCAACGGGATTGAGTCGGCTATTCCTCCGTCAAGAAGCTTCTGTCCGTCAATTTCAACTACCTGTGACACAAGGGGCATTGAAGCCGAGGCTCTTATCCAATCAAAGCCACTGTCGTTGGGATACTCATATTTTTTATATACTGCCTCACCCGTTTCCACGTCGGTGCATACCACGTAAAATTCCATGGGGTTGTTCTTATATGCTTCAAAGTCAAATACGTCGTGCTTCAAGGGGACCTCGCCGTAACAAAACTGTGAACTGTAGATATTGCCGTCCTTGATAAGGGAATAGAGTCCACAATATCTCTTGTCCCTGCAAAAACGCATATTATAGCGAAGCACTCTTCCGATTTGTCCCGATTTGTAGTTACAACCGAAGGCTGCGCCTGCAGAAACACCTACTGCGCCGTCAAAAACCACGCCGTTTTCCATCAGCACGTCCATAACGCCTGCCGTGAAAAGACCACGCATTGCACCACCTTCAAGTATAAGACCTTTTTTCATACGATTGCTTCCCATAATATAATTTTTTGTTTTACTCCAAAAGACACGCCACAAAAGTGTGAGTTTTGGAGGGAAAATCGTCAATCCCGAAGCCGTCGCCGTACAAATGTACGGCAGTGCGAGGGAGGGGCGAAGAAAATGAAATTTTCACAGATGGAAGAAAGCAAAACTTTCTACCTTAAAAAGCTTGTAACACTCGTGTTGTGTGTTTGCGCTTTGCTTTTGGGAGAAACAATGTAAAGAATTAAAAAGCCTTTCATTTTCGCTTTTCACCCAAAAGACACGCTTTTAATTAAAAAAAATAAAGGTCATCACTTGATGACCTTTTGCCCTTTGGAGCTGATAACCAGAGTCGAACTGGTGACCTCATCCTTACCAAGGGTGAGAGTAACCGCATGAATAAGCCGTTTTATGCTGATTTGTTAGCAAT